>JAKAIY010000002.1 GCA_021814145.1 Chloroflexota bacterium
AGCTATGGAGTACGTCAGCGCGATTGTCCGCCCCACCACCATCGCGCCATGGTTGCCCCAGATAACCGCCGGGCCAACGCCCAGATAGCCCGTCACCATCTCCGCGAACTCTGGGGCGCCTGATTCCTGGTAGGGCGCGATGGGGACCTCGCCGCCCAGACAGTAAGCTGACTCGGCGAGGACCATCGGAAAGGGGCGGTAGAGGACACCGAACACGGTCGCGTAGATGGAATGGGTGTGCATGACGCAGCCGGCGTCCGCGCGCCGCCGGTAGACCGCGAGATGGGTGGGCGTCTCCAGGCTGGGCTTCCAGCGCCCCTCGACAATCTCGCCGCCGGCTGTCACGACGACGATATCCTCCGCGCTGAGCGAGTCGTACTCGGCGCCGCTCGGGGTGATACAGACCAGCCCGGAATCCGGGTCGCGCGCGCTCAGGTTGCCCTGCGTCGCCCGCACAAGGCCGCTGTCATGCATCTTCTTCGCGTAGCGCGCCACGTCAGCGCGTAGAGCTGTCAGCCGGGATTGGAAGGCGTCATTTCCGTCCGCGGCTGACGATTCACGTGTTGAGCGCGCCGCCCGCTTTGTTCGTTCCGTCGCCTGCCTCATATCTGCTCCTCAATTGAGCGCGCCCACGCGAGGTCGCGGAGCGCGGGGACGCCGCCAAGCGAGGTCGCGGCCCTGACCGCTTTCACAATCGCGCGTTCCATGGCGTGCGCCGCCATGGCGCCTACCAGACCCAACAGAGGCGCCTCGTTCCCCGCCGCCTCTGTGTTCGCGGTGGAAAGCGCGAAGATCGTATCGCCATCGAAAGGGGTGTGCACTGGGCGAATCGCGCGCGCATAGCCGTCATGTGTCATCTGGGCGACCTTCGCCAGTCCCGCCTTGCTCAGCGGCGCGTCCGTGGCGATGACGCCGATCGTTGTGTTTCCGCCCGCGAACGGATTTGTCTGAGAGGTCAGCCGCTGAGGCGTCGCGTTCAGCCAGCCTACACCAGATGGATGGCGCGCCCCGGCCACGATGGCGCCTGTATCGGGGTCGTAGATGTCGCCCACGGCGTTGACGGCCACAAGCGCTCCGACGGTATGGCCATCCGGCAGGGTCCCGCTTGCGCTCCCCAGACCGCCCTTGACGTGTAATCCCGGGCCGCCCGTCTTTCCCACAGTCGCGCCAGTTCCCGCGCCGACGCTGCCCTGTGCGACGGGACTACCAGCGGCGGCTTCGAGCGCCCGTACACCGGATGCGGCGTCAGGGCGCACCGTCGCCGAGCCTGTATTGAGATCGAAAAGTGACGCGGCGGGAACGATCGGCACGCGCGTGACACCGACATCGAACCCGATGCCGCGTTCCTCCAGCGCGCGCGCCACACCCGACGCGGCCTCCAGTCCGAAAGCGCTGCCGCCGGAGAGGCAAATGGCATGAACCTCGCGCATCATGCACAGCGGCGAGAGCAGGTCGGTTTCACGTGTCGCGGGCGCGCCACCCCGCACATCCACCGCGCCGAGCGCGGTGCGCTGGCAGATGATGACCGTACAGCCTGTGGCCGCGTCGCTCAAAGTGTCGTGCCCAACCAGAATCCCCGGCACATCGCAGATATCATCGAATCGCTCAGGCATCGGTTAACTCCTCAGGAAATACAGGGATGCGCTTCTCATCAGTCTTACCAGGGACACGTATCAGGCGATCTTACGCGACCCGGGCATATCCGCTAACACAGGACTAGGCCAAAGGCCGTCTGTGCGGTATCATGTCAACTATTATCAGCGGTGTTTCGCTGAACAGGGAGCGCGCTGGCGCGCCCCCAACGCAAGGTCTCATCCAGAGGAGACAATCCATGAGCCAGTTGACCGCTGACCGGAAGGTTAGCGTTTTCACCTTTACCACATCCCGGATCGTGACCGCAGCCGTCCTTGTCGCGCTGACCATCATCCTGGGCCTCGTGCCTGGCATTGGCTTTATTCCGCTGCCTAACGCCACGGGGTCCGCAACAATTGAGCATATCCCGACAATCCTTGGTAGTGTGCTTGAAGGGCCATTGGTCGGTATGGTAACCGGCCTCACGTTTGGCCTGTTGAGTTTTACACGCGCGACAACCCCATTGTTCAGGGACCCTCTGGTCTCAGTGGCGCCCCGAATCATCATTGGCCTGACGCCGTGGATCGTTTTTGTGGCGCTTAAACGCATCCAGCTTGATTTCGCCGCTGGCGCCGCGGGATTCGTGGGATCCGCGACCAACACCATACTCGTGCTGGCTATCGCTATCTGGCGTGGCTACCTGCCACTCGCTATCGTGCCGCTTGTGCTGCCTCAAGCGATCGCCGAGGCGGTTCTGGCGACGATTTTGACGATTGTGATCACGCGGGCGGTCTATATCACGCGCAACCAGATTCTCCGCGCGCCAGACCGCAAGAAGCGCGAAGATTTGCCGTACTAACTCGTTTCACAGCCGCGAGAGCCGCGCAAACGATGCGGCTCCTGCGGGCTGTGGCGTGTCTTCCAGGCCGCGAGGCCCGCGCGGGAAAGTCACTGCCGCTTCATATGCTCGAAGTCACTAGCGTAGAGTACCGATACGGACGCGAAAACCTTGATACGCCCCCAGCGGTTACGGAAATTACGCTTGCCATCGCGCCGGGCCAGATCGTGGGATTGCTCGGCCAGAACGGGTCGGGTAAAAGTACGCTCGCCAAGTTGCTGACGGGTGTCCTCACGCCTCAATCTGGCACGGTCATAGTGGATGGCATTGATACGCGAGACCGCGTCCACCGCTGGGAGGCGAGACGGCTGGTCGGGCTTGTCTTCCAGAACCCTGATGACCAGCTCATCACCAACACGCTCATAGACGATGTCGCGTTCGGCCCGGAAAATCTGGGGTTGCCGCGCAGCGAGATCCAGCGCAGAGTTGATGACGCGATCAAGCTGATGGAGCTCACGCCCTATCTCATGACACCGCTGAATGAGCTCTCGGTCGGCCAGCGTCAGCGCGTCGCCATCGCCGGAGTGCTGGCGATGGAGCCGCGGTATATCGTGCTGGACGAGCCAAGCACCATGCTTCCGCCCAACCTCGCGGAGCAACTGATCGCCACCGTTACCCAGCTCGCCCGCGAACGCGGTATCGGCGCCATCTACATTACCCATCGCATGGAGGAGGCCGTTTCCTTCGATCATGTTCTTGTCATGCGTCAGGGCAGGATCGCGTTAGAGGGGACACCGCGCAAGGTGTTTGGCGCGGTGGAGCGCCTGCGGGCGCTGGGACTGGAGGCGCCTCCAGTGACCCTGCTGTCGCGGCGGCTGCGCGCGCGCGGCTACGATATCCAACCTGACAGTATTCTTGCAGAGGAGCTTGTCACCCAACTCCGTCCCTATGCGCCTGAGAAAGAGACCTGGGGAAACGTCATGCGTGAAGCGCCCGGGAGTGATGGCGCGACTGCGGATAGCGCCGGGACAGGCGCGCCGCCAGCGAGCCAGCCAGGCGCGACCCAGCCGCCTGTGCTGGAAACGCGCAAGCTGTCCTTTACCCATCTGCGTGGCACCCCATTCGCGCAGCAGACGTTGAATGAGCTCGACAGCCGGATCCCGCGTGGCGCGTTCGTGGCGTTCGTTGGGCCAACCCGGTCGGGAAAATCCACACTGCTCGACTGTCTCAACGCGATCATCAAGCCTGGCCGGGGAATGGTGTTCTATAATGGCGCCGACACCGGAGAGCCCGGCTTTGACATCGAGAAATTGCGCCTTGCGGTCGGCGTGGTCTATCAATCGCCTGACAGCCAGATTCTTGAAGATATCGTCGGCAAAGATATCGCGTTTGGACTCATCAGGCGCAAGACGCCGCTGGCGGAGTCGCGACGGATCGTCCGGGAGTGCCTGGAGGCGGTTGGACTGCCGTATGAAGAATTCCGCAACCGGTATACCTACGCGCTGAGCGGTGGCGAGAAGCGGCGCGTGGCGATCGCGGGCGCGCTGGCGATGAATCCAGAGACACTGGCGCTCGATGAGCCAACCGCTGGCCTTGATCCGCAGGGACGCGCCGAATTTATCGCGCTCATTCGCGCGCTCCGGCGCGAGCGCGCGCTAACCGTCGTGTATATGACATCCAGCCTGGACGATGTAGCGGACATGGCGGACTACATCTATGTCCTGGACGCGGGGAAAGTCACTTTTGAGGGGACGACACGCGAGGTTATGCGCCAGCTTCCCGCGCTGGAGCGACTGGGCATCGGCCTCTCCGGCGTATCCCGTCTCGCGCTGGAACTCGCCACCGTCGTTCCCGACCTGGATACCTCCTGCCTGGATCTCGACGCGCTGGAAGCGGACCTGCTCACGCGGCTGCTCCCAGCGCCACGTGTATCAAGCGCGTCCGGTGAGGAGGCCGCGTTATGATGGAACTATCGCGGAACATCACGATTGGACAATATGTCAACTCAGGCTCGGTCCTGCACCGCCTGGACCCACGCGTCAAGGTGCTGGGGCTCATTGCGCTGATCGTCGTGATCTCGCTTGTCTCGTCGTTCACGGCGTTCGGGGCGCTGGCGCTTTTTGGACTGTTCATGCTGGCGCTTTCCCGCATCTCGCCACGCTTCATCGCTGTGAGCCTGCGCCCGGCGATTGTGTTTCTGACGGTGATTTACGTCTTCCAGGTGCTGTTTTATCAGCCCAGCGTTCCTCATCCGCACACGCTCTGGAGCTGGGGGCCGCTGAGTGTGACGGTTGAGGGCCTGCTGGCCAGCGCGCTCATCAACCTGCGCGCGCTGTTGCTCTATTATTTTGTGAACCTTCTGACATTCACTACGACGCTTGTGGATGTCGCCGATGGCGTGGAGTCGCTGCTCTCACCGCTGCAGCGGATTGGGGCGCCCATCAACGAGGCGTCCATGGTGATGGTGGTGGCGCTGAAGTTCGTGCCGATCTTCATCAGTGAGCTCGAACGGCTCATCAAGGCGCGCGCCGCGCGTGGCGTCAAGATTGATTCGGGCAATTTCATTACTCGCGCGCTCAATATTGGCCCGCTCCTCGTCCCACTGATTCTGGGTGGATTCAAGCGGGCTGAGGCGCTGACTATCGCGATGGAGGCGCGCGGCTATCGGGGTGGGCGTGGCCGGACGAAACTGCGGCGGCTTCGTCTCGGCGCGCGCGACATTGTGGCGTTCATCACGCTGGGAGGCGTATGCGCCGCGGTCATCTACCTGAATATCCACGCGCCAGTCTGGGTGAGGTAAGCGGGTCAGCTTCCCCGCGCGATCGCCGCGATACAGGCGGCAAGCCGCGTGATTTCTTCCTCGGTGTTGTAAAAGCCAATCGAGGCGCGCAACACACCTGGATCAGGAATCGCCCGGATGAGAATGCGCTCCTCAGCCAGCTGTTTCACTACTTCGGCGGGCGCCATCGTGTCTACCGTGAAGTGGACGAGGCCAGCCATCAGGTCACGTGGCGTGAGAACTGTGACGCCATCAAGCCGGGAAAGCTGGTCGTGGCATAGACGCCCAAGTCGCAAGATGCGCTCATACACCCACTGCCAGCCAACTTCTTCTGTAAGCCAGCGTAGACTGGCGGTAAACGCCGCTGCGCTGGCGGGGTTAATAGTGGCGACCTCAAAGCGCTGCGCGCCAGGGGTGGGGACAAAGTGGCCTTCGAAGTCACTCATCCCATGCTGGATGGTGTGATAGCCAGCGAATGTAGGCTGAATGTCACCGAGACGGTCCCGCCGCGTGAAGAGCGCGCCTGTTCCATCTGGCCCGCAGAGCCATTTTTGCCCCGAACACGCGTAAGCGTCAACGCCGAGATCAAGCGTCTGTGAGGGAACCATGCCGCATGATTGCGCAGCGTCACAGATGAACAGGCCGCCCGCTCGATGGGTCAATTCGACCAGTTCCGCGAGTGGCAGCGTCACGCCTGTTGACCAGGAGACGTGCGAGAGCGCGACGGCGCGCGTGCGGGGGCCAAGCGCGTCGCGTAGCGCGCCAGCCACGTTCACGCCAGGCTTGCCGATATCGGTCATGCGAATGCGGACACCATAGCGCTGATGGAGCAGGTAGACAGGGTACAGCACGCCTGGGTGTTCTGTGGTCGCGGTGACAATCTCGTCGCCAGGGCGCCAGTCAATCCCCATGAGAGCGATGTTGACGCCTTCAGTCGTGTTGTGAGTGAGGGCGACATCGCCGGGATCACAGCCGAGGACGCCCGCCATCGCATCCCGTGTCCGCTGGAGTGAATCCAGCATCTGCGCAAACGCGGTGGGAGAGATACGGCCCTCGGTGAGTTCCCGCTGTGCACAGGCGAGGAGCGCCTCATGAGCGCGATTGGGAAGCGGGCCATTCGTGCCCGTGTTCATATAGATGTAGCGCTCGGTCACAGGCAGTTCGGCCCGGATACTGGCGAGTTTCGCGTTGTCGTCCATCACTGGTGTCTCCCCTATATGTCTATTGGATAAAAGCCACTGCGCTTCTGGCCCGCCCAGTTGGTATTGTATCCGCTGAGCGAACTATCCGTCCGCCTCAGTCTCAGGCTCGATGTCCAGCACGAGGGCGCCAGCTCCTACCTGCTCGCCCGCAGTGAAACGGGTCGCGGTGACAACGCCATTCCAGGGGGCGCGTATGGTATGCTCCATTTTCATCGCTTCCAGCGTCATCAACGGATCGCCCGCGCGCACATGTCGCCCCACCTCAACCAGGAGCGCGACTACGACCCCTGGCATCGGGGCCACGAGCGAGCCGGCGGACGGTCTGCGTTCACCTGGCTCTGGCAGTGGAGGCAGCCAGGTCAGAATCTGCGTCCTTCCAGAGATCGCGACCCACCAGGTATGCGCGCCGCCCTCCGCGACGCAGGCGCTCAGGATATATCCGTCCACTTCCGCCATGATCTGTCCGCCCGCGCGCTCATGTATGCGAACACGCATGTTCCACACGCCACGCGCCGAGACGCAAGACCCCGTATAGCAGGCCGCTCCGGCTGGGGTGAGGCGGACGGTGATGGTATGCTCTGGCGCATGCGTACTGACGCCGTGGTCGCGCGGAGTAAACCGCTCGATGCGGGCGTGGCCGGGATTGTTGCGCCAGCCTCGCCGTTTCCAGGATGCGCCATCGCCCGCGCGCGCCAGCGCGGCGAACAGCGCCGCCATTTCGGGGCTGGAAGGCTCACCTAGCGCGGCGCCATCTGGCCCAAAAAGCTCAGCGCCAATGCGTTCGATGAGCGTGGTTGTCGTGTCACCTTCCAGGAAGGCGGGGTGGCGCAGCGTCCGTGACAGAAACTCGCTGTTCGTGCGGATGCCGAGCGCCACCGTATGTTCGACCGCGTACGCCAGGCGCCGCGCGGCTTGCTCACGTGTCGCGGCATGAGCGCTGATCTTGGCGATGAGTGGATCGAAGTACGGCGTGATCTCGTCTCCTGTGCGCGCCGCGCTGTCCACTCGCGCGTTCTCCGGCTCGCGCCACAGGACGAGCCGGCCAGTCGAGGGCAGAAAGCTATTCGCGGGATCTTCAGCGTAGAGCCGCGCTTCGATCGCGTGACCAGTGGCTGTGATCTTCTCCTGGGACAAGGGCAGCGGTCGCCCTTCCGCGACCTCGATCTGCCAGCGCACGAGATCGAGTCCTGTCACCAGCTCAGTGACAGGGTGCTCGACCTGAAGGCGCGTGTTGACCTCGAGAAAATAGAATTCACCATCCGCGTCGAGGACGAACTCAACCGTGCCAGCGTTGGAGTAATTGAGCAGCCGCCCGACAGTAAGCGCGGCGTCAGCCATGCGCTCGCGCAGCGCGGAGGTCAGGCCCGGCGCGGGTGTCTCTTCAATGATCTTCTGGTGGCGGCGCTGAATCGAACACTCACGCTCACCGAGATGCGCAAGCGCGCCATGCTGGTCACCGAAGATCTGGAACTCGATATGACGTGGATTGACGATTGCGCGCTCAATCAGCAGCGTTTCATCGCCAAAGGCCGCTAGCGCCTCACGTCTCGCGGCGGCGATCGCTTGCGGCGCGTCATCAGGGCCAGCGATAAGGCGCATCCCCTTTCCGCCGCCACCCGCCGAAGCCTTGAGTATCACTGGATACCCAATGCGGGCGGCTTCGGACAGCAACCGCTCATCAGACTGGTCGTCGCCGTCGTAGCCGGGAATGACTGGCACCCCAGCCTGCGCCATCAGGCGCCGCGCCGCGCGCTTGCTGCCCATGCGCGCGATGACATCCGGTGTGGGGCCGACGAAAATGAGTCCAGCGTCAAGGCACGCGGCGGCGAACATGGCGTTCTCCGCGAGGAATCCGTAGCCGGGATGAACGGCGTCCGCGCCAGTCCGCCGCGCCGCTGCGACCAGCGCCTCGATGTTGAGATAGGCCGCTGTTGGGGGGGCGCCGCTCAACCGGATCGCCTCGTCCGCCTCGATGACGTGGAGCGAGCCCTCATCGGCGTCAGGAAAAACGGCGACTGTCGCTATGCCCATCTGGCGACAGGTCCGCACGATGCGGCGCGCGATTTCGCCCCGGTTCGCGATGAGCATCTTTCGGATCAGGAAAGGCTTACTCGCGACCACACGCGACCTCGCTTCCCGACTCCCACATGTCCGTCATCTGGCGTCTCCGCCTGGCTCGGGCGCGTCCACTGGCATGTACAGGATGATGCCCGCCAGCGACTTGCCCAGTCCATCAATGCGTAGTGAGCGTGTCGCGCCACCATCCAGCGCACCGTGAAGGACGAAGTTCAGGGCCTCAATGTTGTCCAACTCATAGCGTTCCACCGGGCCGCGCGAGAGCGCGCCCAGACGCGCCCGCACGCGCCCGGCGGTCAGATTCTCCTTGAGCTCGGCATAGGCGGCGGACGAGCGCGCGATCACGCTGACATTGGCGATATCGCCCTTGTCACCGGCTCTCCCGTACGCAAGGTCGAAGACGCGCCGGATCGGCGGGCCATCGCGCGTGGACATCATGACACCTCCAGCATAGTGACGGAGACATGCGGCTCGACACGCTCCCGCTGAATCAACGCGGGCCACAGCCCCAGCAGTGGCCGGGGCTCGGCTCCAACCGTGCCGCCGGAGACAGACATCCCCGCCGGGCCGGATAACCCCAGCGCCATAGCGCGCCGCACGGCGGCTTTGAGCGTGGCGGCGTCAGCGGCGGTGAGCATCACGCGCGTGACGAGCTCCATCGGGTCAGATGGCGGTGGCTCAATAGGGCCAAACAGACTATCGAGTCCCAGGTGGGTGTACTCAACACGGGTGATCGGCAAGTCACGCCAGGCAGCCTCCAGCATGCCGCGCAACTGCTCTTCCTTGCGCCAGGCGCGTGGCCAGCCAAGCGTGAAGATTAACTCGCGGCTGTAGCCTTCCAGACGCGCGATATTGACCTTGAGTGAGCTGGTCGTGGCCCTGCCAGTCACACCGCTCACACGCACACGGTCCACGCCGCCGTCTTCCAGACGCAGCGTGGTGATGTCCGCCACCACATCCGGAGTGATATAAGCGCGTGGATCATGCATCTCATAGAGCAATTGCTCCTTGACTGTCTCCAGCGAGACACGGCCAGGAGCGCCGGGAACTTTTGTGATGGTGAACGAGCCGTCCGCCTCCACTTCAGCGATTGGGTATCCGGGATTCGCAAGCGCCTCTGGCTCCATGAGGTCTATGCTGGCCAGGCTGTTGCCACCAACGATCTGGCCTGTGCACTCCAGCAAGTGTCCGCAGATGGAGCCGCTCGCGAGGCGGTTCCACTCATCATCGCGCCAGCCGAAATAGTGGGCGAGTGGCGCTAGGTAGAGCGCGGGATCCGCGATACGTCCGGTAATGACGATGTCAGCGCCATCCGCCAGGGCGCCCATGATGGGCCTGGCTCCAAGGTAGGCGTTCGCGGTCACGATAGGCGCGCCTTCCAGCCGCAGCGGCTCGCCTGTCTCGATGTTCGTGAAGAGTTCACCGGCGGCGAGCAGATCGGGCAGGCGCGGAAGCAGGTCGTCACCGGTAACGACAGCGATCCTCAGCCCACGCAAGCCAAGGCGCTCCGCAGTGGCGCGTGTGGCCTCCGCCGCGCTCAATGGATTGAGGCCCCCGCCATTAGTGATGAGGGGGATCTTGCGCGCGTACGCCACTGGCAGAATGCGCTCAGCGATGACTTCGATATCGCGCGTGTACCCAAGTTGTGGATCGCGCATCTGGTCACGCCGCAGGATAGCGAGCGTCAGTTCTGAAAGCGCCTCAAAGCAGACAACGTCCACCAGTCCACGCTCAATCATCGGCAGCGCGCGCGCCACGTCGTCACCGTAGAAACCCTCAGCGGAGCCGATGCGGTACATACGCCCTACCCTTTCCGCTTGCCGGGGAGGATACCCTCCAGCTTGGCGATGATACCCAGCATCACCTCATCCGCGCCGCCGCCGATGGAGAGCAGGCGGGAGTCGCGATAGGCGCGCGAGATCGGCGTCTCCTCCATGTAGCCCATGCCACCATAGAACTGGAGACAGCTATCGGCGACCTCACGCGATAGGCGGCCCGCCTTGAGCTTGGCCATCGAAGCGAGGCGGGTGATGTCCTGCCCTTCGATCATGTTCTCGACCGCCGTGTAGCACAGCGCTTTCAACGCTTCGATCTCGGTCAGAAGCTCCGCTATCCGGAAATGGACAATCTGGTTGTCAATCAGCGGCGCGCCGAATGTCTGGCGCTGGCGGGTGTATTCAATAGTCCGGCGGATGACTTTCTCCATTGAGCTATAGGCCAGAATCGCGCCGACAAGTCGCTCGCGCTGGAATTGGCGCATCTGAAGGATGAACCCCATGCCCTCAGGCCCGACGGTATTGGCGCGCGGGACGCGAGCGCCATCGAAGACCAGCTCAGCGGTATCGCTGGAGAGGTTGCCGAGCTTGCGCAGCTTGCGGCTGACACTGAATCCAGGGGTGTCAGTGGGCACGATGATAAGGGACATGCCGTGGTAGCCGTGCTCCTCGCTGGTGCGCGCCAGCAGGCAGACCCAATCGGCCTGCGTGCCATTCGTGATGTAGAGCTTGCGCCCGGTGATAACCCAGTCATCACCATCCGTGATGGCGCGTGTGCGGATACTGGCGACATCTGAGCCAGCGTCAGGCTCGGTGACACCGATGCAGCCAACATACTCGCCACGCAGGCTGGGTTCCAGGTACCGCTTCCGCAGCTCATCTGAGCCGAACTCAGCTAGCGCGGGGGTGCACATATCCGTGTGAACGGTAATGCCCATCGGCACGCCCGAACAGTCGGTCTTTCCAAGCTCCTCACAGAAGACGACGGTATACCAGAAATCCAGACCCTGCCCCCCGAATTCTTCGGGATAGGATAGCCCCAGGAAACCGAGGTCTCCCATCTTACGCAGCACTTCATGCGCTGGCCAGATACCCGCCTCCTCCCACTCATCCACATGGGGGTTCAGCTCCTGTTCCACGAAACGGCGAACGCTCTGACGGAACATCTCGTGCTCTGCTGTGAACTTCATGACCACGCTCCTCGCGTTTCGCGCTCAACGCGCGCCAGAAATGTGAGGCTCGCCGCACGGGAAAACCACCTTACATCCTGAAAACCCCATAGCGCGGCGCGCCATCTGATACCCAGTCGCGGTTGTACGATATAGAAAGGCCGACTGTGAGGGCCATGCGCGTATCGCGTGGGTCAATGACACCATCGTCCCACAGCCGGGCGGTCGCGTAGTAGGCCGATGACTCTTTTTCGAGTTTCTGCCGCGCCATCTCGCGCAGCGTTTCAATCTGGGCGCGGTCAGGCTCCGCGCCTCGCGCTCGCGCGGCATCCTCCTGAATGATCGCCAACACCCCCGCCGCCTGTTCCGCGCCCATCACCGCGATGCGGCTGTTCGGCCAGGTGAATAACAGGCGCGGGTCGTAGGCGCGCCCGCACATGCCATAGTTGCCCGCGCCAAAGCTTCCACCGACGATCACGGTAAACTGGGGGACGTTCGAGTTCGCGACGGCGTTCACCATCTTCGCGCCATGCTTGATGATGCCTTCCTCCTCATATTTGCGCCCAACCATAAAGCCGGTGATGTTCTGGAGGTACACCAGCGGCGTGCGTGACTGGTTGCAAAGCTGGATGAATTGCGCCGCTTTCATGGAGGAATCAGAGAAGAGCACACCATTATTGCCAAGGATACCCACCGGGAAACCGTTGACGCGCGCATGGCCACAGACCAGCGTCGGTCCGAAGTCCCGCTTGAATTCCTCAAAGCGGGAGCCATCCACGACGCGCGCGATGACCTCGCGTATGTCAAACGGGTGACGCGGGTCACAGGGGATCACGCCAAATAACTCATCGGGGTCGTATCGTGGCTCCTCGGGCGCCGCCAACTGCGCTCGAATCTGTTTGCGCCAGTTCAACTGACCGATGATTTCACGACCCAGACGGATAGCGTCGGCGTCATCTTCCGCGAGATAGTCACCAAGGCCAGAGACGCGGGTGTGCATCTCAGCGCCACCCAGCGCTTCGTCATCCACTTCCTCGCCGGTCGCCATCTTCACCAGCGGTGGGCCGCCCAGGAACACTTTCGCCTGCCGCTTGACGAGCACGGTGTAGTCTGAAAGACCGGGTATGTAGGCGCCACCCGCCGTTGAGTTGCCAAAGACGAGTGAGATCTGGGGGATGCCAGTAGCTGACATACGCGTCTGGTTGGCGAATGTGCGTCCGCCAAGATCAGCGAAAAATTCCGCCTGGTAGAGCAGATTCGCGCCCGCTGACTCAACGAGATAGACGCATGGCAGGTGATTCTGCGCGGCAATCTCCTGGGCGCGCAGCGCTTTTTTGACCGTGATGGGATAGCTGGCCCCGCCTTTGGCGGTGGCGTCATTCGCGCTTATCATGCACTCGACGCCATTGACGACGCCAATTCCGCTGATCTGCGAGCCACCAGGCGACTCATCGCCGTACATTTCCCATCCCGCCAGTGTGCTCAATTCCAGGAACGGCGCGCCGGGATCGAGCAGCAGCTCCACCCGCTCGCGTGGCAGCAGCTTGCCACGCGCCACGTGGCGTTCACGCGCGCGCGCGCTGCCACCCTCACGGACGCGCACCTGTCGCGCGTGAAGCTCATCCACCAGGGCGCGCATCGCCTCATAATTCTGGCGGTATTCTTCGCTCCTCGGATTGATCGCGCTGGGCAGAACGCTCATCCCGCATCATCTCCTTTTCCGCCGAACGCGGGCCACGCCGCATGTTCAGGGATGGCATAGCCTTGCAGGCGGTAGAGTGAGCCGGCGCCGTCCACGCGCAGTGTCGCGCCCGAGATAAAAGCGGAAGCGGGGGAAAGCAGGAACAGGACCGCCGCCGCGACTTCCTCCTCTGTGCCCATGCGCCGGGCGGGAATATCCCGGGCGATAGCGTCAAGTTGCGCTCGAACCGCTTCTGGATAGGTCTTCAGCCCGCTGGAGTTAATCAGCCCCGGCGCCACCGCGTTGACGCGCACACCCGCCGCAGCCCATTCCAGCGCGAGCGTCTGGGTGAGGTTGACTACGCCTGCCCGCGCCGCTCCCGTATGCGCCATGCCGGGAAAACCGCGCCACATATCGGCGACGATGTTGACAATCGTTCCGCCTCGCTCGCGAAAGCCATGCAAAAAGGCGGCGCGTGACATGTTGAAGGCGCCCGTCAGATTAGTCTCGATGACCGCGCGCCAGCCTCCCGGAGAAATCAGCTCAGCTGGGCTGAGGAACTGGCCACCAGCGTTATTGACCAGCGCGTCTACGGGACCGGCGCGTTCGATGGCGTCGCTCCAGAACGCCTCGACGGCGTCCACGTCGCGGATGTCGCAGATCAGCGCGATAGCGTGACCACCCGCCGCCTCGATTTCCGCACGTGTGGGCTCTATATGCTCAGCCGAACGCGAACAGATAATCACCGTCGCGCCAAGACTGGCGAGCTCACACGCGATGGCTCGCCCGATACCCGTGCCACCGCCGCTTACCACCGCGGTCTTGCCAGTGAATAGGCCTGCGCGAAAGATAGACTCCACTGTTCCCATGCGACTACGCCTCCATTCACCAGCGAATGGCCCCATCGCGCGCGTCCAACCTACCGGAACGTGTCCTTCTCTGTCAGTCGGGATTCCACCTGCGCGAGCGCGTCGCGCAATTCATCACGCAAGTCAGTCAGATCGCGTAATTGCGCCTCGACCTGTCCCAGCCGCTCCAGGATCATGAGGCGTAGTCGCTCCTCCTGTCGGCGTTCATCATGTGTGGCGTCATAGATCTCGAATAACTCACGAATATCGTCCAGCGCGAACCCCAGGCCTCTTGCCCGTAGGAGCAGTTTGAGCCGCACGCGGTCACGCGGCGTGTAGAGACGCTGCTGGGTGCTCTCGGTGCGCTGCGGGCTGAGCAGGCCGCGCTCTTCGTAGTAGCGGATTGTGCGGGTCGAGATGTCCAGTTCCCGGGCGAGGTCGCCGATGGTCAACATCTTGGGCGTAGGGGCAGGCGCGCTCATGTCTGGAGAGCTCTCTCGCATCGCGCTTTCCTCTCAACCTGCTTGGCGCGCCTGGCTCATATCTGTTTGACGTAGTATGCCGGATGCTTACGTTAACGTCAAGTAAATCAACGTTAATCGCGCGCGCAGCGCAGATATCGCTGTTTTCAACATTTTTGGGTGTTTAGCTCTTACCCGTTTTATACTCTTGTATGGGGCTTTACCCTGCCTGGTCCTTATGCGCCTGGCGCTATGGGCGACCACTGGCGCGGTAGATAATACGAAAATTTCAAGAAAGGTGAAGCGCGCTGATGGCGAAGGTGACAACGGGGGGCGGCGACACCGGATACACAAGTCTCCTGGGTGAACAGCGAGTGCCGAAGTATGATAGCCGCCCTGAGGCCTTCGGCACAGTGGATGAGGCTACGTCAGCGCTTGGCCTCGCGCGCGCCCATTCCAATGACCCCAAGGTGCGTGACATTATTCTGACGGCTCAACGCGACCTCTATCTGCTTATGGCGGAGCTGGCGACCCCTCCGGAAAACCGCGAAGCAGTCAACTTTCGCATCGCCGCAGAGCGCGTCTCCTGGCTGGAAGAGGTAGAGCGTGACCTGAAAGACGAGGTTGAGATCCCCAATAAGTTCGTCATCCCTGGAGACTCTGTGGTAGGGGCGGCGCTCGATCTCGCGCGTACAATTATCCGGCGGGCCGAGCGCCTGACCGCGCGGCTGGAACATCAAGGCGCGCTCGGCGAGACGCAAGCGCTGCGATACCTTAACCGACTCTCTGACATGGTCTTTATTCTCGCGCGCTATGTCGAAGCGAAGAACGGCGGAAGCACCCAGGCGACACGCTCCTGATCACAGGCGGTAACGATGGGAGCGCGCCGCGCTTTGACAGAAGGCTGGGTTGTCTCATACATTCACTTCACGTGATGCGGACATCGCGATGACGTCATGATGACTGCGACAGAGCGTCCTTCACGAAGGCGGCTAAAGGATCAGGTATGACGACACCAGACCACGCGCCCATTCTTGCCGTTGATGACAGCGCGTCCATCCGTGAGATGATCTCGACAGTGCTGACCGCGCACGGGTATCGGGTTGTCACCGCCGTTGACGGGAAGGAGGCGCTGATTCATCTCCGTGCGGCGGCGGAGCCCTATATTGTCTTGCTCGATGTTGTCATGCCGCTTCTAGATGGAATGGCGGTCGTCCAGGAGATAAGCTCAGACCCGCAATTGCGAGCCGCGCGCCACCAGATTATCCTCATGTCCTCCATAGTCCGGATGTCGCAGCCGGACATTCCGCAGTCGGTGGGGCAGCTTGCCAAACCATTTACCCGGCAGAAATTACTCGATGTTGTCGCGAAGGCTCAGCGCGAGACGCGTCATGAGTAACGGAATCGCGCCCCAAATACGATGTGGGTATGGTGTTCTTGAGGAATGGGAACGGGACCATTATGAACCCAAACCAGTCTGACGCCTTTCAAGCAGCGGACGCGACTGAAAACCCTTCCGCGCTCATCGCCCGTTCTGCTACGGTGGATGATGAATCTGCCGCTGATTCAGAAACTTCCGCCGAGCCTGAAGCAACGGGTCGCTACCCCTGGCAAGCGGTAATGGCGCGCTGGCTACTGACCCTTAACCCTGGGCGGACACAGGATGAGTACGCCAAAGCGGTCCGCTATTTCTTTGAGACACCTGGGGCGCCGCAGGATCTTGACGAGATCTCTCCGGATCTCCTGCTTGCGTATCGCGGCGCGCTTGTCATGCGTGCCGAGCGCGGTTTCACGTCACGCTCCGCGCGCAATCCGGCAAGCTCCAGAGCTGAACGACTTGCCCGCCTCTGGGGCCGTGGGAACCGCCCGCACGACCTTCCTGGAGAAGGAACAAAAGATGCGGCGCATGCCTCGATTCGCCCGAATCCGCTTGCGCCAGCGACCATCAATCTCAGGCTGACCGCTCTGCGCCAATTCCTCACATATGCGTCGCTACGGTATCAGCTTGCGAACTTGACGTCAGACCACATTCACCTCTCGCTCCGGCGTCTGCCTGTTGAGCGCCGCAGACCGTATCAAATTCTAAACGAGGAGGAATGGCCCGCGTTCCTGGATGTAGCTCGCCTGCCAATGGGGAACGCCAAATCGCCAGAGGCGCAGCTGGCGCCAACGAATGAGCCCGCGTCGCGCGTGACGTCTCCCTGGGGGCGTACCAGGGCGGAGCGCCAGCGCGCCGCACAGGAGAAAGCTTCCAGCTCTGGGCGTGAATCGCATTTAGATGATGAGCGTGGTGATGCGCTAGTGATGGATCCGCCTCTGCGGCGTGCGCGCGATGGGCGTACCGGGGCGTATACCGCGCAACGGGATTATGCGCTAGTGGCGCTCGCGCTCGTGAGCGGGTTGCGCGCAATCGAGCTTTCTCTTCTGGATATGGGCGATCTGACGCGCGAGCGGCGGCGCGGCCAGGACGAATGGTGGCTAACACTTCCCGATGAGAAGACAAAAGGACAGCGAGGCGGGCGCACACTGCCGCTTGCGCACGATCTGATCGCCATCCTTCTTGACTACATCCGCTCAACTGGGCGCTCGCTCTCCTCGCCAGAGGATCGGGCGACGCCGCTATTTCTTGCGCTAGCGCGCGGATCACGTCACGTTGAGCACAGCGCGGAGAGCGCTGGGCCTTCTAGCGCGCGCGTTCGCCGCTTACGGCCGGAGCAGATTCGTGGTGTTATCAATCGGGTCGAGACGCAGTGGCTGGCGCTCCAGAGTGAAAACCCCGACTCACCGAATCAAGAGGTCGAGGGGCGGCGGATTTCGCCACACGCGCTCCGACACAGCGCCGCGATCGCGCTCTTGAAAGGCAACGACTCCGCTGGCCGTCCGCCCGCATCCGTTGAGCATGTTCGTGGATGGCTGGGACACTTTGACATCCGCACGACACAGCGTTATCTCGATCATCTCAGCTCGCGCGAGGAGCGGCGCAAGTTCGCCATCACACCCACCTCTTTTTCCGCTCCCTCACGTGAAAGCCATGGCGCGAGCGACTTGGCCGGCGCTGAATCTGAACGCGACGGGTGATGCCCCTTGGGGAAATATCCTTCCTCGATCTCTCCCTATAAACGGCAGGCGGGCCAGGAATGTGGCCCGCCTGCCGTAGCGTCAGCTCGCAAGATCTCTGCGGGTGCGGAGGGAACCCAGACAGCGTAGAGAACTTGGGACTTCGCGTATGCACGCAACTCTGGCGCCAGAAGGCGCGTGCGCCACGAGTCTAGCGAACTGTTACTGTGATGGCGTGATATCCTGATGAACCATTGGGTAATGGTGGCTCACTGCGCGGAGTCTGCACATTCCCCGCCAGATCTATAGCGCGCACAGCGATGACATAGCGCTCGCTGACGGGCCGCCACGAATATTCCCAGAGCGTCCAACTCAGTGCTCCCAGTGGCCTTCGTAGATTCGCGATGTTCCAGGAGCGTCCGCCGTCAACGCTGACATCCACGCGGGAAATCCCCTGCGCTCCACCGTAGGCGATGCCCGCGATAGAGGTGAGGCGCGCTAGAAGCAGGTCGCCATCTTGAGGCGTATCAATACGGGACATCAGCTTCACTACAGCCTCTGGAGTCCATCCCCGCTGCTCCCAATATCCCGTGTACGCGCCAGCGCCCAAGCTCAGCTGGGTCAGCCATTTGCCGTTCTTCATCCCATAAAGACCAGGAATGAGCAGCCGTGCTGGAAATCCATGCGCCTGCGGAAGTGGCGCGCCATCCAGCAGATAAGCGATCAGTGAGCGCTCATCCAGCGCCTGCGCTAAATGCAGGCTGTCGCTGTAGCCATCCGACGCCATAAAGGTCATCTGGCTGGCTCCTGGCTGTATCCCGGCGGCGTTTAGCACATCGGCGAGCCGTACGCCCGTGAACAGGCCATTGCTTATCAGCGGCCCTCCTACCTCATTGCTGATGCACTCGAGCGTATGATACTGCCGCGTTCGGGGAAGCGCGCGTAGCTGGTCATAGGAGAGTTGGTAAGGTTTGTCAACCAGGCCAGAGACGCTGAGTGTCCATGTGTTAGCTGATAATGATGGATCGCCCGCAAGGTTTTTGGATACATAGTAAAAGTCCGCCGCTGGGGTCAGCTCCGCCGCCTGTCCCACTACTGGCGTCCAGGCTCCATAGACAGGCGTGGGTGGAGGAATGATCTGCTCAGGGACAGAGCTTAGCGACAGTGATGGCTGAGGGCTTTGCGTGGGTCCCGCGCCAAACAGCGCCCCTAACCCTGACGTGAGCGCCTCCCATGCCCCAATTCCCGCAACGAGCATGCCCATCGCTACTGCGCCTTGCAGGACAAGCGCCCTGCGTGTAAGCGGCTTTGATGCGCTGATATTTTCTGCTTCCTGGGCTTGCTCACGTATCAGCTGCGCCCGGGGACGCAGCTCCCAGATAAGCGCGATCGCGAACACACAATTCGGAGCGAGCAGTGAGAGAAACGCGCCTGAAGCGCCACCGGGCAAACCTGTCCCGAAGAAGCCCCCGCCAATGATCGGTGCGAGTAGACCAGCGGATAAAATCCATAGCGCCATCACAATCACTGGCGCGTCCAGCCATGATAAGGTCGCGCTATTGTCGTCTCCTGATATGCGCGTGGCCACAATTCGCCGCAGCGGCACGTATGCTAGGCCAGCGGCGCTTGTGAGAAGCGCCTCAACGATGAGCGCGCCAATAAGATAGAGGTGTTTCGCCGACGGCCCAAATGTCGTCAGGAGCGCTTCAAAAACGGGAAGCGGAATGCGAGTCGTCGCCTGGTCGGCAAACAGTTCAGCGGGCATGGGAAGGGCGGTGATGTAGCTCAAAGCAAGCGCGGTAATAATCCCCAGCGACGCGGCGATCAGTGTTGGCCCCAATGCCTGACGAAACGCGGCGCGCCCCATAAACGCCTCCTTTACTCTATCTCTTCATCCACTATCTCGTCGTGTTGTCTCATCGGATGGGATGGGGCCGCCTGCGCGAGCAACGCCGCCGCGAGCACTAGCGCATCCCCCAGGCGGGAAAATCCTAGCCGTGACTCAAAGGCGGGGCCACGGGTGTATGTGGGGGCGTCACCTGGACGCATAGGAGGGTGGAGCGCTAATGCCTCAGAGCGAGTGAGGCGTTCGAGTGTCTGAATGACCGAATCGGTTGGCCGGTCTGTAGCCCGCGCGATAAGACGGGCTGTGACTGGTATTGGTATGGCTGCTCGCTCTAGCGCCAGAAGCGCGACCAGCGCCTCAAGTTCTTTCCAACCTAGCTGTATGGGCTCGACCCTGTCGCTTTTTCCTGGTTGTTGTCCCTCTGGGAGGCCAATCAACAGATGGGGGGGACGGCGAACCTCTTCAGCGGACGCCAGCGAAATGCTTCCGTTCACGCTATCAACCGGCTCTAACTGGTACGCCAGCGGTCGAAAACTGGGAAGCGCGCGAGCGAGCGCGACAAGCGTGGCGCGTGACGGGTTGCGCGCGCCATCCTGACCTGACTCAAGCTTTGAGAGATAGCCGCGGGAGAGGCCAGTCCGCTCGCTCAAGCCAGCCAGGCTGAGACCAGCGACCTGACGGGCGCTGCGCAGAAGCAGCCCCCAGTCACGTGACCATGAGCGCAAATCATCCATTGCTCCCGCAGGATTAGGCTGATCACGTAAGCCGCGAGTCATCGCTGATTTACTTCTTTTCGCCACCGCACACTGTATGCCAGCGTTATCCTTCCATAGGATACACTACATCGTAGCATGCGCTCATGCAGACACGAAGGGGGGCTCATAATGAACCGCCCTTTTGGCTAAGGAGAACCGCTTCATGGCAGGAGATTCAGGAAACGGATCCAGCGAATCTTCAGATCGAGCCATTCGACAGGTGTCACGCAAGCTGCCAGAGTGGGGAGATCTGGAGGTGGTTGCGCTGATCGCGCCAGATGGTGTCTATTTTCCACTGAAAGTGCTCTCGTTTGTTTTTCTCGGCGATGTCAATGACCGGGCGCAGCGAGCGCGTGTTCAGAGGGATCCGATTCTGCGCGAGTTGACGCGTGTGTACCCTGTCGAGACACCTGGCGGACGGCAGCAAATGGTGTGCCTGGAACGCCTTGGCATTGGGCGCTGGATCAATGGCGTCGAGATAAATCGTCTGCGGCCTGAGATTCGTGAGCGATTCCTTGCGTTTCAATGGGAGCTTACCCGGCTTGCTGATCGTCTCCTCTTTGGAGAATCGTCCACCAATGACACCAGGCAGCTTACGAGCGCCATGACGACGAGAAGCAGTCAACAAACGCTGTCCGATGATGACTTGTTAACATTCTTGCAGTATCTGGCCCGACGGGTTGGAGCCCTTGAAATTGACATGGCGCAGGTCAAGCGCCTTCAGCTTGCGTTGCTTGGAGCGGATCAAGAAACAATCGCCGCGCCGGGAAAGCCTATGGATGGAGATGAGACTGGCTGAGCGTATTGCTTGTTGCTTGTAAAATTATTGTTGGGTACTTGTAGCATGTGGCTATACGAAAGATCCAACCAGACAACATATATCATGTTGACACACCATCGTACAGAGGAAGCATCACATGGGCGATTCAGCAGACAAGATGGACGGAAAGATCGTCTTGGTCACAGGGGCGACGAATGGAATCGGGCAGATTACCGCGCGCGAGCTCGCCCTGCGTGGAGCGACGGTTATCATTGTGGGGCGTGATACAAGCCGCATTCAGTTTGCCGCTGAAAAGATCAGAAGTACGGCGCCCAGCGGAAAAGTTCATACGCTTATGGCCGATCTCTCGTCTCAGGCGCAGATACGCCGGCTGGCGGAGGAGTTTCAGACCCAGTTTCCCCGACTGGATGTGCTAGTCAACAATGCTGGAGCGATTTTCGCCAGGCGACAAGTCTCGGTGGACGGCATTGAAATGACGTTAGCCCTGAATCATCTGGCCCCGTTTCTTTTGACAAACTTGCTGCTCGATGCTCTGAAAGCCAGTGATCACGCGCGTGTGGTCACAGTCGCGTCGGCGGCGCATATCGGCATGCGTGTCCCTTTTAATGATCTGAATCACGAACAGGGATGCTACCGGAGCTTTGTCGTCTACGGGCAAACGAAGCTCATGAATATCATGTTTAGCTACGAGCTAGCTCGACGACTAGCAGGGGATGCTATAACAGTGAACGCCTTACATCCTGGGTTCGTCGCGACAAATTTTGGCAAAAGCAATGGAGGGTGGTGGAACATGATGTTCACACTGGCCCAGCCATTCGCGATTTCACCAGAACAAGGCGCGCAAACCAGCGTATACCTTGCGTCAGCGCCTGAGGTCGCTATGGTAACCGGGAAGTATTTCGCCAGGCGCAAAGCTGTGAAATCATCGTCTGTTTCTTATGATCGCGAAGCTCAGCGGCGGCTCTGGATAGCAAGCGCAAAGCTTACCGATTATAGCGCGAACGGGTGAACGGCTGTATCTGGCTCTGATAGTGTGCTGTATGATAGGTTCAGAATGTTGTAGACTTTGACTATACGAAAGGCGTGAGCAAAGGAAACCGTTTGGCCTTCTCTCAGTAAGCTCGGAAAGGACCTGCATTATCAGCCGCCTTGTTCTCATCGCTGGAGATCATAGTATGCTGGTCACGCGCCTGGTTGATGGCCGGCGCGCTGGCCGGTTCGCGCTGGCTTTTAGATTTCATGGCGTGTGGCGCTTTGTAACCGATGTGGATACAGACGAGCTCCTGACGTGGAAGACCGAAGAAGAGGCGTTAATTATTGGCGAGGCATGGCGTTATGCCTGGGAGAACATCAAGCTCCCAGCGCCAGAAAAGCGTAAGAGCGCTCGCTAGCTTTAGCGTCCTGCTCTCCTATCTGTACCCACTGTAGCCAGCGCTTCTGGATCGCATAGCATCTCAAAGCATGTTACTGTAAAGAAGCGGCGTGAAGTCCACCAGCTTACCGGCGCGAAGGAACGCGCTTGCCCTTCTTCCGCTCGTCGCGCTCCCCTCGGTCGCTCTGGCGCTCGCGGAACTCCAGCCGCACCGCTGTTCCCTCAAAACCAAACGCTTGCCGCAACTGGTTCTCCAGATAGCGCTGATATGAAAAGTGCAGCAATGAGGGATCGTTGACGAAGAAGATGAACGTAGGCGGGCTCACCTCAGCCTGGGTCACGTAGTAAATGCGCATAGGTCGGCCCTGCACGACGGGCGGGTGGTGGCGTCGCGCCGCCTCACGCACAACCTCATTGAGTTGCGCGGTAGATATGCGTTGCTGTCGAGTTTCCCAGATGCGCAGCGCGTGCTCGAGAATGATATTGATATGATACTTGGTCTTGGCGGCGGCAAAGATCACCGGAGCGTATGGAGCGAACTTAAAGCGATCACGCACGAGCGCGCGATAGTAGTCCGCATCATGTGGCTCCTCTTCCAGCGCGGCGAGATTTCCGCCGGGCTTGAGCGAAACGGCGGCTTCAAGACCCGCGGCCTCTTCCGCCTTTCTCTGCGCCTCACGCACAAGATCCCACTTGTTGATGACGATGATCATTCCCCGCGCCGCGTCATGGATATAGCCGGCAATATGGGTATCCTGGGCGGTTATTCCTTCGACGCCATCAATCATCAACACAGCCACGTCGCAGCGGTCTATCGCGCGGGTAGCGCGAATGACGCTGTACCTCTCAACGCCCGCTCCAACGTGTCCACGCCGACGGATACCCGCTGTATCGAGCAGAACCAGGCGCTGTCCCTTATGCTCGACCAGGGTGTCAATCGTGTCGCGAGTCGTGCCCGGAATGTCGCTGACGATCACGCGTTCCTGTCCAAGAATCGCGTTAACCAGTGACGACTTGCCGACGTTCGGGCGCCCGACGATCGCGATACGCGGCAGTCCGGCATACTCTTCTTCTCCCTCCGCCTCACGAGGTGGGGGCAGAGCGTCGGTCACAGCGTCCAGTAAATCGCCCGTTCCTGTGCCAGAAATGGCGGAAAGGGTGATCGGTTCGCCGAGGCCTAGCGCATAGAATTCGACAGCGTCCATTCTCTGGGCGTGGCTGTCAGCTTTATTAGCGCCAAGCACGACAGGCTTGCCGGAGCGTCGCAACATCTCCGCGACCTCCACATCCGCTTCAGTGGCGCCGGACCGTGTATCTACCAGGAAAATGATGACATCGGCTTCCTCAATGCCCAACCGCACCTGCTCAGCGATGCGGCTCATGATCTTGTCTTCGCTACCCAACTCCAGACCGCCAGTATCCACCAGAGTAAAGACCCGACCATTCCACTCAGCGTCGGCGTAGATACGATCGCGTGTGGTGCCGGGAAGGTCCTCCACAATCGCCAGGCGCTCGCCAGCGAGCTTATTAAAGAGGGTGGACTTGCCAACATTCGGGCGTCCAACGATAGCAACCAGCGGTTTCATCGCGCGTTTCTTCCTTTATAGCCATGGGGGCGTTTATGCGCGCGTGCTACGGGTTGAGTCGTCAAGGCGCGCTGTTTATTTTCTAGGCAATAGTCATATTGTATCATGCCCTCTGGCGGATCGCCGCCCCAAGACACGCGAACGTCCGTGAAAAATCGGGCAACTCGCGGACGTCCGTAAAAGCGACATCCCGGCGCTCTCTGGTCGCACTGGGGAACGCGGGCCAATTGGGGACGGGCAGACGGAAAAGAGGCGAGCGATGGTCACGAGGCGCGAGATCACCTCACGCGAGGTAATACTCTCCCTGTTCGCGCTGACGGCGCTCACGCTCATCTGGCTGGCGCCCGCCACGTCGGCGAATGCCCAGGGCGCGAGGCAATCCCGCGTGACGACGCCCGATGTGGGCTTCCCCGTTATTGACCCCAACTATCTCTACACGCAGCTCGCAACCATGGCTACCAACTACCAGGCCCGCGAGGCGGGCTACGACACAGCGCGGTCGAGCCCAACGACCGGGCATGACGGATTCGCTGCTTACTGGCAGGCGGAGATGCTGCGTGATCTGAGCGGCTTCGGCGCGACCGCGCGCCGCGATTCTTTTCCCGTCGCTGGCTGGCAAGGACGTCCCGCCACGTCGCCCGCCTTCAACGTAGAGGTAAGCGTGCCAGGCGTGGCGCATCCTGGACAGGTAGTCGTCATCGGCTGCCACTATGATGGCGAGGCCAGTTCCACACAGTCAGCCAACGATGACGCCAGTGGATGCGCCATTGAACTGGCCGTAGCCCAGGCGCTGGGCGCCTACTGGCGCGCACATCATCTCTATCCCGCTCGTACCTTGCGCTTCGTGATCTTCGACGCCGAAGAGCAGGGACTCTATGGCTCATTCCACTACGTCAACCAGACGATCAATGGAGATCTGAACAATGTCGTCGCAATGATCAACGAGGAGCAAAATGGCATTGGCTACCCGCTCCGCTTCCTGGGCAGGCTGTCCAATCCTACACTGCCAACGACGATCTTTGTGACACCACTGACCAATAATGAGGTTTACCAGAATACAGGCAGCTTCAGTCCTGGACAGATCCAGACAATCCAGCGGTTCCGCTCACTGGAGCAAGGCGCCGCGCCCGCCGTCTTTGCGGCCTTCCGCGCCCTGGGATACACCAGTCTGACCTATCGAAATGACCAGAACCAGCCTGTTACACAGCAGATCTTCACGCCAGGCGATCTTGGCCACGTGATACAGCGTGACGACACAATCGCTTCCAGCGACCAGTATCCCTTTTCACTTGGCGGTGTCCCAACAGCTACATACATCGGTAACTACAGCTATTACGACCGCAACCCTCCGCCCTGGTCATATCCCTATGACCAGCCACAGGACACTGTCCAGCTCATGAATATCTACGCCAGTGGATCAAGCGCCCCCGCTCAGGCGCTCAATCTGGCGCTGGCCTTGCCTGGCATGCTAACCACCTGGACACTCGCGCAGCCTCAGGTGTCAGGATTCTCCGCCGCTCCGTCTGGGCCTGTGGCCACTATTGGCGACATAGGTGTGACGAAACCAGGTCAGGCAGTCGCGCTCACCGCCGAAGGCGGGTATGATCCTATGCGCCCTAACGCGTCGCTCAGCTACTCGTGGAGTTTTGGAGATGGTGCGACCGCGACGGGCGCGATCGTCAATCACACCTGGGCGTCCGCCGGAGATTACCAGTTAAAGCTAACGGTGCGTGACCAAACCAGCTCTGTGGTAATCACCAAGGCCATCCACGTGACAAGCGCGACGGAAGTTATCGCCAACCCTTATGTCCAATACCCACAGAATGGCGTCCCTCCCGCCAACCCCGCAGTAAAGCTTCCTACCGCACAGGGCAACGGTTCAAACGTCGGTCAACGCACGACCCTGGCGCAATCAGGGAGCGTCGGACTGCCCGCCTGGCTTCTACCTGCGGTGATCGTGATCGCGCTGGTAATCGTGGCGCTGCTGGCTGGCATGGGCTATTGGTCTCGCAGGATCGCGCCTGGCGGTGTGTCAGAGCCAGCGTCTGGGATGCGAGAGGAGGATCTCGAAGCCCGCAAGCGCCGTGAGCGCGCGCTATGGGAACTGTCGCGGCAGCGGAGCGAGTCAGAAGAGTAGCGGCGCGTGTGATACGCTGGCGGGGGCAGTAAATTAATAGAGGAGTGTCCCATGCCTAACGATGAATCATGCTCGCCTGTCCCCTTCACGCCTGTCACACCACGCTTCGCCGCAGCGACTGCGCTGATGCGCGAGCGTGCGGGTGGCGGCGTTGAGGTGTTCCTGGTTCGCCGCCACGTCCAGAGTGAATTCGTTCCCGATGTTTTTGTCTTTCCCGGCGGCTCAGTCAAGGAGTCTGATCAGGAGACTGAGCGAGCTCCCGGTCTTTGCGTCGAGGTTGGCGATAGCTCGACTCCGCTGGGCTCCGGCTTTCGTGTGGCGGCGATACGTGAACTGTTCGAGGAGGCGGGTGTACTCATCGCTCGGCGGAATGGCTCCTTGCTGCCAGTCGTTGTAGACGACCTTCCACGACTAGCGACCTACCGCGACGACCTCAACCATAAGGGGCTCACATTACAGAGTATCGCTGAAAGGGAAAATCTGACACTGGCGACCGACTCGCTCCTGCGCTGGGCGCACTGGATAACGCCCGAAGCCTGGCCGAAGCGCTTTGACACCCACTTCTTTCTGGTTGAGCTGCCCGCCGGACAGAACCCAACTCATGACGCATTGGAAGTAACGCAGAGCGTCTGGATCACACCGGAAGACGCGCTGGCAGGCCATGAGCGCGGCGAGTTTCCCATCGTCTTCGCCACGATTCATCAATTACGCGACCTGACCGGGTTGTCCTCACTGGCTGAAGCCCAGGCGCGCTTCGCGGGGCAGACGCCTCGCACGATCATGCCGCGTGTGGTGAAGCGGGACGGCGCGGATGTCATCCTGCTGCCTTAGAAGCTGATTGGGCGCAATCGCTCCGGCAAGGGAGATTTCACATGTCGCTGCCAGATGGTGTTGCACTGCTGCTTGCCCCCAATCCATCACCGATGACACTCACAGGGACAAACACCTATCTCGTGTGTGGCTCAACAGGTTGCGCGATTATAGACCCTGGCCCAGAGATCGAGGAGCATCTGCGCGCCGTTGCGGATGAAGCGCGGGCGCTAGGCGGCGCGCAGGCGATTCTCATCACCCACGGCCACCCCGACCATGTGGAGGGCGCGGCGCGCCTGCGCGAATTGACCGGCGCGCCCATCTGGGCCTGGAGCCGCGAAGGCTCGCCTACCGCTGATATGGCCCTGAACGATGGCGGGATAGTTTCACTAGGCGACCGAGCGCTGCAAGCTGTTTTTACACCCGGCCACCGCTACGATCACCTCTGCTTCCTGCTGGAAGATAGCGGGCGGGATACGGGCGTGGTTTTCGCGGGCGATCTGGTGGCGGGCGCTGGAACCGTGGTCATCGCGCCACCAGAGGGAGATTTGAATGAGTATCTCGCGTCGCTATCGCATCTGCTGGCGGAAGAGCCACGCCTGCTGCTCCCTGGTCATGGGCCAGCGCGCGACGACGCTCGCGCGGTGTTGGAAGGCTACATCGCGCACCGGGAAGACCGTGAGCGTCAACTCCTGAGCGCGTTGAGCGCCGAGCCTGCTCCCATACCGCTCCTGGTCAACCGAATCTACACAGATGTGCCAGCGTTTTTGCATGCCGTCGCCGCTTATTCGACACTGGCGGGGCTGATCAAGCTGGAACGGGAGAAACGGGTTGTTCGCTTGCCTGCTACGGATAACGCGGAGGAGTCGCCCGCGCTCCAGGAACATTCCCCGCTAGCGTTAGAAGGAGTAGTTGGTCGCCCCGACGGCCTCACTGCGCGCTGGCGATTGGTTTGAAGATTCAAGCCGAAAGCGAATAGCGAGCGGGCGATGAGTGGAAAAATAGCCGGCGGCAGTGGTGTAGAGAGGTGCGAATGAGACCGTGTAGAGCATATCCACAACCGTCGGCGTGACTCTGTTATATAGGATTGACGCGATGCCGTCAATACCCCCAATAGTCCCACGCGCAGCTCCCGTCACTTCCAGAGAAGCGGCGAGTATTTAAGGTAACGCATATCCGGCTTCCCCCTTTCTGGCAGAGAGCGGATATGGGCCAGAACGGCCTCGCGCTTGACGCTGTTCTGGCCGTGCGCCTATCATCCAGACATTGTGGGCTTGACGTCTTGTCGCGCGTATCGAGTGACAAGCGTCCGCCCATGATCGGTCTGAGGAGAGGACGGCGATCATGCCGGGACGGCCAGGCGCACGCGGACACACAGGCAGCGAGGGAAACCAGAGGGGAACTCTCGCAGAGAGTCTCGCCCGTATGCCATCAGCGCATCCCAAGGTCGCCAGTGAACCAGACCCGCGCCCGTGGAATGGTGAACAGGTTGACTTTACCCCGCCCAGCCGCCTGACCTTGCCGAGCACACCGATCGCGACTCCACGCGACGCCTGGGAGGAAGAGGAGCTTCCTGGCGGCTATGGCGCTGACGATGGCGGATATTACGACGCCAGGGGTGGACATACAGCGTATTCGTCGCGAGCGCGCGAACGCTCGCTTGCCCGTCCGCTGGCGCCTGGGCTGCCCGAGTACAACGACCGCGACGACTTCGACCCACGCCTCGATCTTTATCCCGCGCTTCCGGATGAGAGCGTGCCAGAACTGATCGCCTACCGTCCTCCGCGCCCGCGTGTCCGCCACGCGACAGAGCGGCTCATCAGGTCCGCCCGCAATCCGTGGACGGTGGCGCGGTTGATTCTGGCGCTGGCCGCGGCGATCCTTGGATTCCTGCACGCCCCCGCGCGGATGGGTGAGCCGTCGCAGCCATTGCAGGTTGCGCAGGCCCAGGTAGCGCTTTCAGCGGGCGCTCCAATAACCAGCCTGGTCAAGCCAGAAACCCAGCTCAAACGCCCTGATCTCTATGACAGCTACGCCCAGTTTCAGGAGTGGGGTGGCGCGGCCTGCAGCGCCGCGGCCATCTCTGAAGTGCTAACGGCGTACGGTATCCGCGGCGCGACCATCGGTCACGAGATTGATGAACTCGGTAAATACATTGATCCCAACTGGGGACTGCTCAACCGCCACGCTTTCGCCATTGTCGCCGCCAGGCATGGTCTGCGCGCAGACGAGAGCAATTCGTGGACGTATAATCAGATCGTCTATGTCTCCCAACATCTTGGCATTCCCATTATCGTCAACGTCCGCATCTCTTACGGTTACTACTCCTTCTTCTCCGGCGGGCATTTCCTCGTTGTGGTCGGCGGTGACTCTCAGGGCCTCGCGATTGTGGACTCCTCGGAATACTACATCCACTATCTGCCCAAAGATGTCTTCTACCAGATGTTCACCGGCTACACCGCCGCCATCGCCCCGGCTGACGACCATTACAACCTGCCCGCGAACTGAGAGCGCGCGCTCGTTGTCTGGCGCGGGCGTGTATACTGAGGGCGCGCGGGTTGCGAGCCAGCGCCAGTTAACGTTCTCAGGAGCCAGGCCATGCCGGTGCAGGATGAAAACTCCCACATAGCGGAAGCGGCGTTCGCGGCTACGTCCTCGCTATTCGGCAGCCGCGCGAAAGCGATGGAGCCGCTGTCGCAGCATGGCACCTTTGGTGTGGGGGGTCCGGCGGATGTATGGGTCTCCGTGGAGAGCGAGGATGAGCTGGCGCGGCTTGTAACCCTGGCGTGGGAGAACCATTTCCCTTTGCTACTTGTTGGCAATGGCACAAACACTCTATACGCTGACGCGGGCGCGCGCGGGATAGTGGCGCGTGTGGCGATCGAGCATATCGAGCTTCAGCCCCGCGATGAGGCGCACGTAATATTGCGGGTGGGCGCTGGCGTCAGCCTCCCCACGCTGGTCAAGAAACTGACGCCACTCGGCTGGGCGGGCCTTGAATGGGCGGCTGGCGTGCCAGGCACCGTTGGAGGGGCCATCGTCAGCAACGCAGGCGCGCACGGCGCCTGCGTCGCCGACACGATTATCTCAGTCCGCACACTCCAGGCGCCCGGCAACACCCGGGAGCAAGCTCTTGTGCGCGACCTGTCCGGCGACGAGTTGGCGCTTGGTTACCGTACCAGCCGCTTCCGTTCGGGACGGCTGGTCACATTCGACGACACTGGGCGTCCACACGCTTCGCCACGCGCACAGATCGAGCCGGCGGAAATCATCGTCGAGGCGAGGTTTCTGCTCAAGCGCGATGATCCGTGCAATATCGCCGCGCGCGCCAAATCATATCTCGATCACCGCAAGCGCACACAGCCACCGCAGAAGAGCGCGGGCTCCGTCTTCAAGAATCCCGAGCCGCAAAAATCTGGCAAGCTTATCCAGGATGCGGGGCTGAAGCCTTATCGCATTGGTGGCGCGGAGATTTCCGCGAAGCACGCGAACTTTATCATCAACACGGGGGGCGCTACCGCCGCCGATGTCGCCGCGCTGATCGCGCTCGCCCGCCGCAGCGTGCGTGAGCGCTTTGGCGTTGAGTTGGAACTGGAGGTCGAGCCTCGTGGAGATTGGTGACCGCATGAAGTCGGAACGGGGAATGGCGCCCGCGCCCTACTACAACCGGCGTGTTCCACCTGACCCAGGGCTACACCCTCGCGCGCGTTGTCATGAAGCGCCCTCAGAAGGTCTGCTACGTGGCGTCGATCAGTTCAACCGGCGTGAGTATTTCGCGGCGCACGAAACGCTGGAGGAACTCTGGAACGCTGAGCCAGATGTCTGCCGTGTGCTCTACAAAGGTATTCTCCAGATTGGCGTGGGCTGCTATCACTTGCTGCGCGGCAATCAGCGCGGCGCGCTGCTCAAGCTCCGGTCTGGCTCAGAATACCTCACTTCTTTCACGCCGCGCTGCATGGGCATTGAAGTAGGTCGCCTGATAACTGACGCGCGAGCGTTGCTCAACGCGGTCGAGGCCGCTGGCCCAGACGGACTGGCGAACATAGATCGCGCCCTGTTGCCAGTCATCCAGCTCACCACGCCAAGCGCCAAAGATACGAGCGAGGAGGACTAGCGCGATGGCGCAAGCAGCATGGGCGACAGAGATGGCGCTCGTCCCTGAAGCGCCTTATCCACCTGCGCCCTGGACGGCGACCAGCCAGTATTGGGCTGGGCTTTTCCGCTCTGACAAACCAGCCAGGCTGCCGCGCGGGCTGCGGCCACTGCTCGGCGCGCGCGCGCGAATGGTAACGGTGGTGCGCTACCTCCCTGGCTCGACCCTGGTCTATGATGAACTGATCGTCGCCGTTCCGGCCCTGCTCGGCTGGCGTCCTGGCCTCTATATAGACCACATCTGGGTGGACAGCCTGGCGTCGCTCTGGGGTGGGCGGCGCATCTGGGGATTGCCGAAAAACCTCGCTGATTTCGCCTGGACAGAGCGCGGAGTAACAGTCACAGATGGCGCGGGCCTCATCATGGAGCTAGCCCTAAACCGCCATCCTCCACACGGCCCGGCGCTGCCTTTCGCCACGGCGGGCATTGGGCGCCTGGGCGAACGCTGGGCGTGGGGAATCGTGCCAATGCGCGCACGCTTCGGAGAAGCCGGGATGCGCATCGTATCAATGTCCCCGCGCTTCACCTTCCACCTGGGCCGGCGTCCAACCATCGCCGTCGCTTCGCGGGAATGCCATGTCACCTTCCCCAATCCCGCGTTGATGCATTAAACCAGAATATTCGCCCGCAAGCTGGCAAGGATCGCACTTAGCGTGAGCCTTCGCTGTTTCTACTCTTCACGCCATCACCCCAACCAGACGCCGGGCAATCACCATGCGCTCTGGATAGTCAGTGAAGACGCCATCCGCATTCCAGGCGATCAACCGGCGAATGGTTGCCAGGCGATTAGCCGTCCACACATTGACCTTCAGCCCCGCTTCGTGCGCCGCGCGGATAGTTCCCTCAGTGAGGATGCGCGGATGCGGATGGATGGCCTCCACGCCCAGGTGCAGCGCGCTTTCGATCATCGCTGACCCTGTCCAGGCGCGGCCACCATATAACGTAGCGGTCCGCGCCCATGGGGCCAGCTCGCGCATACGCGCCACCGCTGGGAAGCTGAACGAAGAGAGCAGCAGTCCAGCGCGCAGTGGATTATCTTCTGGCAACGCGTTCAGGACGGGAGCGACCGCCTCGGCGACGGTAACTGCCTCAGTGTCAGTATCAGCCTTTAGCTCCAGGTTGAGCAGCCCGCCTCGCCGCCAGACCAGCGCCAGCGTTTCCTCTAACGTTGGGATGCGCTGGGGGAGGCGCATCAGTCGTCCAGCGTCTAGCGCGCGGAGCGCCTCAAACGACATTCCGTTCACAGGGCCTCGACCGTTTGTCGTGCGGTTCACCGTGCTGTCATGGATGACGACAATCCGCCCGTCGGCGCTAAGCTGGACGTCACATTCAATGCCATCCGCGCCGAGATCAAACGCCAGATCAAACGCCAGCAAGGTATTTTCTGGCGCATGGCCACGCGCTCCGCGATGTCCATAACTGATCGGGCCATTACGCGCATGCGCCGGCTCCACCTTCTGCCTGTCAGCCTGACGCGATAGTTGTTGCGTCATGCGGCGTCCTACCTCCGATGATAGCGCCGAGACGACCTGGCCTTACAGCGTCATCGTTATAGAAGTCTAATTGCTGCTATAGTAACACAGGAGGAAGGCGGCGACTATCATCACAACACTATCACAGAGGCCAGGCGTCGGGGGCGCAGGTGATACAATTTATCAGGAAAGGCCGCGCCGCCGGACGCGTCGCGCGGCATGATTACATCATTGATAAAGGCTGAACACGCCACAGATGAGAGAGAAGCGACTATGCGAAGCAAAGTGACCGTCGTTGGAGCCGGGAACGTTGGCGCGACGCTGGGTCAGCGAGTCGCGGAGCGCGACTACGCCGATGTTGTCCTGGTGGACGTGATCCCCGATATGCCACAGGGCAAGGCGCTTGACATCCTTGAGGCTGGCCCGGTGCTGGGCTACGACTCACTGGTGATTGGCGCCAATGGCTATGATGAAACCGCCGGATCTGACGTTGTCGTTATCACGTCAGGTATCGCCCGCAAGCCAGGGATGAGCCGCGATGATCTGATTCGCACCAATCAGGGCATTGTCACGCAAGTGACGCGGGAGATTGTCTCGCGTTCACCTAATGCGATCCTGATCTGCGTCACGAATCCGCTCGACGCGATGGTCCAGTTGACATGGAAGGTGAGTGGATTCCCCAAGAACCGCGTGATCGGCATGGCTGGTGTGCTGGATACCGCTCGCTTCCGCGCTTTTATCGCCCAGGAACTGGGCGTCTCGGTGCGCGATGTGCAGGCGTATGTGCTAGGCGGCCACGGCGACACGATGGTGCCACTGGCGCGGCTCTCCAGCGTCGCTGGCGTTCCGCTGCCCAACCTGATTCCCGCCGAGCGGCTGGAACAGATTGTTCAGCGCACGCGTGACGGTGGCGCCGAGATCGTTCAGTTGCTCAAGACCGGCAGCGCCTATTACGCGCCTTCCGCTTCAGTTCTGCAGATGGTGGACTCAATCATCCTTGACAAGAAGATGATCATGCCCTGTTCCGTCTATCTGGAAGGCGAATACGGCATCAACGGCTTGTACGTTGGCGTGCCCGCTAAGCTGGGCGCGAAAGGCGTCGAGGAGATCATCCAACTCGATCTCACCGAAACCGAGCGGGCGGCCCTGCAAAAGTCCGCTGACGCTGTCAAGGAATTGATCGGTGTCATGGGGATCTAGTCCACTTCGTTGCTTTCGGCTCTTTTCGGCGCTGGCGTCATGACGCCGGCGCCGATTGCGCGTCTCTGGCATGCCCGCGTCCCGCGCGTTACAATCCCCCCTAACAGGGGCGTCTGAGCGCGCCTGGCGTATGGGAGGAGCGGGCGAAGGTGACAGACGAGGTTAAGCAACGTAAAGCGGAGCATGTGCAAGTCGCCCTCGCGCATGACATTTCCGCGCCCCAGGCCGCCTCTTGGGCTGACGTCCGGCTTGTGCATCAGGCGCTACCCGAGGTAGATCTTGAAGGGATAGACACCTCAACCGTCTATCTCGGCAAGACGCTGCGCTACCCCATTTTCATCTCCTCGCTCACTGGCGGGCACCCAGATGTCGCCATCATCAATGAGCGGCTCGCCAGCATCGCGCAGGATTATGGCCTGGCGATGGGAGTGGGTAGCCAGCGCGCCGCTCTGGTGACGCCCGATTTGGCGGCGACCTATGGCGTAGCGCGGGCCAAGGCCCCTGACGCCTTCCTGATCGCCAATGTCGGCGCACCGCAACTCATCGGGCAGCGTGGCAAGCCCGCGTTCACGCTGGACGACGCGCGCGCCGCTGTGCGGATGATCGGCGCCAACGCGCTTGCCATACATCTCAACTACTTACAGGAGGCCGCCCAGCCGGAAGGCGATCGCAAGGCGAAGGGCGTGCTTGCCAGGATGCGCGCCATCGCGGAGCATGTGGGCGTTCCGGTCATCGCCAAGGAAACCGGCGCTGGCGTCAGCTTCGAGCAGGCCACGAAGCTGGTCGCGCACGGCGTGGCTGCGATTGACGTTGGCGGCGCTGGTGGCAGCAGTATGGCGGCTATGGAAGCGCAACGCGCCCGAGAGCGGGGTGACCAGCGGGCAGGAGCCATTGGCGCGCTTTATCGCGACTGGGGCATTCCGACACCCATAGCGGTCGTCGAAACGAACGCCGCCGCGCCCGATCTGCCCATCACCGCCACTGGTGGCGTGCGTTCTGGCCTGGACGCCGCGCGCGCGCTCGCTCTTGGCGCGACACTCATCGGGATGGGCTTCCCCTTCCTAAAGGCCGCCACAGAGAGCGAGTCCTCAGTGCGCGAGTTTCTGGAACAATTTCTCGCTGAGTTGCGCGTCGCCATGCAACTGACCGGGGCCGCCTCCGTGGAAGCGTTGAGACGTGTCCCTGTCGTGGTCACTGGCGCCACTCGCGAATGGCTGGAGCTGCGGGGTTTCGAGCGAACTCTGCGAATGATGGCTCGCCGTGGCGCGGATGGCATGGATGATGCGTTTGGCCGTGAGGAGCGCGCCTGAAACGCGATTTGTGTCATGGGGCACGCCACCCCATGACATTGCATGGCCGCAGGGTCTCAACAGGGTGGAGATTCCCAAATACCATGTCAAGACGTTGCGGCTGAGTTTTTGGCGCCACATATGCGACCAGCAGTGTCTTCGTTGAGGCCATCGTTTGTCACCGCACTGGCGACATGAGGGCCTCGCTCGCACAAGATCATCCTGGCGCGGTCCGCGAGTGGCGACATGATGTGGCCACACAGCCGGGTAGCGAATCGCGCCAGCGATGGTCGCGAAGCGAGTGTTCCAGGCGGGAACAACGTCTGGCTAGCGAATAGGAGAACGAGGTATGGGGGTGTTGCGAGTACTGTCGCATCACGGTGACGACAAGAACGAGTGGAATTACCCCGCCGTTCTAACAGGCGACGAAGAGGCGCAACGGGCGATTGAGGAAGCTGAGCGCATCTTCGCCGAGCAGCGCGCGCGCGGCGCGACTGCCGTGCGGGTTGCGCCGGGCCAGCCGGCGCAGCGCATTGACAGCTTCGACCCTACCGCTGAAGAGATCGTGATGATCCCCCGCGTGGTTGGCGGTTGACGAGATCGGGCCAGTACAATGAACGCCAGTGTGGTGTTGGTGTTTGTGTCGCTGATCGCAATAACCGTGGTGGGATTCAAGATCATGGCGCTGATGTCGGTGAGTCCGTTCTTCCGGTCACGGATCTGGCCATGGCTGCGTTCGCGCGGCTGGTGGCCCGCGCCGGCGGAGCGCGCCGCCGAAGCGCTCCTACGCCGTCTGCTAACCGACCCCGAGTACGATACGCTCAGCCGCAACGGGTTCCTCGACGTGCCCAGCCAGGAGTATCCAGGACGCGTCTATCGCATACCACGTGGGCCAGGACAGGTGCTTGTGGTCGAACGTGGTCGTGTTCTGGAGCGTCTGTGCGTCCAACCCGCGACGATCGGCCTGCCAGAAGCGGATATCGTGCTGATGCACAAGCTGCTGCTGGAATCGGACGAGCGGAGCTATCTGATGACCGCGAATCACTTTCCACGCGCGATCTGGTATTGAGCGCCTCTATCGCCATCACCGCCAGCGTACGCGACAGTTCAGACGCTGTTCACGCATCCTGGCTGGCGAAGCCCGGCGCGCCAGCAAAGCGCCCACCCTGGTGACACACCGGTGGGCGCTTTTTCATGCCCTGCGCTTATCCTACAAGGCTCGGCGCTACTCGGCAAAGTGCTCCTCAAACCAGCCCAGGATCTCGTTCAGACGGCGTACTCGCGAGCGCGGATGTCCCGTGCGCGAAAGGTCGTGCGATTGTCCCTCAAAGATAACCATCTTCGTCTCGCGCCCCAAATACTTGAGCGCGCTGAAGAGCTGCTGGCTTTGTTCCAGCGGGCAGCGCAGATCGTTGTCGCTGTGCAGGATCAGCAACGGCGCCTGGATATCCTGGACATAGGTAATCGGCGAGAATCGCATCAGCCGCTCCGGGTCTTCCCACGGTGTGGCGCCCAGCTCATCCACCGTCAGCGACCAGCCGATGTCGCTGACTCCGAACATCGTCGCCATATTGCTGACGCAGCGCATCGTCACGCCGGCCTTGAAACGGTCACTATGGCTGACGGCCCAGTTAGTCATGAAACCGCCATAGCTGCCACCCGCCACACCTAGCCGCTCCAGGTCTATGCCGCCGTGCGCAATGGCCGCGTCAAGGCCCGCCATGATGTCCTCGAAGTCCTTGCCGCCCCAATCATTAATGACCGCGCCAGAGAAAAGCCGCCCATAGCCCGTGCTGCCGCGCGGATTGACGTACACCACACTGTAGCCACGCGCCGCGAGCAGCTGGAACTCCAGGAAAAAGCTCCATCCATACATCGCCGCCGGGCCACCATGAATTTCCAGGACTGTGGGCAGGGCCCGCTCAGGCGGTGCGCCAGCTGGGCGAAGTGTCCACCCCTGGATCTCCCAGCCGTCAGCCCCGGTAAACGTCATCTCCTCTGGCTCAGCCAGCGCAACCTCGTCCATCCATCCCGCATTCACCCGCGTCAATCGGCGCGGCTGCTCATTCCCGTCTGCCTTCACATAGAGATCGCCAGGAATAACCGGTGTCGAGATACCCAGCGCCAGCATCCGCGCCGCCGCGTTAGTCGAGTAGCCGTAGACGTGCAGCGCGCCATCCGTCAGCGCATGGGGGGGAAGCGAGCCATCCACCGGCGCGGCGTAGACATGCGTCGTTCCCCGTGTCGCGGCCAGGAAAAGCGCCTCCCGGCTATCTGGTGTCCATGCAATGTGATGAGCGCCATGCGAGCTCCGTTGATCATCAATGCAGGTGTCGTCGCAAGTCGGAATGAAGGCTTCGGTTAGCAGGTGTTGCCCTGGCTCGCCCGCTCCAGGTCGGGAAACGTAAAGATCAGTGTGTCCTACTCCTGCGCGTCGCGGAGAGGCAAGAAACGCGACCGCCTGGCCGTCAGGTGACCAGGATGGCGCGGCGCAGGCTAGCTCCTCTCCTGTCAGCCGCGCCAGCGTCCCGTTAATGAGATCAACAGTCCATACCTGGGCGGCGGGCCATGACCATCGCTCATCGGTGCGGTCGGAAGTGAAAGCGAGCCACCGCCCGTCTGGCGACCAGCATGGCTCACTGTCGTCCCAGTCACCGTCGGTAATCTGGCGCGGCTCGCCGCCAGCCGAGGGGATGGTGAAGAGATGTGAGCGCAAATCATAGATGTAGCCTGCGCCGTCCAGCTTGTGCCAGAGTCGCGTTATCGTTCGCACGCGCGGCAGCGCCCGGCCTTCAAGCGCAGCGTCATCCGCCGCATGATCGTCAGCATCGCCAGTAGGCGCTGCGAAGGCGATAGTCGCGCCATCTGGCGACCAGACAGCAGGTCCTGTTCCGTGGCGTAGTCGCGTCAGTTGCGACGGCTCACCTCCACGCATCGGCAGCAGCCACAACTGCGGGCTCCCCACCCCATGCTCGCGTTCCTCATGTGTTTTGGGCTTGACGCCACTCGCTGGCGCGCGCACGAAAGCGATAGTCGCGCCATCCGGTGACCAGCGCGGCGCCGTATCGCTTGGGCCGTTAGTCAGGCGGCGTGGAGCGCCGCTTTCCACTGACGCCACCCATAGACTACGCCGGTACTCGAACGATTCGCGGTCCACTTCCATGCGCACGAACGCGATGAGGGTTCCATCTGGTGAAAGTTGGGGATCTTCAACATGCCGGATGGCGAAGAGGTCATCTGCGGTGATCGGTCGTGTCACAAGTGTGACGCCTTTCTGTGGTCGCTGTTAATCTTCGGATGTTTCAGCTACGGGCTTTTGATAGTTGCGGTCTACCTCGCGCAGCACCACGCCAGGGATGGCCCATGTCTTGGGGGTGAAACTGTGGTACTCGCCGTCACAGGCGGGCACTGTTTCCGAGCAGCGAATATGCGGCTTCAACCGGAAGCGGAGCAAATCGCCCTGCACATCTATCCAGATATGGCGACGAGTGACGCTTGTGCCCCACTTAAAGAGGACTCCAGAATCATATTCCTCGAACCAACCGCGCCCTTGCAATGCCTGCCGGTTGAGCCTCTGAAGGATTTCCGCGACACCACTCTCGCGCAGCACACGCCGCGCGTTCTCGCGGATAGCGCGGCGCTGGGCCTCTATTTCCTTCGTATCGGCCGCGCCTGATGAAGGCGCATGCGGCCATTCCGCCGACGGTGGCATAGGCGCTCATCTCTCCTGATATTCCTTATAGTCAAGTTAGTCGCATCGCTGGCCGGCTTGCCGTCAGTTACGCGCCAGTTCCTCGCTGATCAACATACCATGCGCTACCTGGCATACCTTTCGCCACACGCTTTACCTCTGCGGCGATAAGGCTGACCTCGGCGGGCGAAGTAACAGGACGTCGCTCGTTTGTCACAACCCCGATTGAAAGACTTACCAGTGGATAGCTCTGCCGCTGCCCGCGCCGATCCAGCGCGATCAGCGCGCCACGCGCGAGGTCTTCAGCGGAATAAAGCGCGCGGCTTTCGCTATCCCAGCGCGCGATCACCCGCTCACAGAGTGGCGCGACTCGCTCAGGTGTCGTGAGAATGATGAAATCATCGCCACCAACATGTCCAACGAAATCGCCGGGAACGCCTAGCTCTCGCGTGGTTTCGGACGCGATGCGCGCAAGGAGGCGGATAAGCTCGTTGCCACGCAGAAAACCGTAGACATCATTGTATGCCTTGAATGTATCCAGGTCGAGATAGAGGATTGACCAGCATTCACTTGAGGTCAGCCGGTCCTCGATTATGCGCTCCACGCGCAGTCCTGCAGGTAGGTTGGTTAATGCCGAAAGCTGGCTCTCGCGCGAGTGACGGAGTTGGGCGCCGATGCGCGCCACTAACTCTCCCCCATGAAACGGCTTTTTGATATAGTCGTCCACCTTCGACCCGAACGCGCGCAGGATCACATCAGTATCATGCCGGGCGCTGACAACCATTACCGGAATATGAGCTGTGCGCGCTGACCCGCGAATAGACTCGACAACCTGGAACCCATCCATACCAGGCAACATCAGATCCAGCAGGATCAAGTGCGGGATCTCACGCGCAGCTAGCGCGACTCCTTCCTCACCGGTGCTGGCGATAAGGGGGATGTAGCCCTCGATTTCCAGCGTTTCAGCCAGCATGCGCGCGACCCCCGCCTCGTCCTCGATCACCAGGATGGTCGCGGGCGGCGTTGGGGGCGTGGCGATCTCGATCGCGTCTACCTCAGCCATGAGCGTCTCCTGGCGTGACAAGGGAAGGTCTCAACATAACTTCACACGGGAAATCGCATGCGCTACCCCTATTTACGCACACGCGCGATAGGCGATGGCTGACCCACAAGTACCAGCGCACAGGGTGACTTTGCGGGCGCGCCAGTTTTTATGGACGAGTGAAGGGGCGTTGGTCATCAGCAGTGGAAGTTGTCTGGGCGCGCAGAATCGCCTCGTGTTGACCCAACGCCGCGTCAGCGATTCGCTGGCGGTGCTTGGGCAAGATGTCATCGGGTAAATGATCTGGCCGGAACCAGCCGATCTCTGAGATTTCGTCGCTGGTCGCTGGCTCTTGATCTGTGGCCAGTTTGCAGAGGAATGTCAGCACAACCTCGTTTTTTTGCGGCTTCGAGTAGACCCCCACCAACCGCACGACACGGATTGCGACGCCTATCTCCTCCTTCACCTCACGAACCAGCCCGTCATCAACGGTTTCTCCAGCTTCCAGTCCACCGCCCGGCAGATTCCACAGTCCAATATCGCGGCGTCGCGCCAGCAAATACTCGCCGCCGCGCTCTATCAAAGCCGAGCACGCGACGCGAAATTTCGCGCCGCTTCCATCGCTTGAGGTATTGGATTCGCGCTTTCTCTTGGGCATTCGCGCGCCGTCCTTTCCATCGCCCGCTGACAACCGTACAATAAGTCTACCACGCGGCATGGAAGGCGCTACGGCGTTGGCGCGCTCAGATTTCGTAGTCCAGCGGGAAGTCGCCCTGGTCAGTGAGCTGTGTGTCGAGATCGGCGGAGCCACCGCGCGCCGTATGCATCTTCGCGGGCTGCGCCACCACAACGGATCGTGGGGGGATATTTTCCAGCACCAGCGCCATCGCGCCAATTTTACTGTCATGACCAATAGTGACGGGGCCGAGTATTGAGGCGCCGACGCCAATGGTCACGTTATCCTCAATAGTTGGGTGGCGCTTGGCATGTCCGTCTTCTCGATGCTTCCACCAACCTGTGGCGCCTAGCGTTACCTGGTGATACAGCATCACATTGTCGCCAATCTCGGCGGTTTCACCGATCACAACGCCCGCGCCATGATCAATGAAGAACCGCTTTCCTATGCGCGCGCCGGGGTGAATTTCGATGCCGCCGGTGAGAATGCGCGCGATCTGCGAGATCAGCCGTGGAATAAACGGCACATGCCAGGTATAGAGCTTATGCGTGACACGATGCGCCAGCAGCGCATGTAGCCCCTGATAGGTTAGCACTTCAAACACATTGCGCGCGGCGGGATCCTTCTCGAAAATCACATCAATATCATCGGGCCAGCGCGTACGCTTGCGTGGCGGCGCCGCTTTTGGCGGTTGTGGCTCACGCGCCGCCTCCATATCCGATAGCTCGGTCGTCTGCGGCTCCGGCGCGCGCTGGGGCACAGCATACAATTCCGCGGACGCCTTTTGGACAGGTCCACGCTCCTTAGGGATCAACTTTGTCCGCGCCATACTAAAATCTCGCCTTCCGCTCAGCCGCTGCGACTGTGACGAACCCCGCTCTATCTAACACAGTTCCGCTGTCACCGTCATTGGTTTCTTTATTGAAGTGTAGTGACAAGATACAGGACACGTCAAGTCGCCCAGTTTTCCACAAACCCGCGCTGAAGATCAGGCATAGCTAGGGGATTTTCATAATGGGCGGCGATGCTGGTAGGCTCGCTATAAGCTCCGGGTAGCGATCGCGCGTGACTTTCCCCCACAGAAAAGGTGCGCATGAAGGGTTTGGCGCGGGATGATATGATAGATTGAGTGTCCAGCGTTCTCCGCGCCATGGTCAGTGGCACGGCGGAGAACCTGTTTTATCGAGCGGGCGGAGGCGCGCTGCGCATGACGGCGCGCCTCCATAGGAATACAACCGCCAAGGCACAGCGAGAGCAGATCTCATCAAGCGACGCGTTAGCTCGCCTTCGCCAGATGGCTGGAAGGCGGGCTGTGCGCTATACGCGCATTCCCAGACAGGGTGAGCGCGGGGGAGGATCGTACACGTATGATTTCCACAGGTGACCTCAAGAAGGGCATATCCATCGAGTTGGACGGCCAGCTATTCCAGATTGTGGACTGGCAGCATATCAAGTTGGGACGAGGCGGCGCGATTGTCCGCATGAAGCTGCGCAATCTGCGCACAGGCGCGAACGTAGATAGGACGGTAGACGCTGGCGAGCGTTTCCCGCGCGCTTTCCTTGATCACCGTCCTGTGCAGTATTCCTACAACGACGGCGATACGTACTACTTCATGGACAACGAGACATACGAGACATTCCCCATCAGCGCCAAACTTCTTGGCGACGCCCGCTTCTACCTGCAGGATGGCATGCAGCTCGAAGTCATCAGTTACAAAGATGAGCCGCTCAGTGTTGAGTTGCCGAATACGGTTGATCTTGAAGTTACGTACACCGAGCCAGGATTCAAAGGCGACACCGCCACAGGTGGCACCAAGCCCGCGACTCTGGAGAATGGCGTTACCGTTCAGGTTCCCCTCTTCATCAACATTGGTGACCGCATCCGCGTCAAAACTGACACTGGCTCCTACGTCGAGCGTGTATAGACCGCGTTAAACGTCTTCCAAAATGAGGAGAACCATCATGGCGCGTGAGAAAACCGAGCGATCTGGCGACACGGCGTCCGACACGCCACGCGCCTCACTGAGCGTGGCGGAACTGCGCCAGCTGGTCACGCTGATGAATGGCAGCGATATTGAGGAGATTGGCATCGAGGAACCTTCCTCCGGGCTGCGGCTCTCCCTCCGCAAGTCCGCGCCGCTCGCAGCTTCCTCCACTCCCATCGAGGATGACCCGCTCGAGTACATCATTGCTGGTGGATCCGTGACAGAATCAACCTCGACCACCATTGAGGTCACTTCACCGCTGGTTGGTCTGTTTCGCGCGAGCATGAAATCCGGCGCCAGACCACTCTGCTCACTGGGTGATGTCGTGCGTGAAGGCCAGATCATCTGCGCGGTGGAATCGCTTAACGTTCCTAATGAGGTCGAAGCGCCCGCTGCGGGACGTGTGCTGGCGATCTACGCCACTGATGGCCAACCGGTCGAGTACGGCCAGCCACTGATCACAATCGAGCCGCAGGGCTAGACGAGGGCGCCAATGCGCATTGTCGAAGTTGGGTGGCTCACCCGCTACATCAAAGATCTGCTCGCTGAGGATTACACCCTCCAGGATGTCTGGGCGCAGGGCGAAATCAGCGGCTACAAGCAGGCCGCGTCGGGACACCGCTACTTCACGCTGAAAGATAGCTCCGCCGCAATCCGCTGCGTGCTCTTCGCTAGTTACCATGTACCGCCGGTGCGCGATGGCATGGCCGCTATCGTCCACGGGCGCATGGACTTTTGGGAACAGCGTGGCGATATCCAGTTTTACGTAGACGATGTGCGCGACGCGGGTGAGGGACTGCTCAATCTGCGATTTGAGGCGCTCAAAGCTCGACTAGAAGCAGATGGGCTATTCGCTCCGGAACGTAAGCGCCCACTGCCAGAACGCGTTCACACCGTCGGTGTCGTAACGTCGCTCCAGGCCGCCGCCTTGCGCGACATCTTGCGCACCCTGCGGCTACGCTGCCCACTCGTGGAAGTCATCATCGCGCCTACGCTGGTGCAAGGCGATGGCTCCGCCGGCCAGATCGCCGCCGCAATTGATCTGCTCAACGCACACGGTCAGGCAGACGTCATCATCGTCGCGCGCGGCGGTGGCTCCATTGAGGAGCTCTGGGCCTTCAATGAGGAGCCGGTAGCCCGCGCCATCGTCCGCTCGCGCGCGCCGGTTATAACGGGCGTGGGTCATGAGACTGACTTTACCATCGCGGATTTCGCCGCCGATTACCGCGCTTCCACTCCAACTGCGGCGGCGATAGCCGCTGTTCCTGACGCCTCATTATGGCGCGCGCAAATCGAGGGAGCGTCTTTCAGGCTCGATGACGCGATTGAGTCACACATCACTGGGCAAGCTGAGCGCCTGCGGACAGCTCAGCGACAGCTCGACCGCGCAAGCCCTACTCGCGCCATCGAAACAGCGCGCCAGAGAGTGGACGAAGCGTCCGAGGCCCTGGCATTGCGCGCCAGTCACCTGCTCGACCTGCGCGCGGCGTCACTCCGCTCCAGCGCGCTGCGTCTGCACGCCCTCAGCCCGTTGCTCACTATCGCGCGTGGCTATGCCGTCGTACGGCGAGAGGCGGATGGCGCTCTGGTTACCAGCGTCGCACAGGTGGCGCCCGGTGACGGACTAAACATTCATCTCACTGACGGTCGCATCGCCGCCATCGCTGGCGCGCGGCTGCCTGACGCGCCGGATAGCGCGCCAGTGAAGAACGCGCGCGTTGTGCCCCAACCCCCAAGCATGCGTCATCGAGAAGGAAAGCGAGAAGCCTCATGAGACAGACTGGCGATGAAGGCAAACGGCGCGGCAAGCGCGGATCATCGGAAACACCCGATGAACGCCCATTCGAGGAACAACTCGATGAACTGGACGCCATCGTCGCGACACTCGAGGAAGGCAAGCTCCCGCTCGAAGAGGCGCTGTCACTCTATGAGCAGGGCATGCGACTGGCGCAGTCATGCCAGCGACGACTCGATGAAGCGGAGCTTCGAGTAAGCCGCTTGCGCGCCGCCGAGGGTCCAGCGGATAATAGCGCAGTGGACAATGACGCGTTCATTCTTGAAGCCATCGAGATTGATGGCGTCTAATACTGTGGCGATAGTCAAGCCACGGAAATAATGCGAGCAGTAAATATGGGTGCGCAACTGGCGGCATTAGGCGTCAATCGTGAGTTGTGGGCTGCTGTGACCGGCTGGCTCATCGCTCAAGCCCTCAAGACACTACTTACCTTGCGAAAAGAACGCAAATTCAATCTTGGTCATCTTGTAGCATCGGGCGGTATGCCCAGTTCCCATTCGGCGCTCGTCACTGGTCTTGCGACCGCCGTCGCGCGTGTCAACGGGCTCAACTCATCCATCTTCGCCCTCGCGGCGGTCTTCGCGGGGGTGGTGATGTACGACGCGGCGGGAGTCAGACTGGCGGTCAGCAGGCAGGCGCGCATCCTCAATATGATGCTCGACGACGTATTCCATGAGCGTGGCCTGCGCGAAGAGCGTCTGCGCGAGTTGATCGGCCACACGCCAATCCAGGTCTTTGCGGGCGCGTTCATCGGCTTCGTCTGTGGTTTCCTTTTCACTTAGACAGCGCATTCTTGCCCAATTCACCACTCGCCGCCCCTCTGTACCATGGTCCTACCCAGCGCCCAAATGTCTTGTGCGACACATCGCGCTTTGCTAAAGTCAGCCCCGTGCCTTCTCGGGCGCACTGGCGCGCTCCGGATGAGCGACGCCAGTCAGATTAGAGAGAGGATGCGATGGGTCTGGGGAAACCGTATTGGGGCCGATCGAACCCTGATCGCGACGAAACCATCTCGACGGGTGTCGCCACACTCGAACGGGATCAGAAGCCTTTGTCGCCAAACGACAGCTATGAGATCCGTCAGCGGCGCCACAACGAAGATGACCAGGAACTGGCCGAGTTTCTGGAATTCTTCACCACGATCAGGCCTGAACTGGCCGCGCCGCGTGCGCCACAGGCCCAGCCAGCGCGCAATCAAAGCCGCCTGGCCCGCGCAACCGAGCAAGTGGGGCGTATGGCGCTCGCCCGCCCCGAAGTCAATTTACCCTGGCTGCCACGCCGCAGAGGCGCGAAGGGGGCAACGGGCGCGACAGCAGCGACAATTCAGGAGCCTCAGGCGCGACGCCTGAAACTTCCACCAGTCTGGGTTCTCACGAATATCGCGATCGTCGTGGCGTTGCTCCTTGGCTTCGCGCCGCAAATCATAACCGCCAGCGCTGAGGCAGGCTGCACATGGTACACCGTTCGCCCCGGCGACACTCTCTGGAAGATTAGCCATCGCTACGGCAAAACCATCAATGGGATAGCCGCCGCCAACCATATCCAGAACATCAACCTGATCTATGTGGACCAGCGGCTATGCATTCCCATGACCCCGATCGCCAGTTCCGCGAGCGTCTATACGCCCACAACCTCGCGTCCCCCTGCGACAAACTCGCCCGGAAACGTCAAAGCGTTCATCAACTTCACCTTGCCGTACGCTAAACAGGCGAGCAGGCAGACCGGATGGCCGGTCAGCATGATCCTGGCTCAGTGGGGCCTCGAGACCGGCTGGCGTGTCAAGACTTTCACGGGTTACAACTGGGGTAACTGTGGAGCCATGCCTGGACAGCCAACAGTTGGCGGCACCAGCGCGCCCGGCTCGCCCGCCGCGTTCGCTTACGCCTACACACCCGCCCAGGGTGTCGCCGAATATGTGCATGTCGCCCACCTCAGCTATTACCAAGCTGTCGCGCCAGCTGGGCGCAGTGGTGGGGCGGACGCCGCGGCGCGCGCTCTTGGCCGCTCACCATGGGACTGGGGGCATTACACAAACCAGAACTCCCCCGGCTCGTCCATTGTCGCGATCATGCAGCGATTCAACCTTTACTGGTACGATGCCCATTAGCAAACGATGCTGCCCGCGCGAGAGGGAACGCTCTCGCGCGGGCAGCGCGCTCGCCCGGGGCGCTAACGCCAGGGCTTGCCGAGGAACTCCCGGCCACCCAGCCAGGGACGCAGCGCTTCCGGCACCCGGATTGTTCCATCGCGCTGCTGATGATTCTCCACCAGCGCAATAATCGCCCGTGTCGAGGCTAGCGCGGTATTGTTCAGCGTATGCGCGTATCGCACCACGCCATCTTCGCCGCGATAACGGATATCAGCACGCCGCGCCTGATAATCATGGAAGTACGAATCCGAGTGCGTCTCACGGTAGCGACCCTCCGACGGCACCCAGCACTCGATGTCGTAGCCTTTCACCTTCGCGTCACCCAAATCCGCCACGCACAGGTTCAGCACCCGGTAGGGCAGTTCCAGCGCCCGTATGATCTCTTCGGCGTTCGCCAGCAACTCCTCATGCCAGCGCACTGACTCTTCGTGATTGGCGGGACAGATAACATATTGTTCCACTTTGTAGAACTGGTGCACACGCATGATGCCGCGCGTGTCTTTGCCATAGGTACCCGCTTCTCGCCGGAAGCATGGCGAATAACCGACATACTTGATCGGGAGATCGGCTTCACGCAGAATTTCGCCGCTGTGCATTCCAGTGATCGAGACTTCCGCCGTACCAATGAGGTACACTTCATCATCCGGCAAGGCGTAGGTCTGCTCTCGCCCGCGCGGGAACTGGCTGTTGCCGATGAAACAATACTCACGCGCCATCGCCGGCACATCCAGCGGCAGAAAGCCCTTGCGCGATACATGATGCAGGGCGAACTGCATCAACGCAAGCTCCAGGAAGACAGCCTCACCTTTGAGGATATAGCTTCGCGAGCCAGCCACCTTCGCCGCGCGCTCCAGATCAAGCATGCCCAGTCCCATCAGCAGCGCCACATGGTCCAATGGCTCAAAGTCGAACTGACGCGGCTCGCCAACGCGTTTCACCTCAACGTTGTCTTCCTCGCTCTCGCCATCAGGCACACTGGCGTCGGGGATATTGGGCGCCAGCAGGAGCAGTTCCCTTAGGCGAGCCTCCAGATCACGCTCGCGCGGCTCCAGCGCCTTGAGCTCAGCCGCCACTTCGCGGCCGCGCGCGATGGCCGCCTCGCGCGCCGCCCTGTCTGGCCCGGCCTCGCGAATCGCCTTTGAGAGGCGGTTCTGCTCAGCCCGCAGGTCTTCCGCCTGGTGGCGAACGGCGCGTAGTTCAGTATCCACCGCGAGTAACGCATCCACATCCACCGCGGTCTTGCGGCGGCGAGCCACCTCTTTCACCAGGTCTGGGTGCTCGCGAATGAATGCCAGATCAAGCATGCGACTACCCTCCATGCCACAGGAGCAAAAGCGTCGCATCTATTACGGCGCCTCGACCCCCGTTCATAGACTCTCCGCGCGTTCTCGCATCCAAGAGAGCCCAGAAAACACACTACGCCGCCCATCGCAAAGGACGAGCGGCGTAGGCCTCGTGGCGCCACCTTTGTTCATCGCCGCACATTTTCCATCGAGAACGCGCGGCGACCTCATTAGCCCCGTTAACGCCGGGAAGTCACGTCCCATCTTGACGCTGAAGCGCGCTCCAGCGGTTGAATGGGAGGCAGACGAGGGGATACCCACCAATCGGGCGCCGCGTCGCATCATCCCGCGGCTTTCTGTGAGTTCCGGCTGGCTGGCGTGTCTCGCGTAGCGCCTGTGTATCGCTCTACTGTTTCCGCGCGCGTCGTCTGCCACAATTGGCGTCGCGATGTCGCGCTTCAGCGCTATCGTAGCCAGCGCAAGCCTCGCTTGTCAAGCGCCAAGCGGCCATTATACGCAACGCGCTTGCCGGGCGCCATCACACGCCGATACAATAAAAGAAAGCAATAAGGCTGGCTCTTCATGCGCGCCCGGCGATGATCAAACCCAGGCTCCGTTTCGCCCCAGAGCGCATGTGACGCTGGTGACGAAGGTGCGCGCCTCATGACGCGCCAGGCTGCCTCAAACAGATGGTCTCACGCTGACCTCGTATATACGTTGGGGCGGCGCTCATAGAAAGCAACACATCTTTTCGCATGCCAGAATCCGCCGCGCGCATGCGCTCGCCCCGGGAAGCGCAATCTGATGAGCCGCTCGCGACACTGCGGCCTGCCAATGATTGGCGCAAACTGCTCCTCCTCTTTACGCTTGCTGGTGTTGTCGAATCACAGGCGTTCGGCCACCTCAGCGCATTCCGTCCGCTCTTTCTTCAGCAACTCGGCGTGCCCGTGGCCCAGATTCCATTCTGGACCGGTCTGCTTGCCTCATTAGGCTTTGTGATCGGGCTTCCACTACTCCCATTTTGGGGAGTTTGGGCAGACCGCTTCAGCCGGAAGCTCATTATCGTCCGCAGCGCGTACATTGAGGGCGTGCTTTTCGCGCTGGCGGCCCTTAGCCCGAACGTCTGGGCGCTGGCAGGCGCGCAATTGCTTGTCGGCTTTGTTTACGGCAACACAGGCGTCATGCTTGCCATGCTAGCGGACGTCACGCCACGTAGGCGATTGGGGCTGGCAGTCGGCCTCGCCAGCGCGGGATTTCCCATTAGCTCATCGGTTGGCCCGTTGATCGGCGGCTATGTCGCCCAGACACTTGGTATTCGCGTGTTGCTCTTTAGTGATGGCGTCGCATCGGCGCTCATCGGTTTGCTCCTTACGTTCACAATCTATGAGGGACGCCACCGCGCAATCAGCGAGGTGACTGTGATGGCCACACTTCGACAGGCCACACGCGACATTCTCGCTTCGCGGCTGGTGGTCAGCGTATTCGGGCTGTACTTCTTCTCAGTCTTCAGCGTCTCGCTCTACACCCAGTTCATCCCCATCCTCATCCAGAGGCTCTCCACAGGCCCCAGCGCGCATCTGCCCTCCCTGATTGGGAACACACTCGCCGCAACCGGCATCGCGATGGCGATCACTACACCGCTCTGGGGACGGCTGGGGGATGCGGTGGGGAGATGGCGCACGCTGCCCATCATTCTCGGCGCGCTCACACTGGGCGTCACTGCCGCAAGCCTGGCTCCGACACTGCAGCCGCTCCAGACCGCCATCGTCTGGAATGGTCTCTTTCAGGGCGGTCTTGGCGCGACAGTGGTAGCGCTGCTGGCGGTACTGGCTCCAGAGGAGCGGCGCGCCTCCATTCTCACCTTTTCGCTGCTGCCCTCACAAGTCTCATGGTTCCTCGGGCCGCTGCTGGGTGGAGCGCTCGCCAGCGTTAGTTTGCGCGCGCCGTTCTATGCGGGGATCATCTTCCAGGTCTCCGCGCTCGCGCTGGCGTTCATTCTGGCAGGGCGTGTGCGCCAGGCGCAAGTGGCGTCCGAACACCACGGGCCAGCGCCACAGTCGCTCGCGCGCTAGCGAGCCGGCTCCACTGGGAGCCAGCCCGCCCCAGACAATGGGGACAACTCGCCAGGCCTCTCCACACAACAAATCGGATGCGCATGCGTCATCACCAGATGAAAATGCGCACTCTTGTATGAAACGGCATATCGCGCTTTAATGACTGTCTCCTGAAGGCCAAGGGCGCCCATCAAGAGAACCAGATCACCGCCAGGATAATAGTGATGATAGCGATAAGCACGCTGGCGCCAAGGAAGAGGGTGCCGATGGTAATGCGCGCGCTGCGCGACAGGCCACCCGCCGTCTGTGGCGATCCAGCGCCGCTGCCATAGGGGGACACATAGGAGCGCGCGTATGGGTCGTTCATGTAGGGGTTGCGCGCGGCGGCCATCGCTGGAGGCTCCGGCAGCGCCTCTGTATAGGCGTCCGCATCCTCCTCACTCCAGGTAGCGGGCCCTACCTGATAGCGACCTGGACCTGGCTGAGAGTTTGAGCGGCCAGGCGCGGAAGCGATGGGAGATCCGCACTGCCCGCAAAACACCTCTGATCCCATGATCCGCGCGCCACATACCCCACAGTATTGCGGGGGGCCACTCGTGGCGGGCGCGGAACGCGGCGCGCGCGAGCCAGGAGTGGCTGCGGTCACGCCGCCAGTCGCTCCTTGATAGCCGCTGGTATGCGGATACATGGCCGCCTGAGCGGATGGCATAACCGTTTCAGCGGGCTGGGTCTCCCCTAGCGAGGGAGTTTCCTCGACTGGCGCCTGCCAGCCGCAATTCCGGCATACCCCATGTACATTGAGCGCGTCAGCGCCGCATCGCTCACATCTGCCCACTGAGCATCGCCTCCACGCGTTGGCAGCAGGGCGCGGTTCCCATCCGCCGCGCCTCGTCGTCAGTATAGCGCCCCGGCGCCACTACCGCAACCGCGCAACGCGGCGGGTAGCTATTTGTTCCCCTTCAGATGCGCAGAAGCGCCCCGGCTTCCCTGCTCGGGGAGGGCGCTTCAGGTTCATGATCTGACATCATCGCAGGTCGCTAGCGCGACTCCACTACCGGAGCAGCCAGCACGGGAACTGGCTGCTCTGCGGGCTTGGCGCTGGGCGCGCGCTTTTTTAGCCAGCGCGGCAGCTTGCCTGTTGGCGAGACTCTTATCAGCCGCCGGAACGAGAAGACAATAATCAACATCAATGCCCAGTTCACCACCGCTGAAACCGCAATCTGGTTGACCAGCCCGATAGGCAGCAGGAGCAACATACCGGTGAGCACAATATTCACCAGAGTCAGCGGCATCAGGAAGAGCCATGCGTAGCGCATCAACTGATCGGCGCGCAGCCGGGGCAGTGTCGCGCGGATCCACATAAAGATCAGCAACAGCACGCTCATCTTCGCGATGAACCAGAAGGCGGCGATCACATTGAATACCACTCCAGCGATAAACCCGCCCACGCCTGTCACGCCGAAAACGCCCTGCCAGACGTCAAGCGCCGCGCCCGGCCCAGACCAGCCGCCGAGGAATAGCGTTGTCGCGACCGCCGAGACAATCGTCATGTTTCCATATTCGCCCAGGAAGAACATCGCCCAGCGCAAGCCGCTATACTCTGTCAGATACCCTGCCACCAGTTCTGACTCAGCCTCTGGCAAGTCAAACGGCGAGCGATTGGTCTCCGCGAGCCCACAGATGTAATAAATCACCAGGCCAAGCGGCTGCGCGAGCACAAACCAGAACCACGGCGCGCTTGGCTGCATCTGCGCTGAGACAATCTGCGAGAACGAGATCGAGCCAATGCCGCAAGTCGTTAGATCCGCGTTAGCCCCAGAGCAAGTGGGCGCAAGCACACTCGTCAGCATGACCACGCCAACAATCGAGAGCACTAGAGGCAGCTCGTACGAGATCATCTGCGCCGCTGAGCGCAGGCCGCCAATCAGCGCATACTTGTTGTTCGAGCCCCAGCCCGCCATGAAGACGCCGATCACGTCAATGGAGCTAAGCGCCACGTAGTAGATGATGCCTGTCCCCAGCGCCGCAGCCGTGAGATAGGGTGAAAACGGCAGCACGACGAACGCTGTGATAACCGGCGCGAAGAAGATCACCGGCGCCATCTTAAAGACTATGCTGTCAACCTGCGCCAGTCCACGGATATCTTCTTTCAGCAGCAGCTTGACGACATCGAATGGTGACTGGAGCAGGCCTGCGGGCCCATAATGCAGCGGCCCGTGACGATCCTGCATGAAAGCCTGAACCTTGCGCTCCAGGTAGGTGAGGATTGTGGCCGCCACCATCAGGAAGCCAAGCGAGAACAGGAACGTCACCAGAAAGTGGATGATGTTCAGGACGGTTTCGTTCATGAATACTGCTCGCCTTCAGCCTTTAGCGGTCCGCATCGCCGAGAGTAATATCAATGCTGCCCAGGATCGCGATCACGTCACCGATCTTGTGCCCGCGCAGCAATTCTGGCAGAATCTGTAGATTGACAAACGATGGCCCGCGCAGCTTCGCCCGGTAGGGATACTCGGAGCCGTCGCTAATCATATAGACGCTCTCCTCACCGCGCGCGCTCTCCACAGCCGCATAGGTTTCCCCACGAGGTGGGCGCAGCGCAATGGGTGTCCGCTGGCAGATAGACCCACCAGGCAACTGATCCAGCGCCGTGCGGATCAAGCGCACGCTTTCAGCCATCTCGTCCATTTTGACCTTATAGCGTGCGAAACAGTCGCCTTCTTGCCGGACCTGGGGGATCACAGCGATCTCCCGGTATGCGTCGTACGGACGGTCCGCGCGCACATCGAAGGAAACGCCAGATCCACGCGCCACCGGCCCGGTCAGCGCATAGGCGATGGCCTGATCACGGTCAATGTAGCCGACACCTTCCGTGCGCGCCTCGAAGATCTCGTTGCCTGTCAACAAGCTGTCCAGCTCTTTCAGGCCCCTCTCGATGAACTGCTCGCACCACGCTTCGCAGGTCTGGATCCATCCCTTGGGGAAGTCATGCATCACACCGCCGACGCGCAAATAGTTGTGCGTGAAGCGGTGCCCGCTAAGGGCCTCGAACATATCGAGGATCTGCTCGCGGTCACGGAATGCCCAGAGGACGGGTGTCGTCGCCCCCAGATCCAGGCCGTAGGTGCCAATAGCCACCAGGTGACTGGCGATGCGCTCCAACTCATCAACGATCAGCCGGATATACTGCGCCCGGCGCGGCGGCTCGATGCCCATCAGTTGCTCTATCGCCATCGCATAGAGCGTCTCGTTGAGCATCGGGCTGAGGTAATCGGCGTTATCTATATAACGGATGCCGCCCATATATGGGCGGTTCTCAAAGATCTTCTCCATCCCCCGGTGCAGGTATCCAATCACCGGAGTGCACTGGATCACCGTTTCGCCGTCAAGCGTCAGCACAAGGCGCAGCACGCCATGGGTCGAGGGGTGCTGCGGCCCCATGTTGAGGATCATTTCCTCGCTACGCAGACCGGAGGCGTCTTCATACCGCGCGTTGGACAGCGAAATCGCGTCTGTGGACATGCTGGCTCCCCTTCCTGCGTCGCTACTTGGTTGGCTCCTGTGCGGACTCGTTCTCCGTGTCCTCTCCCGAACGCTCACTGAGATACCGACCCGGCTTGCGCGCGGTTTGCGGCTCCACACCCTGGCCTGTTTCCAGATAGACCGCCGCCCCGCCAAAAGTCGTCATTCCGGGATGAATGCGTTCGAGCGCGCCCTGTCCCAGACGCTTCGTTTGCACACGCTCCTGATGACGGATATTCTCGCCCGAGATCGCATGTACCGCTGGCGCCTGAGTCGTCGCGGGATCATGGCGAACCATCGGTGTTGTGCGGAAACTCTTCAACAACGGATGGCCCACAAACTCATCTTCCAGAAGGATGCGCCGCAAATCAGGGTGCCCGCGATAGACGACACCCACCATATCGTATTGTTCGCGTTCCAGCCAGTTCGCCGATGGATACAGACTCACCAGCGAATCCACTTCTGGATGTTCGCTGGTCAGCCGCACACGAACCTGGAGCAGCCAGTTATTGGACAGCGAGCGGAAATGGTAAATAGACTGGATGTGGTCCACCATATCCACCGCCGTCACACAGGTGAGCATCTCGAATCCCGCCACGTCCCGCAAAATCCGGGCCGTTTCCAGCAATTTTTCGGGGGGAACCTCTACACTGACCATGCCTTTAGCCAGGCGGTTCTTGGGCAGCGTTATGCCAAGGCTCTGGTCAATCGCGCCCAACTGGCTCAGCAGCGCGTTGATATGGTCGCGGTCATACGCGATCAGCGAAGGAGCGCCTGCGCGCGACACCGGCTGTGAGCCATCACGTACGCTCAAATCCACCGGATGACTCCTTTCCGCCAGGCGTAGACCAGACCAATGGCCAGCACCCCAATGAAGAAAACGATCTCAATGAAGCCGAACCAGCTCAGTTGATGGAAGATCACCGCCCACGACAGGATGAACACAATATCCACATCGAACGCGACGAAGAGAAGCGCGAAGATATAGAACGCTAGCGGATATTGCACCCACGCCGAGCCAATTGGCGTCTCGCCCGACTCATACGTGATGAGTTTGCTCGCGTCTTTTCGCTTGCGCAGGAACAGGTTGTTTAGCAGATCGGCGACGAAAAGACCAAAGAGCACGAACCCGCACCCGCCGAGGAAGAAAATGGCGGCGTAAAGATAGCCTAGCGCATTCACGAGCGCCTCCTGGGGATTTGTGAGGTTATCCCGGATGGCCGCGCCTGAGCGCCGCGCAGTTGTTATGCGAGCGGGAGGCCTCGCAGCGCTCTCAGCTCCACATCATTGCGCTGACGGCAAGACCGTGTCGCCACGCATGGTGGCATATACGGAAGCGCGCCATCTCACATTATAGCATAGCGACCCCAACCGAACAACCGCGAGTGGCCGGTGAAATCAGACCCCAAGGGGCTTGAGCGCGTGATAGACTATGACTAGTCTGAGTCCGAGGTTATGGCCGCCGCGACTCCACTCAAGCCGAAAAGAGAGGACACCATGCCGCGCTCGTCTACAATTCGCTACACCTGTGAGTGCGGGACGGAGTTTACCAGCCCTATCTACCAGACGGTGAACGTAACCCTCGAGCCACATCTGCTATACCAGTTGCTCGCGGGCTTGCTTAACATCGCCATTTGCCCTAACTGTGGGCGCAAAACAGCGGCTGCGCTGCCATTTGTCTACCACGACATGACTCGCGGGCTGTTCGCCTATGTCCATCCGGAAGCTGACGCTGATGAGGAACTGCGCGAGCGCCTGCTGGAACGCCTGCGCGCGATCTACGATGAAGCGGTAGCCGAATCAGAACGCATACTGGATCAGCGCCAGCGCGCCTCAAGCGCAAGCGCGACGCCACAGCCCAGGCTTCGCCACCACACACCCGGCGGCGAACTGGCTGCGCGTCTGGAGCCCGATACCCCGCCCATGCAGGTCATTTTTGGCGTGGAAAACCTCATCGCTCTGGTGGATTCCCTGCTTGAGCCCGATGAGCGCCTCGGGCGCGCCGCGCTCTCCGCCAGGGGAACGGAGCCCGTCGCGCGTGAACGCATCCTGACCCTCGCGCGCGCCCTCGCGGAGCGGCTTGATCTTCAAATAGAAACCGAAGGCGTAGGTCAGGACTTCACTATCTGGCTCTATGGGCCGCGCAGCCGGGTCAGCCTGCTCAATCAGTGACCAGATGGGAGTGACCCAAACCGCGACACTGCCCCGCCTCTTATGCTGGAATATCCTGGATTAGCAGCGGTATCAGCTTCTCCGCGTTCGGCGTTCCCAGTCCGGTCACCGCGTCCCATCCGGGCCCCGCTTGGTATCCTTGCACATTGACGCCTCCGCCACTGAACGAGTTATCGCCCGATGTCACGTCACGGAACGCGCTGTCATACTGGGACGAGCCCGCGACCTCGTAGAGCGCTGGATTGATATAGCCGAGCGGCCTACCCGCAATCTGGTTTGCGATGGCCATCACCCCTGCCCAGAATGGAGATCCCGCGCTCGTACCTCCAGCCAGCGTCCACTGCCCCGCGATATAGATCGCCAGCCCTGTGGTCGGATCCGCCGCCGCCGCGACATCTGGCACACCACGCCGCCCATTCAGTTGGCTTTGCGCGCTCGCCGGCAATCCCTGCTGGAATGGTGGCGTCGCATAGAAGCGGCTGAAACCACCGCCACTCGCGCCGCCCTGACTGTTCCAAGCGACTTCCTGATACGAGCCGCCGGCGTCAGTCAGCGTCGTGCCGCCTACTGACGTTACCCAGGGGTTATCGCCAGGAAAGCTTGTCGTAGGGGTTGAAGAATAGGAGCTCAGCGAGGCGTCAACATAGTCTGTCGCGCCATTATCACCAGAGCTACCAAAAAATGTAATGTGGTCCTGTGTCGTCGCTTGCTGGAAGAACGTGTTCCACTGGGCGATCTCAGCCTGCCCGGCGGCGTCATTCAGTGACACCTCTGACGCGGCCCAACTCTGTGAGACGATCGTGCCGAGATGATGAGTCACGGCATACTGCTCAAGCTGGAGGAACTGGGGAAGTCCCGCCACTCCCTCCGTCTCATCCACAGGGCTGGTCAGCACGACGATGCTCGCTTCCGGCGCCACCGCATGGACCATCTCCACATCCAGAGTTGTCTCGCCTTGCCAGCCTCTCATCTCCTTATCGCCTGGATTAAACGGGACACTTCCGAGCGGGGCCAGCGTCTGGAGCTTGACCGGCGGTAATCCGTATTGCTGGTCGAACACTGCGACATCCTGCCGAAGAGTTGGGCTGCCATACGAATCAATGATGACAACCGTTTGCCCCTGCCCCCGATACCCCTTGTTATAGAGCGGCGTAACGCCATAAGCGTCGCGAATCTGTTGCGGGGTATACGCCGTGCCATACCCCACATTAGGAGCCGTCTCTGTTCCTTGCGCGTTGGGTGTGCTCGTGATCACGGTCGGCGCGTTTCCCGTCGAGATTGAACACGCGGCAAGCGCGCTCATCATAATCCCCAGCGCGAGCGCCGCCCGCGCCCACCTCGCCATCTTCAGCGGCAGGTTTGACATCCCGATTACCTCACTCCTCGCACACCGTTGCGCCAGCGGCGGCCTCTGGGCGCTCATCAACGCGTGGACCTCAATATTTCCACCCGGACTTGCCGCGCGCGGCGGCAGGCTGATATGCTGCCAGCGCCGCGGAACGTCGCGCCCCGGCTGTCACATCCACCAGATTTTACGCACAACCTTACAAGGCAGGTGTTAACAATGGCGTCTCAGCCGCCCACCAATCCTACCACTCCAGCCGCCAGCGCCCTCGGGGATACTACCCCTCCGCGTGTGATGGCGATCTTTGCGCATCCTGACGATGTCGAATTCATCTGCTCTGGAACCATCGCCCGCTTTGTCACGAGCGGCTATCGTGTCCAGTACGTGCTCGCGACAAGCGGCGACAAGGGCAGTGATGACCCTGCCGCCACACCTGAATATCTGGTCGCCACCCGCGAGGCCGAACAGCTCGCCGCCGCCAGGATTCTCGGTGTCGAAGAGGTCACATTCCTGCGTCATCACGACGGCGAGGTCGAAGTGAGCATACCTTTCCGCCGTGAGCTGGCGAAGGTCATCCGCGAGGGTCGCCCCGATATCGTTTTGACTTTCGACCCGTGGCAGCGTTACCAGATTCACCCCGACCATCGCGCCGTTGGCCAGACAGCGCTCGACGCCGTGGCTGCCGCTCGCGACCATATGTACTACCCCGATCAGCTCACCGACGGTCTGAGTGAACATCGCGTCCACAACGTCTACTTCTTCGCCACCGACAACCCGAACTATTATGTGGACATCACCGCGCACATGGAAACAAAGCTCGCCGCTGTGCGGGCGCACACCAGTCAGGTCAAGAGCGAGGCGACGCTGGAATGGATACGCGCCCGCGCGCGAGCCGCTGGACAGGAAATCGGCGTCGAGTACGCCGAAGCCTTTCACTACCTGCCCATGATGCGCCCACCCGCGCTCAAGCGCCTGCCCAACTGGTAGGCTGGTGGAAACGAAGCCGCTTGCGCAGGCGAACCGACGCTCATGTCCACAAACTGCGACCCTCCGCCTTGTCTTATTGGGTACGAGCGGCGGGTCCGCGCCATGAGTCAGACAGAGTCGCCTATACCTCATCCTGGATGGTCAGCAAGAGCGCGCCTTCTAAAGCGATGTATGCGGCCGCGCTTCTGTTTGAGCGCCATTTTCTCGCGCGGTACAATCCATATCTGATCGCTGAGCCACAGGGCGGAGGCGCGCGCAAGGCGCTGGCTGCCTTTCGACCACAGGCCAACTTCGTTAAGATTCGAGTAAACCTGTTACAGGAGGGGAGACGCAACCATGCGCGTGTTGGTTATTGGATCAGGAGCGCGTGAGCATGCGATCTGCTGGGCGCTCAGTCGCTCCCCGCGCGTCGAGAAGCTCTACTGCGCCCCAGGTAACGGTGGCACAGGCGCCGTCGCGGAAAACGTCGCGCTCAACCCAATGGACGTGGGCGCCTGCGCAGCCTGGGCCGAGCGCGCCATGATTGATCTGACCATAATCGGCCCTGAAGACCCCCTCGCCGCAGGTATCGCCGACGCTTTTGCCACGCGCGGGCTGCTTGTCTTTGGTCCCTCCGCCGCCGCCGCGCGCATCGAGAGCAGCAAGGTCTGGGCGAAAGAGATGATGGATCGCGCTGGCGTGCCAACCGCATCCGCCCAGCGCTTTTCTGATTATCCAGCCGCGCGCAACGCCATCGAACGCCGCGTAGCTGAGGGTGGCGCGTACCCTGTCGTCATCAAAGCCGATGGTCTGGCGGCAGGCAAAGGCGTCGTCATCGCGCAGAACGAGCGCGAGGCCCTGGTAGCGCTAGAGAGCATCATGCGCGACCAAACGCTGGGCAAGGCGGGAACCACCGTACTAATCGAGGATTTCCTGGAGGGAACCGAGCTATCACTGTTCGCCATGACCGATGGCGAGCGGGTCCTTCCGCTGGCCCCCGCCTGTGACTATAAACGCGTCAATGATGGTGATCAGGGGCCGAATACCGGCGGCATGGGCGCATACTCCCCGCCAAAGTTCGCTACGCCTGAAGCGATCGCGGAGATCGAACAGCGCATCCTGCGGCCTATCACTGCGGCGATGACTTCTGCTGGCGCGCCATTTCGCGGTCTGCTTTACGCCGGTCTTATGATGACTGATACTGGCCCCTACGTCATCGAGTTCAACTGCCGCTTCGGCGACCCCGAAACACAGGTCGTGCTACCCCGCCTGAAGGGCGATCTCGCTGAACTGTGCGCAGCCGTCGCCGCCGGACGGCTCGATAGCGTCCCGGCGCCCACCTGGTCAGCTGAGGCCGCGTGCGGCGTAGCGCTCGTCTCAGGCGGCTACCCTGGCCCATATGAAAAGGGCAAGCCGATCACAGGTCTGGACACACTCGACAGCGATATCCTCGTCTTCCACGCCGGCACGCGCCGTGAGCCGGATGGGCGGCTCGTCACGGCAGGCGGGCGTGTGCTCACGCTCGTCGCGCGTGGGCCTAGCGTCACTGCGGCGCACGAACGCGTCTACGCCAACATAGGGCGTGTGCGCTTCGACGGCGCGCACTGGCGCACAGACATCGGAGCGCGTGAAGTGTGAGTGAGACGCTTCCTGGCGCGGCGCTCGCGCCTGACGGTGAGAAGCTGGCGCAGCTATCCAACTCCTCGCGCCGCGCGCGATGGAGGCGGCGTGCGCTGATCGCCATCGCCGCGCTTTTGTACGAGATCATCTGGGTCGCGACCGCATTTGACAAGGTCAACCCGACTGACCTCGATGTCTTCTTCTTTCCCGCCGCCCACATCGCTCTCGCTGGCAATCCGCTCGATATCTATCAGTTCCGCGACGGCGGCTATCCCAACGCCAACGGTCCGCTTGGCCTGGCGCCTGTTCTCCTGGCCGCATGGCTGGCGAACCTGCGTGGGTGGCTCGGCGATGTTGTGTTGCGCCGCGCGCTGGTCTTCGCCATTACCGCGCCATTCCCCCTACTCGCTGGCTGGGAGGCCGCGCGCATCGTCGAACGCTTCGGCGGGCGGCTACGCGGACTGGCGCGCGCGCTGCCCTATCTCCCGCTGGCTTTCGCGCTGGAACTCTGGCTCAGCGCGCTCTACTACGGCCATGTCGAGCAAGTCATCGCTGTCTGGCTCACACTCGTCGCCTTGCGCCTGCTCATCGAGCGACACGAGATCACGGCAGGCGCGCTGCTCGGTCTGGCGCTCCTGGCGCGCAGCGATGTCTTGCTCATCATCCTTCCCATCACCCTGCTCCTACTCATCAGAAGACAAACAAGCGCCGCAATATGGTTCGCCGTCGGGATAGTAGACGCATTCATGGCGGGCATCTTGCCATTCCTGATCGCGGACCCGCGCGATACGATCTTCTCGCTCGTAGCGTTTCGGGGCCCGCTGCCAGTCGGTGGCGGCAATATCTGGAGCCTGAGCGACGCCAACACGTTTCTGCTCATCGGACAGCGCTACGACGCGCTGCTGACGATTGGCGCCGCCACGCTGCTCACGCTCATTGTCCTCGCCTTGCGCCGCGATCTCACGCTCACGTCGGCTGACCTGTTCGGTGTATTGACAGTGAGCGCCCTCTGCTTCGCGCTGCTCATCAAAATGCTCTGGCCCTACTACTACCAGGAAGCTGCGCTCTTCGCCACTATCTGGGCGCTGGCTCGATCTGTCGCGCCACTCCGCGCTCGCGGGGGAGCGTGGCTCATGCAAATTGGAGCGTTATCCCTGGCCTGGCTTCCCCGCCTTGCCATCCTTACCTGCGCGCTCGTCGCTGAATATGGGCTGGAAGCGGTCAACTACAGTGGCTGGCTTCCTCCCTGGGGACTGACTCTCGCAGCGCTCAACCTCATCGTGGTCTCAATAACGCTCGGAACGCTTCTCATAGGGCCTCGCATCCTCCAACTCTTCACATCCCACCTGATACCCGCTCCACAGGATATACTACCTGAGATGGCGCTCAGTGTCTCTGCGGATGGTGAGGATCATTCGCGCCCAATGACGCTGACCAAAAGACTGGCGCAGGATAACTCCGATGCGATTACCCAATGATGTCATGCCTCTCTCCTACACGATGGACGAGGAGCACAGACAATTACACATAGACTGGTCGGATGGTCATGAATCCATTCATGGCTATGAGACCCTGCGGCGCGGCTGCCCGTGCGCCTGGTGCGCTGGAGAAGGCGACCAGAAAGGCAGTGTTGATGAACAGACCCAGTTCACTGACCAGCAAACCACACTCTATGAATTGCAGCCCGTCGGGCGTTACGGCTTGACCCCCGTCTGGGGTGACGGCCACCGCACTGGCATATATACCTATGAGCGTCTGCGAGCGGTCTGCGAATGCCCGGAGTGCCGCGCCGTGCGCGGCCAGGTCTGATATGGCGTCATCTCGTCAGAACGAACGCAAGCAATGAGGAGAAGCATCCCCATGAGCGATACCGCCAGCGATACGGCCCCAGCCGCCATCAGCGCCACACCTGGCAGCGCAACCTGGCTGGCGCGCATTCACGTTACGCTTAAGCCCGTCGTTCTCGATCCCCAGGGTGAAGCGGTGCTGCACGGCCTCCAGCAGCTCGGGTATCAAGATGTCTTCAGCGTCCGCGTTGGCAAGTATCTGGAGATCAGCCTTGCCGCCGCCAGTCAGAGCGACGCTGAGGACGCCATTCGCCAAATGTGCGACCGGCTCTTGGCAAATCCTGTTATCGAGCGGTATGATTTCACCGTCATGGAAAGCACGCCCGCGACTGCGTAAACGCATTTCCGTGGCATGTCAACTGAATCAAACAGGTTGACCTTCGGGGCAGGGTGTAATTCCCGACCGGCGGTATGGCGTCTGACGCGCCGAGCCCGCGAGCGTCCGCTACAGTGTCCTCATAATGCTGTGGATGACGCAGATTCCGGTGAGAGACCGGAGCCGACGGTAATAGTCCGGATGGGAGAAGGTCGAAGCGTCCGCATGCGCGTATACCGCAGAGAGGTTGCGTTTCATGCGTGCGCATCGTCGTCTTCGCCTTGCGTGTCGCCCCAGGTCGGCGCTGGACTGGGGCGGTTCCCCTCAAAACACGCGGGGCGCCACCTCAGTCACAGTCTCCGAGAGAGGTGGTTCGTATGGCCATTCGCATCGCGCCCGACGCCCGTTCGGGAAAAAGCGCGGAGAGAGCCGCGCGTGTTCCTGTTGCGGAGCCGGGCGCTACGCATGATCCAGGTGGGGGATTCCTCGCCGCACGCGCGCGCCAAACCAGGCGGGCAGACTTGTGGCGCGGCCCGCTGTCCGCGCTCGCGCCCGTTTTCGCGGGCATGGCGATGCTGCTGATCTGGCAGTACGGTGTCCAGTTGAGTGGCGTCTCCTCCTACCTCGTTCCGGCCCCCGCCGCCGTCTTCCAGTCTTTCCTCATCTCTGTGGAAGACGGCCTGATTCCACGCTACGCCGCGACAACCCTGATCGAGAGTCTGACCGGCTTCGCTATAGGCGCCGTGATCGCGCTCCCCACCGGCTACGCAATCGCGCGCAATCGCGCCCTGGCCGCCGCGCTAGAGCCGTATCTCGCCGCCAGTCAGGCAGTGCCCGCTGTTGCGCTAGCGCCTCTGCTAGTGCTGTTGCTGGGCTATGGTCTGTTACCCGTCGCGGCGCTCTGCGCGCTCATTGTCTTCTTCCCCGCCGCGGTCAACACCACGCTCGGCTTCCGCACGCTCGACCGCGACGTGCTCGACGCCGCGCGCATAGATGGCGCCGGGCGCTGGGCGCTGCTGCGCCACATTGAGGCGCCTTTGGCGCTGCCGAGCATCCTTTCCGGTCTGCGCGCCAGCCTCACCCTCTCGGTAACTGGCGCGGTAGTCGGTGAATTCGTGCTAGGCGATCAGGGCCTTGGGGGCCTGCTCACGATCGCCCGCGGCAACTTTAACGCCCCTCTTGTGTTTGCCACGCTGCTCGCTCTCGCGCTCATGGCCACCGCCCTGTATGGTCTCGCGCGCCTGATCGAACAGCTCATCATATCGCATGAATCATTGGAGGCTTGAGACCTCATGCGCCAGTCATACACCCCTCGCCAGGTAGCTCGCCCGGCGGCGCTCGTTATGCTCAGCGCGCTGCTCGTAGCGCTGACCGCCTTTGCCGGATGCGGCGCGGCCCCTGTATCGGGCGAGAGCTCCAGTTCACTCACCCCACTCACCGTTGGGCTGACGTATGTGCCGAACATTCAGTTCGCCCCATTCTATGTGGCTGAGGCGTTGGGCTATTACAAAGCCGCCGGATTAAACGTCACCTTGCGCCATCACAACGTAGGTGAGGATGAATTCGCAGCCATCGCCGCTGGCCGCGAGAACGTCATCTTCGCGGGTGGCGACGAAACACTTCAGGCGCGCGCCAAGGGGCTGCCGCTGGTTTATGTCGCCAATATCTACACTGAATATCCGGTCACACTCATCGTGCCCGCTAATTCCCCGATTCAGTCGCTCTCTGACCTACGCGGGCATACTATCGGTGTGCCGGGACAGTATGGCGCCACCTATATTGGTCTGCTGGCGCTGCTAAAGAGCGCCGGTCTCACCACCTCTGACGTTACGATTCAAAGCATTGGCTACACCCAGGTGTCCGCGCTTATCGGCCACAAAGTGGACGCTGTCATGGGCTACATCAACAACGAGCCCATCCAGTTCCAGAAGGCTGGCTTCGCCATCCGCACGTTCCCCGTCGCCTCTACACAGCCATTGATCTCCAACGGCCTGGCGGCCCAGGAAGGCGAGCTGAAAGCGCAGCCAGCGGCCATTAAGGCGCTGATCGCCGCGACACTCAAAGGGGTGGACTATACTATCGCCCACCCACAGGAAGCGGTGACACTCAGTCAAAAGTATGTGCCGGGCCTCAGTGATCCCAGCGCCGCCGCCAGCGCGCTCGCGGTGCTCAAGGCCACCTTGCCCGCTATCGCGCCGAACAGCGCCCATCCCGGGTATAATAGCCCCGCGGCCTGGCAGTCTATGGCCGCGTTTCTCCAGGCTAGCGGCCAGCTCAATGGCGCGGTAAACGTGACGCAAGCCTACAGCAACGCTTACCTCCCGTCTTAGAAACCAGGCGATAACTCAACCGCCCCATTCGCCGGATAGGCGTGTGGGGCGGCCGAATTCCAGCCTCGCGCGCGGCGCGCGTGCCTGGCTACGACCGTACGGTAGTTTCCTGACCCGTCGCTGGTCCACGCTTGCCAAGGAACCCGTGGCGATCCGGCCCATCCACCGCATCCACTACCGCATCCGCCATGTTCAGACCTTCATTCGCGACAGCTCCGATCGCGTCATCCACATGTTCCGCCGCGTAGACCAGCCCTTGAATCGTTTGTGTGACGGCAACGGTGAAGCCACTCAGGTAGCCTACCGTGAGCGCGAATACAATCGCCATGATATGGACAAACTCTGTGTTCGGCGCGAAACTGATAACAGGCGGCCAGCCCCATACAAGGCCCGCTGGGCTACCAGTCGTGACATGCAAAATGCTCGCCAGCCCCTCGACAAGAACAAACCCGACGACCAGACCAATCAATGCCGCCCGCAACACGTATCCAAGCGCCCGCCGAAACGCTTCCCATATTTTCGCCAGCAACGGTGTCTTCATGCCGCTTCTCCTTCTATGAGGCGTCGCCTTTCCGGTGGGTCGTGGTTAGCCATGAAGTGAACGCCTCCTATAGAAAATACGTGGCGACCAGAGCGTGTGTTTGCTCCGCGACGTGCTGAATGGTAGGCATTCCGGACGATTTTCGCCTGTTATGGCGCCCCCACTTCTATGATGACAAAGCGAGAACGCTCGTAAAGACTGTATTGATGCTGGTCCCCACCTCCAGGGCGATATAGCCTGATTAGCGGATTTCTACGCGTATCGGATGTGTGATAGCGCGCAAAGCCGCGGCGCGCTGTTCCTCACTACAGTGTCTGTGGCACAATGAGAACGCTCGATAAGTCGTCCACAATTCCAGATAGAAGAGGCGCAGGACATGGAGACACCCCCGGCGCAAAGCGATCAGCGCGATAGCGCAGAACCAGCCCGCGTAACTCTGCGTGAGGAGGAGCGCAAGGCCGCGTTTCGCCACTGCGAGCGTTTCCTCAACGGCCACGCGCCGCGCTCACCGCGTGATGAACTCGCCACGCTCGTCGCAAACGTTGGCGCCGAGGAAGAGGCGGACCGCTACGGTGAGGGCGCGCTGATCAGCGACTTCGAGACGGACATCGCGCATTTGCTCGGCAAGGAAGCGGCTATCTTCATGCCCAGTGGCACGATGGCGCAGCAGATCGCGCTGCGTATCTGGGCCGAGCGCTCCGGGCGCAGCGCCGTGGGCTTCCACCCCACCTGCCATCTGGAGATCCACGAACGCAAGGGATATGAATTGCTGCATCACCTTTCAGGCCGCCTGATCGGTGACGCGAACCGTCTCATCACTATGGATGATCTGCGCGCCGCGCCCGAGCCGCTCGCCGCGCTGCTGCTGGAATTGCCGCAGCGCGAGATCGGTGGCCAGCTTCCGTCCTGGGAGGAACTGGTCGAGCAGACTACCTGGGCGCGCTCACATGGAGCCGCTACCCATCTGGACGGCGCGCGCCTGTGGGAAGCGGCTCCCGCCTACGGGCGCGATTACGCTGAGGTCGCGGCGCTCTTCGATAGTGTTTACGTTTCGTTCTATAAGGGCGTCGGCGCGATCGCAGGCGCGGCGCTCGCGGGTGACGCTGAATTCATCGCCCAGGCGCGGCTCTGGCAGCGACGGCACGGCGGAAACCTCATTCACCTCTATCCCTATGTTCTCTCCGCGCGCGCCAGCCTGCGTGAGCGCCTGCCCCGCTTTCCACAATATCACGAGCGAGCGGTGATGATCGCCGCTGCCTTGCGCCAGGTTGACGGGATGGCGCTCAAGCCTGATCCTCCACACGCCCACATGGCCCATGTCTATCTGCGTGGCGATCCGGACGCGCTCCTTGACGCCAGCGCGGAACTAGCCCGCGAGGAGCGCGTGGCGCTCTTCGTCTGGCTACGCCCAAGCGGAGGCCCGGGCTACTCCATGTTCGAGATGACTATTGGCGATGGAGCCGAAGCCTTTACTCCAGATGAGATCGCCGGCTACTTCACTCGCGTCATCGAGCGCGCGAACAGGAAGTAACCGGCGGCTCAAAGTCGCCCAGGTCGCCCAGCTTAGGACCCTACGCGCGCTATCGTCAGATTCGTGAATACGGCGTCGCTGACGCCATTCTGGTCATAGGTGGCAAGGCCGACCTCACCGGAGGCGAAGGTTGAATCATCCGCCGTTCCCACCTGCTGGCCATTGACGTAGAACACGAAGTGCGAGCCAACCGCAAGCACGCGCAGCTGATTTGTCGCTCCGGAACCGGTTTGAATCGCGGAGCTGGACTGGTAATTCTGGATCGGTGTTGGCTTGTCGTTAACTACTTTAAAGAACGCCCACTGGCCATCCGGGGTGATCTCGAAATCGTAATAGTTACCCTGCGTATCCGTTGAGGTATCACGGAATGAAATGCCGTATGAGGTCGAAGAATCGGTCTTTACACCTTTTACCGACACCGTAACATCAACGTTCCCGACCGAGGGAATTGAGGGGTAACAGGTAAAATTGCTTCCAACATGATAGCCATCAGTCTTAGGGGCGCAATGACTATCATTTGGCCAGCCTGAGGGCGTATCGGTTAAAGAGTCCTGGTAAATCACAGTCTCGTTGACGCTTGGCGTCGCCATCGCCGCTTCCGCCGTCTGGGTCTGGGCGGCCAGGGCGCTATTGTAGCCCGTTGAGAAGCCGGACATAAACCTTTGCGCTCCACCACCCAGGGCGAACACGGCGCAACACGCGACTACGCACAGCAGCGCGACCCCACCGATAATCCCCGCGATGAGCGGGGCCCGGCTCCGGCGCGGTTGCTGCGGGGGATATGCTCCAGGATAGCCACCCCCTGGCGGTGGTCCACCATAACCTGCTCCTTGAGACGGGTATCCTGGCTGCCCATAGCCCATCCCCTGGGATGAAGCCCCAGGCTGCCCATAGCCCATCCCCTGGGATGAAGCCCCAGGCTGCCCATAACCCATCCCTTGGGATGAAGCCCCAGGCTGCCCATAACCCATCCCTTGGGATGGAGCCCCAGGCTGCCCATAGCCGGGCTGGGGATACGGTGGCTGGCCATAACCTGGCTGCGGATATTGCGGCTGGCCGTAGTCCGGCTGGGGATACTGCGGCTGGCCATAACCTGGCTGCGGATATCCTTGTTGAGGATTCTCTGGCTGATCGGGATTCATGGGAGTATTTGGATCGTAGGGCACTTCTACCTCCTATGAGACCGGTGCCACGGCCAGTGCGCCTCATTCGTGAGAGGCGCGCGCCAGTAGGCCACCAACAGTGTACAGGAGGCATGCATATACATTCTAGGTATTAATACTGGCTCAACAGGCGTGGTCTGAAGCGCATCATCTCGACATACTCCCCAAAGGTCCCCGTTCCTCGACAATAGTGAGTGTCCCGGGTAATAAGTATTAAGAACAATTGTTCTATTACCGTGCCCATATCTGAGAAACGCAGATCTGGAGGAGCTGACTATGACCTGGTTTTCTTCCGCCGCTATCGCCTTTGAGGACCGCTTCAGCGGGCTCACACCAGACGTCTGGGTGCCCTGGCCGTCCACCAGTAAACTGGGAACTTCCATCGCTGGCTCCTGGTCCTGGGACAGCATGCCACCAGCCAGCGCCCGCGAGAGTCCGCAATGTCCGGCTTCTTGCGAGCGGGAAGGCGTTCACCTGAGATCGG
>JAKAIY010000224.1 GCA_021814145.1 Chloroflexota bacterium
AGCGCGCGGCGCTGCTGCCGGAACTGGTCCGAACACGCGAGCGCGCGCTGGCGGCGGGCCAGCTGCCAGAGGCGCTGCGTCTGCTGGACACCGAGCTCGCCCTGGCGTCCGGTGATTCCGGCCGCCTCATCGCCCGCGCGGACTTGCTGCGCCGCCTGGGGCGGACGGCGGAGGCGGGCCAGACCGTCACCGCGCTCGTCGCGTCCGGCTCTAACCCCATCCGCGACTCCGCCCAGGCGCTCGCCCTGGCGCGGCTCTGCGCTGAGCTGGGCCTGGCCTCCGCTGGCTGGGCGGCGCTGGAGGCGGGCGGGCTGCTGGCTCCTGCCGCGCTGGGTGGCGCCAGTGGCGCGGAGACGCTGGCCGTCGCGCAGGCGCTGGTGGGCAGGCCCGGCGTTTCCGCCATTCCCGGCCAGCGCGCCGCCCTGGCGCGGACGCTGGCGGCGGGCGGCCAGTTGAAGGAGGCCTGGCCGCTGCTCAGCGGCGGCGACGCCAGCGACCCGCTGCTGGCATCCACCCGCGCGGAGCTCTTCCCGCCGCCCGCTGTGCCGCAGCGGCTGGCCAGCCTGGGCTTTCGCGGCGCGAATATCGGGAATGGCCAGGCGATTGTCCCGCCGCTGGTCACCATCCCCGCTGGCCCATTCCAGATGGGCGAGGGGAACGAGCAGCACTGGGTCGAGGTGGCGGCGTTCCAGATCGGCAAATATCCCGTGACGGTGGCCGAATATGCGCTGGCGGTGGCCGCGAAGGCGGTGCGCGAGCCGCCAGCCAGCGGGAGCGTGAACTGGGCGGGCCAGCAGCAACATCCTGACCACCCTGTTGTTTGCGTCTCATGGCGGGACGCGGTGGCCTACACCGCGTGGCTGGTGGAGGCGACAGGCTGGCGCGACTGGCGGCTGCCGACCGAAGCGGAGTGGGAGAAGGCGGCGCGCTGGGACCCGCAGCGCAAGAGCAGCCGTGTCTACCCCTGGGGCGACAGCTTCGACAAAGACCGCTGCAACAGCTCCGAGAGCGGCATCGGGACGACCAGCCCGGTCGGCTCCTACCCGGCGAGCGACGCGCGCCGCGGCGGCGCCAGTCCATTCGGAGTGGAGGAGATGGCGGGCAACGTGTGGGAGTGGACGAGCAGTCTCTACAAGCCCTATCCCTACACTCAGAATGATGGTCGTGAGGGCCAGAACTCGACTGAAAATAGAACGCTGCGTGGCGGTTCGTGGTTCAACTACGCCAGGTACGCGCGCGCGGCAGACCGCGGCAACGACGCGCCGGACGACCTCAACTACGTCAGGGGCTTCCGGCTCGCGCGCTCGGGGGCTGGTTCACACTGATTCTATTTCTAGTGTTCTATTATTCTTTTTACCATCGTTGGATTTGGTGTGCGACAAAGCGAGTGAAACTAGAAATAGTGCGCGCGGCGTGCTTAAAAATTCTCGTTTCACGCGTGATAGCGGGGAAGGACTATGGGGCAGGAACATACGCCGTTCTACGAACAGCTCTGTTCATTCGAGAACCTGCTACGCTCCTATCGCGACGCGGCGCGTGGCAAGCGTACCCGCCCAGAGGTGGCGGCGTTCGACTATGGTCTGGAGGGTAACCTGCTTCGGTTACGCCGCCAGCTACTCGATGGCTCCTGGCAACCGCGCCCATACCGCCGCTTCACCGTCGCCGACCCCAAGCCGCGCGTGATCTCTGCCGCCCCGTTCGCCGATCGCGTCGTTCACCATGCGCTGGTGAATGTGCTGGAGCCGCTCTTCGAGCGCCGCTTTATCCGCGACTCTTACGCTAATCGGGTGGGTAAAGGCGTCCATCAGGCCCTCGACCGCGCCACCCACTTCGCCCGCCGCTATCCCTACGTCTTGCGCTGCGATATCGCCCAGTACTTCCCCTCCATAGATCTCGCTATCCTGCGCCGCATGCTGGGCCGGGCCGTACGTGACGACGCGACGCTGACCGTGTGTGATCGCATCCTGGCGGGCGGCGCGAATGAGCTGACGGACCAGTACACGCTCGTCCTCTTTCCCGGTGATGACCCGGATGAAGCGGCGGCGCGTCCGCGCGGGCTGCCAGTTGGCAACCAGACCTCGCAGTTCTGGGCCAACTGCTATCTCGACCCGCTCGACCATTTCGTCAAAGACCAGCTCGGCTGCCGCGCCTACCTGCGCTATGTGGACGATTTCCTGCTCTTCGCGGATGACAAGGCCGCACTGCACCGCTGGAAGGCGGCGATTATCAGCTTTCTCGCCACACATCTGCGTCTCGCGCTCCATGAGCGAGCGAGTGTGGTGACACCGGTCTTTGTCGGGATACCTTTATTGGGCTACCGTGTGTATGCGGACCATCGCCGCCTGCGCCGCCGTAACGGACTGGCTTTCGCGCGCCGCCTGCGCATGATGCGTCGCCGCTACTGCGCGGGCCAGATGGAGAGCGCGAATGTCACCGCGCGCGTGCGTGGCTGGGTAGCCCATGCGGCCCATGCTGATACCTTCGGGCTACGCCGCTCGCTATTAGAAACAACCGTCTTTTCCTCACCTTCGCGAGGTGAACGCCGTCATAAGGGAAGCACGCATGAAGGAGTCACCCGTCTTCGTCAAGACGCTTGATTTCATCACCTGGCTGATCCCGCTGACGGTCAGGTTCCCGCGCGAGCAGCGTTTCATTATGGCGGAAGCGCTGCAACGGGACTTGCTCACGCTCCATGAAGCGCTGGTTCGCGCCGGTTTTGACGGTTCGCCTGAAACGGCGCTGGACCATCTTCATGAGGCGGGCGTGCGCCTCACGCTTGTCCGTTTTCATCTGCGTCTGTGCGAGCGCTGGTCACTCATTACGACCAGGCAGTATGAATATGCGGTCGAGCGACTGGCGGAGATTGGGCGGCTGGTTCGGGCGTGGCAGAAGTCCTGCGCAGGCAAGGCTCCCGCTACCGCCAAACCGTACGAGGAGTGACCGGATTTCGACGCTGCGTGGCGGTTCGTGGAACAACAACGCCAGGAACGCGCGCGCGGCATACCGCAACAACAACGCGCCGGACAACCTCAACAACAACAGGGGCTTCCGGCTCGCGCGCTCGGGGGATGCTTCAGACAGGCCCGGCCAGTAAACTCGTACGCGCGCCCATCAGGCGTCACGGCGAGCGCGGCCTCCGATTGAACCAGCGCGGCCACTTCTCCGCTGAGGTCCGCGGCGAGACTGGCTCCGTAGTGGAACTCGCACAAGCGCGGCCAGCGAAATACAGAAACAGGCGCGCGTCGAGGCGCGGCCAGATGGGCATACCCTGTCTGGGGCGCGACTGGGCGCGCGTCGCTTTTTTCGCGACCTCCGGGATTGCGCAAGATCGTGGAGCGCCGCCGGGTTGACGCGCCCGCCTCGCGCTGTCTATACTGCTGACGTACAACCGCATACCGAAAGACCCGTGAGGTGGCGGCCCCTCACCCATGAGGGGACGCCTGGGAAGCCGGTGGAATGCCGGCGCGGACGCGCCACTGTATCCGGGAACAACACGCTTGCCAGCCATCCGCGTATGTGGATGGGGTCACTGCCGGCCAGATGCGCCGTCGGGAAGGCCGCGCGACCCCACCTGCCATCATCCCTGCCCTCCTTGCCACCCAGGATCAGCACCACTTTCCCGCAGGCCTTGACTTGGACTATTTAATGGTCCATATCTGCCTAAAGCGAA
>JAKAIY010000088.1 GCA_021814145.1 Chloroflexota bacterium
CTTGTAGCACAGCCTACCCGCCGCGGCCTGGGATTCTATCCGGCGCTTCGCCGCCAGCTGCTCGCTGGTGATCTCGGTGTCGCCCGCGTCACCCACCTGTCCATCAGTGACCAGACAATACCAGATGTCGCGACCTTCCGCCGCCCAGCGCGCGATTGTTCCAGCGCAGCCGAATTCGCCGTCATCGGGATGAGCCATGACGATCAGCGCCCGCTTGGGGGCCTTCCGCTCCTCAGTCTGGGTCGTCGCCGTCTCATTCGCGTCGCTCATGAACGCTTTCTCCTGTGCTGACTTGTTGGTTTATGTCTCTAGACGTGGATCATCTGGCGCCTGCCTCATCAGGCGCTTCCGCCCGGGCTTCTTCCCACGCCGCCCGCAGCGCCGATAGCCGCTCAAGGGCGCGCGTCACGAGCGCCGCATGCGCCGGATCATTGAGCCAGCGGCTGACGCCCGAGGGATGTGGCATCGGAATGAGCGTGGCGTCATCGCGCTCGAATGTGCGGCCTACGATGTCTTCGAGCCGGGCGGGGCCGAGAAACGCCTCAATGGCCATACCCCCCACCAGCAAGATGACGCGCGGGCGCACAAGCGCCAGCTCGCGCTCTAGCCAGGGCCGGCAAAGCGCGACTTCGGCTGCGGTAGGTTTGCGATCACCTTTACCTGCCGGGCTGCGGCCTGGGTCGCAGCGGGTAAGCGCGGAGAGGTAGACCTCGCGCCTTAGCGCGCCCGGCGCGAACCCGGCGCGCAGCAGCCAGCGCTCCAGCGCGCCGCCACTTGGCCCGCCAAACATCTGGCCGCGCGCGACGGTGAGACGCCCTGGCGCCTGGCCTATGATCATCACGCCGGCGTTGAATGGACCCTGACGTCCCGCGACGGGACGCGCGCAAGCCAAATAGCCCGCCAGCTCGCAGGCGCGGCACTCGCCTATCTCCGCGTGGAGCGCTTCCAGCGCGCCGCGCTCGGACAAGAAAGCGCTGGTCATGTGTTTCCCTTGTGTATGGTGACATCGGCGGGCATCTCGATGCGGCCATAGCGCCCGCGATAATAGATCAGAGGCGCGCTGGAGGTGGATCCCAACGCTTCGACTCGCCCCAGGAAAATCCTATGATCGCCGCCGTCATACAGCGCTTCGACGCGGCAATCTACCCATGCGAGCGCCTCGTTGAGAATAGGCGCGCCTGTGGCCTCTGTTCGCCAGCTTACATCGCGGAAGCGATTGGCGCGGTCGCCTGTCTGACCAGCGAAGCGTCGGGACAGTTCCTGCTGTTCGGTGGTGAGAATGCTGACGGCGAAAAAGCCGGCCTGTGGAATCGCATCATTCAGATGCGAGCGCTTGTCAATCGAGATCATCACCAGAGGCGGATCGAGCGAGATGGAAGCGAATGCGTTTACCGTCAGGCCTACCGGGGTCTTTCCGTCACAGGTCGCCACGACTGTCACGCCTGTCGCGAACCGCCCCAGGACCGTCCTGAACTCCGCGTCGCTTACCGTCATCTGTCATTCTCCGCCGCTTTTCGCGCCTTGATCCTAAAATAGCGCCCGCGCGCAAGACCGGCGGGAGGCGCCCCTGTCATTCCGCGACGGTCCAGCGATCATCACCAGCATAATCCACACCCGTGAGGCGCGCTGGCTCGCGCATACGTTATACAGAATTTCCGCATGAGCCCGATTTCTGGCGCCTGTCTCCGCCGCCCGCGGCTTCGAGTCCGCTGAATATCCGGGCCTGTTAGTATCGTACCATCTTTGTCTTGACTTGGCGCGCCGCTCGCCACTGGATGGCGCGCCTGGCCGCGAATCTGGCTGTCAGATCGGGAACGCGCCGATCAGATGAGTTTTTGAATGCTACAAATGTCATCATGTTCTACAATTCATGCGTATGCGCGATACTTGAGCTATCCCAGCTACAAGCGCGTGCGGCCCTTGAGGTAATGAAATTCGCAAGCCACTGGCGCCGACGGTGACGCCAGCCGTGTAGACCGTGTAGCCATGCGGACCGGGTGAGTCCTCCATAAGCGACTCACACGACCCAACAGGAGATCTCATGGCGGAACTGATGCCTCTGCGCGAAGCCGTCAGTGGCTTCATACACGACGGCGACACTGTGGCAATGGAGGGCTTTACCCACCTCATTCCATTCGCCGCTGGACATGAAGTGATCCGCCAGCGGCGGCGAAATCTGACCCTTATACGCATGACGCCTGATGTCATCTATGACCAGTTGATCGGCGCCGGTTGCGCCTCCCGGCTCATCTTCTCCTGGGGCGGTAATCCTGGCGTGGGGTCGCTACACCGCTTGCGCGACGCGGTCGAGCATGACTGGCCTTTGCCACTGGAGCTGGTCGAACACAGCCACGCCGGCCTGGCGGCCGCTTATGTCGCTGGGGCCTCAAATCTCCCTTTTGGCGTGTTACGCGGCTATTCCGGATCGGACCTGACTAAATATAACGATCAGATCCGCTTCATCCGCTGCCCGTTTACTGGCGAGGAACTGGCGGCGGTGAAATCCGTGCGGCCCGACGTCACTGTTATCCATGCGCAGAAAGCCGACCGCAAGGGTAATGTGCTGCTTTGGGGTATACTTGGGGTTCAGAAAGAGGCGGCGTTGGCCGCGCAACGCTGTGTCGTCACGGTCGAGGAAGTTGTGGATAATCTGGGCGCCTGGCCTAACGCGACGCTCTTGCCCTCCTGGGCTGTATCGGCGGTTTGTGAAGTCCCGGGAGGGGCGCGCCCTTCTTACGCGCAGGGCTATTACGAGCGGGATAACCGCTTCTACCAGGCATGGGACACGGTATCCCGCTCGCGTGACACATTTCAGTCGTGGATAAAGCGTCATGTGCTCGATACAACCGATTTCGCGGAGTTCCTACGTGTCTTGCGCGAGACCCAGGGGGCGGAAGAGCCATGATGTCCTCAATGGAATACACCGCGTCTGAGATGATGACCATCACGGCGGCGCGCCTGTTGAAAAACGGCATGAGGTGTTTTGTCGGCATTGGTTTGCCGTCGCTGGCGGCTAATCTGGCGCGGCTGACACACGCCCCTGATCTTGTCCTGATCTATGAGTCCGGGCCAATTGGCGCCAAGCCGCATGTGCTCCCGCTCTCGATTGGCGATGGCGATCTCGCGGAAACCGCCGACGCTATTGTCTCCACGCCCGAGATATTTCAATACTGGCTGCAAGGAGGACGTGTCGACGTGGGCTTCCTGGGCGCCGCGCAGATAGACCGCTTTGGCAATATCAACACCACGGTCATCGGCGACTATCGCAAGCCTGGCGTCCGCCTGCCCGGCGCGGGTGGCGCGCCGGAGATCGCGGGCTCCGCGAAGCAGGTTTTCCTTATCCTCAAACATTCGGTTCGCACGTTTGTGTCCAGGCTGGACTTCATCACGAGCGTTGGCTATCTCGATGGCGGCGACGCGCGGGCGCGCCTTGGGTTGCCCGGCGCGGGTCCGGGGGTAGTCATCACCGATCTCTGTGTGCTGGAACCTGAAGCGCCATCATACGAATTCATCGTGACGCGCATCCACCCCGGTGTCACACGCGAACAGATTGTAGCGGCGACTGGCTGGCCAATCCGTTTTGCCACGGACACGCGCGAGACTGAGCCGCCTACAGAAGAAGAATTGCTGTCGCTACGTGATCTGCAGCGGCGTACTAGATCCGCGCATGGAGAAGTCTCATCCCAAGAGTGAAGTGGCGGAAGCATTCACTGACGCTGTAGCGCGCTTTCTCACCAGAGGTATAGCGCGTGGCTGAGCGGAAGCAGCGGTATGAGTGGGAGACGCGCATCCGCCGCAGTGGAACTGGCGCGGCGCGCAGGGGATTGAAACGCATGTGGTTACAGGGTGAGCAGCGCATAGGCGGCGAAGCCGAGCAGCATAATACCCGACACACGATTAACCCAGCGCATGGCGTTTGCCGTGAGCCGTGATCGGGCGAGGCTCACGCTGAAGCTCAGGATGAGCCACCACAGCGTGGAGCCGAGAAAGACGCCAGCCACTGTGGCGCTGGCGATGGCGACGGGCGCGCTGGCGTTCACCAGTCCAACTCCGGCGAAAACGGCGGCGAAGGAGAGGATCGTCGCCGGGTTGGTCAGCGTCAGGCCGAGCGTGGTGAGCCAGGCTAAACCCAGCCGCCAACCGCGCCACGTATTGGTGGGCGTTTCGGTATCTGACGCGATATCTGGTCCTCCGGACGCGCCGGATCTAGCCAGCATCGCGCGCGCGCCAAGCCAGGCGATAAAGGCCGCGCCGATGAGATGAATCCACAATCGCGCGCCAGAGAGGAACAGGGATATTGCGCTAACACCAAAGGCCGCGACGCCGCCGTAGAAGGCGTCAGCGGTGGCCGCGCCCAGGCCTGTGACAAAGCCGACCAGACGCCCATCCGCTAGTGTGCGGCGAATGCAGAGCACGCCGATGGGGCCTACAGGCGCGGCGATGGCGAAACCAAGCGCCAAGCCGCGCAGCGCGGCGGGAAACAGGTCAAACGTTCCGGTGAGCACAAGGATGACTCCTTCTCCTGATGGCGCCAAGGCCCAGGAGCGACATTATAAAGCGCCCGCCATCTCTTCAGGAGAGGTATGGCGGGCGCTGATGAGTGACGGCTCACCGTCAACGGAGGATACGCGGAGCTACCCAGACCTCCCGGAAGGAGGCTGGCGCTGCTGGTAGGCGGTGGCGCACAGAATGCGCGCGGGCATTGCGAAATATGCGCCTATCACGGTGACTCCTCGCGCTTGAAAACCGCCCCAGGCATCTTTGCCACGCAGTGTGGCGCGCGTCTGGCTGGATGCCGCCTGTAGCATAGACGGGGCGTGACATGCGTGTCAATAGGCGCGTGTGGCGCGCGTCTGCGTATAGTAATGGTGAGCGGCTCTCGTGATGGAGAGCGACAAGACCTTTGAGGAGTACGCTATGGCGCTCGATATTCACCTTTTACGCGCGCAGGAGTTGACGCGAATCGAGCGCGACCTGCCATTCCACTCGCATGAGCAATGGATTGACTGGTTGACTCGCCAGGAGCGCGGAAGCATTACGCTGTTCACCGCCTGGTGGGATGGCGTTGGCGTCGGACATGCCATGGTGGCATGGGCGCCACGCGGCGATCCGTACCTGGAATGGATAGGCTGCCCGTGGATTTATGATGTGCTGACGCATCCTGAATACCGCTCGCGCGGCGTGGGCGCGGCCATGCTGCGGGCTTGTGAAGACTCCGCGCGCATGCGTGGCGCGCGGAGCATTGGTTTGGGCGTCTCGCTGACAAACGTACGCGCGCGGGCGCTCTATGAGCGGCTGGGCTACCGGGATCCGGGCATCGGTCCGCGCGCGACGAGCGGCCAGTGGACTGGCCCGGATGGCGTTACGCGTATCTGGGAAGACCAGGTGCAGTACCTCGTCAAGTCGCTGGCTCCGATGCGGTAACGGGCGCACAGCTACTCGCGCGTACAGTCCGGGCGGATTGACGATTTGAGAATCCGGCTTCGGTCAGCGACGCCAGATTGACCTCTCAACATGTGTGAAAAGCCATTATTATAGGGCCTTGCGCGTGGGTGACGCTTCATCAGCGTCACCACTCTGCGGCCAGATCCGTTCGCGCCGTGTCAGCTGAGCATGCCAGTCAGGCTCCAGCGCGTGCGGATTATCAGTTGTCAGGCAGAACTCTGGCGCGGGACCGAGCGCCATCATGCGTGTCCAGAGGCGCGGCAAGTCCGGGCCCATCCGCTGGTAGATCGCGCCATAGCGCATATCCTCAGGCTTGTGGAACCACAGCGCATAGCGCCCTTCAAGCGAGTAAGGCTGACCAGCGCGCGGCCCGGCGGGGGTGTATAGGGCCGCCAGGCCGCCACTGGCCATCGAGGCCGCCGCGTCATGCTCATCACGTAACGGGTCCGCGATGGCCGCGCTATTGAGCGCGTCCAGACCGGCGCTATCCGCCAGCAGATACCAGTCCTCCCAGGCGACAGCAACGGGTGTCCAGGACGGCCCTGTGACGCGCCAGACATACGATCGCAGCAGCGCTGATGGCCCGCGCACGGCGAGCGCCGCATGAAACACGCGCTGGCGCGCCTCATACTCATCGGAAGCGATCCCTGGACGTGGCCAGTGCCAGAAGACATACGCCAGCATCGCGCGCTTCCCCCTCTAGAGCCTTTGCTGTGGCGATCCGTATGGCGGACCACTCAGCTTGACCCGTTCCAGCGGCGCATAGGCCTCTTCGCCTGGTCGCTGGTAGAGCAGCGCCAGGTCGTGTACATGCGCTTCCCGGCGGAAATCACGCGATGACCAGGTGGACAGCAACGAATCCAGCGCTCCAGACGTCAGATCTCGCTGTGCGAGCGTCACATGCGGTATCCATGACGCGCTCTCATAGAGCGGGGATGACGTGCGCGCGGCGCCTGGCTCATCCGCCAGTGCGCGCCAGATCGTCTCGTGCAGCGCGTTGAGCTCCGCGGATCGTTCGACGGCGAGATACAGGACAGGTTCATGCGCGGTGAACGCTCCCAGCCCTGTGACGCATATGGTGAAAGGCGCTATTTGCCGCGCAACATGGCGCATGAGCGCGCCAATCCGCGCAAGGTTATAGTCCTCGGCAAGATGATAGGAAACATGCGGATATGGCACGCTGCGCGCGGCTTCGCGCAAGCCATATGTACGCTCCAGCTCAGCCCACAGCCTGTGAACATCCTGAGCGCTCGCGTCATCAAGCAGCGAGGCTATTCCTTGCATGACGCGCTCCCTACACCCCCGGAACAGGAATGCAGCCGACCGAGAGGCGCACATAGTCATTGGAATAGCCAAACGCGCCGCCTGGCACGCCCGCAATACCTGTCTGGGCGAAGAGCGTGAAGACATCCTCACCCGGCGTGAGTTGACTCCAGTTATAGACGGTGCCGCCATCATCCATATTGATCGTCGAGAAGAGCGGCTGCCGCTCGTTTAACGCATGAAGCTGGCGGCCCAGTCGTTCGCGTCGCAGCCGGTAGAGCGCACGGATGCGCTCCGCGATCTCAGGATGGTCCATAAAGAGGTCCAGCGTGGCCATATAGCGGAGCTGCCAGTCGGCGGGCAGCGACGCGGTGGTATTCGTCCACCCAGGAATCATGCGCTGGGCGATCTCTGGCGCGCCAAACGCGACCCAGCCAAAACGGTCGCCAGTGAGCGTGTGCGATTTCGAGAAGCTGCCGCAGTAGACGGTTCGCTCGCGATGGCCCGGCGCGGTCAGCTCCCGCATGCGCGCACGATCATCAGCGGGATCAGCCGTGCCGATGTACGCCAGGTCAGCGACGACCAGGAGATCGCTGCCGCGCTCGTCAAGCAGCTCGTAGAGCGCGCGTAGTTCATCAGGGTTATAGGCGAACGCGGTGGGATTGTTGGAAATGGTGAGATAAAGCGCGCGGGCGTCGGGCGCGGCGTCGAGCGCCTCAGCGAGCGATTGCGGAGTAATCTGAAAGCGGTCTTCGGCGCGGGTCACGATGCGCTGCGAGCGTATGCCGATGTTGTTCGCCTGCCACTCTGGCACATTAAAACCAGGGGCGGGGAAGATTACGGGAAACTGGGGATGCGGCCCGCCCGGCTTTCGCACTGACGCCATGAGCCCCTGCCAGAACTTCTCCAACGCGTCGAGCGAGCCGAGGCTGGCATAGATGCTGGTGGCCGCGAACGTTACATCCCATGCGCGCTCGATGTGCGCCGCCACCCGCTCGCGCAACGCAATCGCGCCTGTGCCAGCGATGTCGTAGATGCGGAGATCAACATGTCGCGCCAGCAGCTCGCGCTCCAGCTCCATCATGCGCTCGTGAATCCAGCGTGCGCGCTCCCCGGTGGCTGTGTAGCCACCAATGACCTCGCCCGGCAGCGCCAGCCCCATTTCATCAGCCAGAGTAACGAATTCGGCGCCATCGTCATAGGGGGAGATACGGCGAACGTCTATATCTCCGATTGTTCGGTTGACGATTTCCTCACTGATGATATCTTCGGGAATTCCTCGCTCACGGCACGCTGCGATCAGATCATTCACCATTCGCGCCATGACCCGGATGGGCGCCGCTCCCGATGCGAGCAGTGGCTGCGCCTGCGCGCTAGCTTCCCTACGCATCCTGGCGATCCGCTCGCGATACGCTTTGGTCTGACGCCTGGTACGTTCAACCACAGCAGACATGAGCTGGCTCCTTGATCTCAGCCGTCATCTGTGACGGGAGCTTCAGACAGCGCGACGCCGTCACATCTGCGCTGTCGCGTCTTTGCCGCGTCGCTGCTGGCAGGATAGCACAGGGCGTCAGGCGCCGCAATTCCCCAGGCCTTGTGAGGGTGGTATGCTGATTAAAGGCGATCATGTGGATGGCGGAACGGGATAGGGGCCGGGCTCCATTACCGGATGCGCTGGAGAAAACAAGTGAGCGTGAGCGATGCGCGGCGCGATGTGGTAGCGGAAATGGCCCGCGCTGTAGGGGACGCGGAACTCTGGGAAGCGGGACAGACGCTAGTTGTCGCGGTCTCCGGCGGAGCGGACTCGATATGTCTGCTGGGCGCGCTGCTAGACCTGCGCGAACAGGGTGTGTCTCGCGCGCCAGGGGAACTGGTCGTGGTGACGCTCGATCACGGGCTGCGTGGCAAGGCCGGCGCGGATGACGTTCGCTGGGTCGTGGGGCTGGCGGCCAGCCTCGGCCTGCGCTGTGTCACTGGCCAGGTGGACGCGCGCGCGCTCGCGCGTGAGCGGCGGCTCTCGCTGGAGGATGCGGCCCGCCGTTTGCGTTATCGCTTTCTGCGCCAGACCGCCCACGATGTGGCCGCCACGCGCATATGTGTCGCGCACACCCTGGATGACCAGGCGGAAACTGTGCTGCTCCACCTGTTGCGCGGCAGTGGGCTCTCCGGGTTGACAGGGATGCGCCCACTACAAGGTGACATCGCGCGCCCGCTGCTAACCATCACTCGCGCTCAGACGAAGGCGTACTGCGCCGCGCATGGCTGGGAGCCGCGCGAAGATGAGACCAATCTTGACGAGCGATATCTGAGAAACCGCGTCCGGCTGCGCCTGTTGCCTGCGATGGAGGCGTACAATCCCCGGTTGCGGCAGTCGCTGGCGCGTATGGCGGCGACGCTCGCGGATGATGAAAGGCTGCTCGCCGCCGCGACTGATGCGGCCTGGGTTGAGGTCGTGGTAGGGGAGTCACCGCAAACGGTCGCGTTCGGCCTGGCGGCGCTGGGTGAGCAGCCGCCAGCGCTGCGCAGACGGCTCATTCGCCGGGCGGTCGAGCGGATAGAGCTACGTCCATCCGCGCAGGATAGCTTGATGTATACGCCCACTGTGTTGGAAGCGCGCCACATCAGCCTTATCGAGCGGCTGGCGACGAGTGGCGCGACTGGCTCCATGCTGACATTGCCTGGCGGGCTCCGCGCGACCAGAGGATATACGGAGCTGCGCTTGAGCCGTCTGACGCGGCGTCATCCCGCACGCGAGCGGCGCAAGATGGCTGGCGGTGAGTCCATGCGGGTATGGCCGTTGATCCCGCCCGGAGTGGTGGAGGCCGCGGACCTCGGCTGGCGTGTGCGCGCGGTGGTCGTCGAGACGCCGCCAGGGCTTGAGGGGGAAATATTGCCTGAACCCCCGCGACTTCCACCATTGAGCCGCGCGGGAACAGCGGCGGCGGTCCATCGGGGTGAGTGGCGCGTGTACGCTGACGCTGAGGCAGCTGGTGAGCGCCTCAGTGTGCGCGCGTGGCGCCCTGGTGACCGCTTCCGCCCGCTGGGAATGGAGCGGGCCAAGAAGCTTCAGGATGTGTTCGCCGACGCCAAGGTTCCGCGCGCATTGCGGTGGCGCCTACCGCTGGTATGTGTGGGCGAGGGCGCGGCAGAGCGCATTCTGTGGGTAGCGGGCGTACGAATCGGCGACGAATTCAAACTGACAGACAAGACCCGCCGCACGCTTGTGCTGCAGGCTGAGCCGCTCGATGGGCTTGATGGGAAAAATTTGGAACGCTGATTCAATATCCCGACTAGGCGATCATAAGAGCGATCATGGCGACCTGGAGGAAAACTACGATGATGAGTGATAGCGCGACCGACGCGGACGTTATGCGGCTAGGCCAGCCGGTCGTGGCTGACCCAGCCTGGGTCGAAGCCGCGCCTCCGGGAGTTGAGCGGGAGGACATCGCGCGCGTTATCATCAGCGCCGAACGTATCGCAACGCGCGTCCGCGCGCTGGGTGAAATAATTACACGCGCCTATGCCCCGCTTGTGGTGGATAGCCGTCTGGCGCTCGTTATCACGCTGCGTGGCGCGGCGGTGTTCGCCGCGGACCTGGCGCGCGCCATTAACCTGCCTGTGGAGCTTGATTTTATCAGCGCCGCCAGCTACGGCGACTCGGCAATGACCTCCGGCTCCGTACGCCTTCTCAAGGATCTGGAGACCAATATCGAGGGCCGGCATGTGCTGATCATTGAGGATATCCTTGACAGTGGGTTGACATTGGAGAAGCTGGTTGAGACGCTCGAAGTGCGAAATCCGGCCAGCCTGCGGGTCTGCGCCCTGCTGGATAAGGGCAAGCCTTTTCCATTGCGCACGTATCCCCAGGCGCTTGCTTTCACCGGATTCCTCATCCCCGATGAGTTCGTCGTTGGCTATGGCCTTGACTACGCGCAGCGCTATCGTAACCTGCCCTATGTCGGTATCCTCAAGCCTGATGTCTACATGCGCGCTGAGAGCGAATAGCGCCCGCGGCGGGGAGAATTATTCATCTGACGCCCGCCCAGCGCGGAAGTCCTGAATAAATTTGATCGTGCCAAGGATGGCGGTGACCGTGATGACGAGGGTGGCTGGCGCCAGGAAGAGGCCGGCGCCTGAGAGGGCGGGGACCACGATGCCGATGAGCACCACCACGCTGCTGACGAGTAATCCGTAACCCGCGCTGCGCGCGCCGGGATCAGTCGCTCGCGTATGCCAGAAAGCGCCCACCGCCGCCCCCACAAACAGGATACCGGGATAGAGTAGCACCAGCGCCGCGCGCTCCGCCGCCACGACATCCACTGGCTGGCAGAGCAGGCGGTCGGCGCTTAGCCCGTAGCAAACTTCGTGCTCTGTGAGAAGCGTCACCAGGAGATAGATCGCGGCGGCGGCGCCCAGAATGATCGCGATGATTGTCGTGATGCGCTCGGCGCGGGCCAGGCCGCTCAACATAGGCGTCGCGCCGGTCTGAGGCGCGGGATCGGACTGGGTCAACTGAGACATCCGGGTATCTCCCCCTGAAGGGTAGTAGAGCAAAGAAGCGCGCGGTATGGCGCTCGGGCTTAGCCCAGCACACCATACCGCGCGCAAGGGATTCCGTCCACGCGAACCACACCCGCCAGTGGTGATTCACTACTTTGTCGCGGCGGTTTGCTTACTGCGCTTCGGCTTCACGTCATTGGCCGCATGATGGCCGTTGTTGCTGTTCAACACTCCCGCCGTGCGCGCGGGATAAACGGGAGTGAGCCATGAGGCGTATTCTTCGCGCAGGCCGTGCGTGACTTCCCGGTACAGCCGCTGGAGTGTGGAACCTACCTGGCCAACCACGCCAGAGCCAATCGGACGGTGATCTACCTCGACGACAGGGGCGATCTGCGCGCCGGTGCCAGTCAGGAAGATTTCATCAGCTGTGTAGAGCTCCGTGCGGTCAATCACGCGCTCGCGGGTCAACATCTCCATCTCACGCCGGGCGAGCTGCATCACGGTATCGCGGGTAATGCCCTGCAGGATGTTCTCGGATGGCGGAGGGGTAACGAGCTCTCCGCCCGTCACCATGAAGATGTTTTCCGCTGAGCCCTCGCTGACGTGGCCCTCCTGGGTAAGCATGATCGCCTCGTCAAAACCGCTCATCAGCGCCTCGGATTTGGCGAACGCGCTGTTCACATACGCGCCGGAAATTTTGGCGCGTGCGGGAATCATGTTATCATCCACACGGCGCCAGGAGGACACCATGCAGCGCAGACCGCTGGTGGAGACATACTCGCCCATCGGCACGACAAACATCGTGTAGTCATCGCGCAGGCCGTTGAGCTTGACGCCAATGATTTCATCGGATTTATAGGCGAACGGGCGGATATAGCAGTCCTCGCGCAGTCCGTTGCGACGAATCAGTTCGACGGTTAAGTCCACCAACTCTTCAGCCGTCCAGGGCAACCGAATATTCATGATCTTGCACGAGCGATGCAAACGCTCGAAATGCTCCAGCGCGCGGAAGATGTAGAGCTGGTCAGCTTCGGCGTTATAGTAAGCGCGGATGCCTTCAAAGCATCCTGTGCCGTAGGAGATAGCGTGCGTCGCAACGCCGACTCGCGCCTGATCGGCGGGAATGAACTCGCCATTGAGGAAGATAGTCATATCTGCCCGCTGCGAGAGGGGCGCGTTGCTGGAAGTCTTGGACACGTTCAATCGCCTCCTTCGAAAATGCCCCGTGAAGGGCTAGGCGTCGTCGCTGACACAAATGGCCTGGATCGCCCGCCATTGGGCGCAAGCCCCATCATTAGGCGAATGATGCGCGAACGATGTGGTTCATCACTGGCCGCATGGCGCTTCGCCGCACGCAGCATAGTAGGCGCGTTTGAAGATGTCAATGGGCGCTTCACCCATTCCGTCCCACTTCTTTGTGCAAGGCGCCTAACGCGGCCTGAAAGATAACGCGCTACAAGCCATTAACATGCAGACGGCCAGAACTCGTATCAATCAGCCCTGGCCGCCTGTCAGAAGATGCGCTTGCCAACCGCTGAGAGGGCAAGCTCGGTGGCGAGAATCGCCGTCTGATTGTGATGATCGAGAATCGGGTTGACCTCGACCAGGTCGAGGCTGGTCAAGCGGCCAGTCTCAGATATCATTTCCATGGCGAGATGCGCTTCACGATACGTGATGCCCCCATGCACGGGAGTGCCTACACCCGGCGCTTCTGAGGGGTCTACCGCATCCAGGTCAAAGCTGATATGTAGCCCGGTGGCGCCGTCGAGCGCGATGTCGAGCGCTTCACGCATGACCGCCTCCATGCCTTGCCGGTCAATGTCGCTCATCGTTAGCACACGGACACCGGCCTTGCGCAACAGATCACGCTCGCCGGAGTCGAGATCGCGCACGCCGACGATGACAACCCGCTTCGGATCAACGCTCGCCCCAGGACCACCGACGTTTACCAGCCGCTCATCGCCCAAACCACAGAGAGCGGCCAGTATCATGCCATGCACGTTGCCCGATGGAGTAGTTTCTGGTATGTTGAAATCGCCATGCGCATCGAACCAGATGACACCGAGCGGTTTACGCGCCATTGCGGACCCAACGACAGAGCCAAGCGCGATGCTATGGTCGCCGCCGAGCGTCACGGGCAGTGATCCCTGCTCTATAGCTTGTGTGACTCGCTCCGCTAGCAAGGTAGTGGCGTTGACGATGGGCTGTAAATACTTGATGTGACTGTCACCAAGATTATGCGCTTCGGGCTCGGCGATGGGGATCGGTTCGAGGCTGGTGACAGTATGCCCCAGCGCGCGCAGTTTCTCGACAATGTCGGCGTAGCGAATGGCGCTTGGCCCCATATCTACCCCGCGCCGGTCGGCGCCGAGATCCATGGGAACGCTCATCAGACTGATGCGCATGGTCCGCTTCTTCTATTGATGTTTCAAGAGGGTCCGCCGCGCGCCATTGCGCGGCGATATCTGTAGTATAGCACCCGGCGCGCGTACTGGCATGGGGCAAGAGCTGTTCATATGCGCTGCAGCCGCTGCCAGCGCCGCTCCACACCGTCCCCGTCCAGCCGCGTATGTTGTTTCGCGGCGGTCAGCGCGGCGCCCCCAACCGCCGTCACGTACTGTGATATGGCGGGATACTGGACGCCATAGCCGCTATCACCCGAGCTGGCGGTGAGGCGATGCCTGGATGGTTGAAACACGACGTGCCAAACGAGGGATCGCTGCTGGACTCGCTGCCACCATGACCATTACTGATGGCGTTAGCGCCCAGCGCGGCGGCCTCGTTGATCGCCACACTGAGGTTCGTCAGACTGGCGCTGCTCGCCTCGAAACGAAGACAAAACAGCCAGATATGCGAGATCATCTCGCTGGATTCCCTGGCTGCGGACGCTTGCGCGAACGATGGCGGCGGGAGCGCGGAAATAGTGGGAGCGGATATACTGCCTCGCAGGAGGTGTTTACCGCGATGACGAGAGAGAAGACGCCTGACGCTGGTATGGTGGGGCGCGCCGTCACTATCCGCAAGCTCAGCGCGCGCGGCGAGCCTGTCTTCGCTTATGGGGCTGTGGTCGCGGAGGCCCTGGCCGGAGGCGTGCGGGTGGACGCTGAGTGGACGCGCGCGCGCATGGAGCTTGAATACACCACTTTCGAGCCGGGTGACCGCTTCAGCGAGTGGTTTTATACTGATCGCTGGTACAACATCATGGAGGTGCGCGAGCGGAATGGCAGGCTGAAGGGATGGTATTGCAACGTCACCTGGCCCGCCGAGATCACGGAGGATGTGGTCAGCTATCGTGACCTATCGCTTGACCTCTGGGTCGCGCCTGATGGTTCCGCGCAGACACTTGACATGGATGAATTTGAGGCGAACATAGTTCTGAACGCGGAGGAGCGCGCACAGGCGCTGGATGCGCTGGGCGCGCTATACGCGCATCTCGCAGGCGGCGAGGCGCCTTTCGACGCGCTTTCCCGGTCGCAATCCTGAGCCGCGAACTATTGCGCCACTGTCCGGTCAGTCCAACCAGTTAGCGCCCAGCGGCCCCTCGCGCCGCGAGGCAAATCGCCACCACCGACGCGCCAATCTGGCGCACGTCACTGGTGACGATCAGTAACCGCTGCATGGGAAGCGCGTTGAAGGGGTCATTGCGAATGCGCCAGTCAAGCAGGGCTTTGACTCGCTGATAGAGCGCCTCAACTTCGGCGTCACGCTCGATCAGGCTGTGGGCCAGCGTCATGTCCCGAGAAGCGGTCACCAGGAATACATCGCGCATCCGCCCGACAATCTCGCTGATGAGCGCCCGCAACAAGTCGGGAGCCTCCGCGTGAATGCTGGCCAGAAGGGCGTCCGCGCCGCCATCCAGGCGCAGCGCGTGCTCCGCTACATTTCCAGCGCGTTCAGCGATGCGCGCATATTCGCTTGTAGCCTGCTGGAGCTCAGCGATACGGCGCAAATCATCGCCTTGAGGCGCGAATCGCTGGATGAGATAGAGCGCGCGCCGCCGCAGAACGCTTACGGACTCCGACACCCACGCACGGGTCTTCATCGCGTAGCGCGCCGCTTCAGGCTCGCGTCCGAATAGACTCGCGGCGGCGTACTGGAACATATCGCCGACAACGATACCCAGCTCCGTGGTATCGCTTGCCAGCGCGCCCAGCGCGTCTGGAAACTCATCATTGGGACTAGTAGTCTGCGCCATATTGTGGTGGCCTCACGCGCTCCAGTTCCGCACACAGCGCCTGGTATCTCGCGGGAAATCTTATAATACTCTTTTCTGAGTCTATCACGCTCACGCTTCGTTTGGTGCGCCGCGCATCACGCCGCCCGTCAGCTTGCGCCGTTTGGCGCGAGATGATCCCACCCACGCGGGGCCAGCGCGCGGATAGCGCCATCCAGCTCACGAACGCGCATGCCCTCCTCAAACGCGGTAATCTCGCCGATGACTGTAGCCACCGTTCCCCATGCCCGTACCGCCTCCATCACACGCGCCACATCTTCGGGGCGCGTCGTGAAGAGCAGTTCATAATCATCGCCGCCAGCGAGCGCCTGTGCGACTGGGTCTTCACCAAGCGCCTGCGCGACGGCGCGGGTCGCGTCATCCACAGGGAGCTTGGCGGCGTCCACCAGCGCGCCGACGTGACTGCGCTCGCAGATATGGCCGAGATCGCCTGCCAGCCCATCGCTGATATCCAGCATCGCTGTCACAGCGCCTGTCGCGGCCAGCGCCAGCCCCTCGCGTCCGCGCGGCTCCGGCGCTACCATGCGCTCGCGAACCAGCGCTAGCTCCACGGCTGGTGGTGTCGCTCCGGGGGCCGTAAACGCGCGCAGCGCAATACGTCCAGCGCCGAGGTTGCCTGTTACCAGGAGGTGATCGCCAGGACGAGCGCCCGCCCGCGTCACCATGCGCTCGCGGGCGACACGGCCCAGCGCGGTGATGTCCAGTGTCAATGGGCCGCTGGTGGAAGAGACGTTGCCGCCGACAAGCGCGACATTGTAGCGCGCCGCCAGCGTGCGTAGCCCATCGTAGATGCCGTCTATCACTGAGACATCCAGGTCCGGCGGCGCGATCAGCGAAACCATCGCCCATAGCGGCTCGCCACCCATAGCGGCGATATCGCTCAGGTTGACGGCCAGCGCCTTATGACCAATCTCGTTCGGTGTCGCGATGCGCGTGAGGAAATGCCGGCCTTCTACCTGGCAGTCACAGGTGGCCAGGAGCAACTGGCCCGCCCCCAGATCGAGCGCTGCCGCGTCGTCACCCACGCCAAGCGCCACGTCTGGCCGGGATTCCAGGCCCCTGGTGAGCCGGTCTATCAGTGCGAACTCGCCTACATCCGCCAGACGCACAGGCTTCGCCTCATCTTCTATCACATGACGCGGCAGGATCCGCCATGCCGCATGGCATGCTAGCACCGTCACACTCGACCCCGCAAGTGGCAAGCCAGCAAACCTAGCCAGTCACACGGGAAATCGCTCAGTTTGCGGATCTTCATGGAGCGCTGAAGAATATCTACGCTGTCTGTCCTGCTACGACGCGCGGATAGTGTCCAATTGAGTGTGGGGATTTGAGGTCGGTTGACGAGATCGGCCAGCAGGTGATTCTCATCGGGTAGATGAAGAACCCGTTCGAGGAGGATCACGGCATGGCCGACGAGACT
>JAKAIY010000225.1 GCA_021814145.1 Chloroflexota bacterium
CGATCTGCCCACACTCCCCTGGACACATACTACCTTCGCGGAGATAGTGACGATAAACGAGTTCTGGATGTGTCTTTTCCCATTCTGGTGACACATCGCGCGCTGACTGGATAGGACTACCAACAATCCCTCGCCCCATCAATCTGTAGGGGCCTTTTTCATCCTTATACTTGTATTTCGCCGTCGTTGCTGGAGAGTGAGGTTGTAACACATCATCGGCGTTGAACGTGTATTTCTCAGGATTTCGCGTATAGAATAGGATATTATCGTGTTTCCGATTCCATCGTTTTGTCGAATTAATGGCTTCGCGATAACACCATGCAATCTCATTTTGAAAACATCCTTCTCCGAATATTTCGTCCATGATAATTCTCAATTGGCCCGCCATGCGCCAGTCGCAGTGAACGTAAATGCTGCCATCTTCAGCAAGCAAATCCCTCAACAGAGCAGCAGTCTCATAAAACCACTGAAGATAGGTATCCATCCCCCCCCCCACGTATCGCGATATGCCTTTTGCTCGATCATGCTCGGCTCTTTGTGGAAGGAGTCGTCAGATTCGGGGATCGAAGCCTCAAAGGTGAAGTCGGCGCCGGTGGCGAAGGGCGGGTCAATGTAGATCAGGTTGATCTTGCCGGCGAATTCGGGCAGCAGCGAGGGCAGGACGTACTTCTTGTCGCCCCAGATCAGGCGGTTGCGCCACTCGCCGGGCTGGCCCCGCGACCAGAGGTCGTATTGGGCGGCGCGCTGCTGGCCCGATTCGTTGACGGTCTCGACGGTCTGGAAGGGAAGCGCGATGCGCACCGGGGCGGCGCGCTTGCCATCCTTGTCGTATTTGCCTTCCCAGATCAGCTCGGTCATTCGGTGTCTGCTCCCTCCGCTGGCGCGCACAGTCCAGGTCGCTTCATTGCAGGGTTAGTATAGCGCGACGGGCAAGGGCGCGCCAGAGAGCAGGCGGGTGGAAGCGCCGGGCTGGCGCATGCCCGCGCGGCGCCTCAACGCGAAGGCGTCGCAACGCGAATCAGGCGTGAGGCGCGGCAGGAAACAGCCGGGCGGGAAAAGCCCGGCGGCCGCCTGACGGCGCCCTGTGGCTATACGTACATACCTCCGAATTTTTCAGCTCGCGCGCTTTTTCCGCCTATACCCTATTGCATAGCCTGCTTCTCCGTGCTACTATGGCGCAAACCTACCGGGCGATACCCTCACCGCCCAGACATGGGTTTCGATTGGGGCGTCTCACGCCACACATGTCAAAGGAGCGAAGAGACAGCATGTCTAAAGCTCGAGCCTTCCTTGGCATCCTCGCCGCGCTCGCTATCTGTGGGGCGGGCTTCTATGCCACCCGCGCGTACGCCGCGACTCCAAACAGCCACGCCAGCGTGGCCGCGTACCATTCGTGCGCGGCGTCGCCCGCTGGTGAGGCGTCGTGCATGGCCATCTATCTCGCGCAGGGCGCCGCGAAAGCTGGCGCGCGCGCGAACAGCGTCACAGCGACAGCCGTCACCAATGGCTGCGCGACGAATCCCACGGCTGGCAATACCTATCCTGGCTACACGGCATGTGATGTGGAGAACGCCTACAATCTGGCCTCGTATTCGGCCAGCAATGGCGCCGGGACCACGGTCGCCATTGTTGACGCCTACAACGACCCCAACGCGTTCAACGATGTCAACACCTACCGTGCTGAGTTTGGCATTCCCCAGCTCACCAATGGCGCATCTTTCAAGCAGGTGAACCAGACCGGCGGGACCAAGCTGCCGCGCAACAATGGCGGCTGGGCGCAGGAGATCTCGCTTGACCTCGATATGGTCAGCGCCGTCTGCCCGAACTGCAACATCCTCCTGGTCGAGGCCTCCTCAGCCAGCAACAGCAACCTCTTCGCGGCGGAGCAGTACGCCACCGCGAACGCGAACTACGTCTCCAATAGCTGGGGCGAGTCAGAGTCGAGCGGCGAGACCAGCTATGACAAGTATTTCAATGTTCCCGGCGTTGTCATCACGGTCAGCTCGGGTGACGGCGGCTATGGCGTTGAGTACCCGGCGGCTTCGCCCTATGTGACCGCGGTCGGCGGCACGAGCCTGACGCAGTGCTCCTCCACGCGCGGCTGGTGTGAGTCCGTCTGGAGCACGAGCAGCACCGAGGGCGCTGGCAGCGGCTGCAGCGCCTACGAGCCTCAGCAGAGCTGGCAGAATATCGCCAACATCACCGGCGCCACGCCTGACGGCAGTTGCTCTCGCCGCGCGGTCGCTGACGTATCGGCCACGGCTGACCCCTATCATGGCGTGGATGTCTACGACTCCTACTCCTATCAGGGCGTGAGCGGGTGGCTGGTCTTTGGTGGCACCAGTGTGGCCTCGCCGCTGGTCGTCAGCGTCTACGCCCTCGCCGGCAACGCCAGCTCGGTCAGCTATGGCTCGTACCCCTACAGCCATACCAGCGGCCTGTACGATGTCACGACTGGCCAGACGGCGAGCTGTGGCAGCGACCTGTGCTCGGCTAACTACAACCCCGGCTGGGATGGCCCGACCGGGCTTGGCACACCGAATGGGATTGGCGGCTTCTAGCCTCCTGTCCATGCGCTGATTGGGGCGGCGTCTCTCCTGGGGCGCCGCCCGCTTTTTTCCGCGCGCTGGCGCGCTCCCGCGTCACCGCGCGATGCGCTATCATGATCGCTGGCAAGATCGCCGCGCCGCGCCGCCGGGCGCCACGAGAGAAGGAGCGTACCGCCGCATGACTGATGAAGCCGCCCCGATGGACTGGCTCGCCTCCACCCTCGCCTCAGACGCGGCGGAGGGCGCGGGCGCGCTGCCGCTGACCATCCGCCCGCTGGAGCGGGAGTACCACGTGGCGGGGCGCGTCAGCGTCGTGACCATCGCCCGCGACGACAACCTGGACCTGCGCGAGGCGATGGCGCGCGGTCCCCAGCCGGGGACGATCCTGATCGTGGCGGGCGGCGCGGAGTCCACGCGGGCCTGCATGGGCGGGCTGATGGCGCGCGAGCTGCGTCTGCGCGGCTTCACCGCCGTCATCAGCGACGCGCCTGTGCGCGACGCCGCCGAGATACGCGCGTCAGGGCTGCTGGTCTGGTCGCGCGGGCAGACGCCTGTCGCCCCATTCAAGCGCGGCGGCGGGCAGGTCGGTGGCGAGGCGCGCTTCGGCGAGGTCACGGTCCGCGCGGGAGACGTTGTGGTGGCCGATGAGGATGGCGCCGTCGTCTGGCCGTGGGAGCGCTACGATGACCTGCTGGCCCGCGCCCGTGCCCGCATGGCGAGCGACGATCTGCGCGCCCGCGCCCTCGACGCCCAGGCGGAGCCAGGAGCGCGCTCATAACACCCTGGCCCGGATTCAAGCGAATCAAGCCGAATTTCCATCTTTCAGGCGGGCAGCGCTGATTTCGGCGCCAGAGTTGCGCCACGCGCGCCCGATTGAGGGCGCGCAGCGTCCCGGTTCGCCGCGTGACTGCGCCAGCGGCGAGCGCCGCGCCAGCTGAGACAGGATGGATTGCCCGTGCGTGTACTGGTTGTAGACGATGACGCCGGCATTCGCGACACCTTGCGCTCGCTCCTGGAAGATGAGGGCTACGAGGTCAGCGACGCCGCCGATGGCGATGAAG
>JAKAIY010000089.1 GCA_021814145.1 Chloroflexota bacterium
GCTGGTGTCTGTCACGACATCGGCGGCGGTGTCAGCCGGAGCCGCGTCGGCGGCGAGAGCCTCTGGCGCTGGAGCGGCAGGGGCCTCTGGCGCTGGAGCGGCGGGAGCCTCTGGCGCTGGAGCGGCAGGAGCCTCAGCGCCGTTAACCTGGCCGAAAGCCTGCGCGAACGCGGCGGCCATCGCCGTCGTCGGAGCCTCCTCCGGCTGCGGCGCGCGGCGCGGCTGCTCAGGGCGCTCAGCCCGCTCAGGGCGCGGCTCCGCGGGCGCGGCGGCGCGCGGCTCGGGCGCTTCGGTGGGGGCTGCGCCAGCGGCTTCCTCAGTGGGCGCCGGCTCTTCCACCGCCTTGATCGAGAGACCCAGGCGGCGGCGCTCCGGATCAATGCGCAGGATGCGCACCATCACTTCCTGGCCTTCATGCAGCGCGGCCTTGGGATCGGTCTGGCCCGCGGGCAGCTCGGAGAGATGGATCAGCCCCTCTACGCCGTCCTCGATGCGCGCGAAGGCGCCGAACGGAGCGATCTTGGTGATCGTGCCGGTAACGAGCTGGCCGATCTGGTAACGCTGCTCGACCGTCGTCCACGGGTCCACCTCAGCGCGCTTGATGGACAGGGCGATCTTCTTCTTCTCCTTGTCCACCGAGAGCACCTGCACCTCGACCTTCTGGCCGACCTTGAGCACCTCGCTGGGATGGTTGACGCGGCTCCAGGCGAGCTGGCTGATATGCACCAGACCGTCAGCGCCGCCCAGGTCCACGAAGGCGCCGAAGTTGGCCAGATTGCTGACCACGCCGGTGCGCACCTCGCCCACCACCAGCTCGTTGAGCAGCTCCTCACGCCGCCGCGCGCGCCACTCCTGCACCGCCAGGCGCTCAGAGAGGATCAGGCGGTTGCGGTTGCGGTTGATCTCGATGATCTTGAGCTGCAGCCGCCGCCCGACCATTCCCTGCAACTTGGCCTGCGTCTCCGCGTTGTCCGCCGAGTCTTCGCGGCGCAGGTTGAGGATCTGGCTGATCGGCACAAAGCCGCGAATGCCTTCGAGGTTGACGATCAAGCCGCCCTTGTTGTGGTCAATGACCTCGGCCTCCAGCAGCTCACCCCGCTCGAACTGCTCCTGCGCGATACGCCACTGCCGCTCCTGGCGCGCGCGCTTGATCGAGACAATCGCGTGGCCTTCCGCCGTCTCCGGCTGCATGACGAAGACCAGCACCTGGCTGCCGACATGCAGCTCAGCGAGCGAGCCGTAGCCGCTGGCGGGCAGCTCCTTGGTGGAAAGCACGCCCTCGCTCTTGAGCCCGATGTCCACCAGAATCTCGTCCGGGTCCATGCGGACGATTTGCCCCTCGACCACATCGCCGCGCTTGATGGTGCGGAACTGTGACTCCTGCTCTTCGAGCAGCGCCTGCATCGCGCTCATATCGCGCACACTATCGGGCGAGTACAGCGCGTCCATATCCTCCTCGACCGCGAGAGCCGTCGGGTCCTCGCTGGTCTGGAGGTCGTCACTTGCGGGCGCCTGGTTTTCCTCAGCCACAAGATCCTGCGTCTCCGGCGCGGCGGCCTGCGCTGTCTCCATCGCGGCCTCCTGCTCGCTTACGGCCTGCCGCTCATCCTGCGGAGATGTCTCGTCGTTATTCACAGTCATCACAACTCCCGGCGCGGGGAACGCCTCCAGCTGGCCATCGCGCTAGCCAGCGTGGGAATTCGCGCGCCGCCCCTTTCTACGTGTCCAATGATCGGTTCTCCGCGCGCGGCCTCATGCCCACGTCTGGAGAGATTCGCGAGCGCACACTCACGAATGGTCTGGTTATGTGGAGCGTTCACGCGCCAGTAGCGCGTCATAGCTCCACCTGCTCCTCCGCTCGCTTCGCTCACCATGATCGCGCCATCGCTCGCCTCGTGAAGCGATGCGCGGAATGGACGTTCCCATCCGTCCGATGCGTCCCGAACCATTCTGGTCTTGAGCGCTGGTGAGCGCGATACGGCTGCCGCGCACGCTGTCCCTAAATGTGGCGCGACATGCGGCTGCTGACGGGCGCCGTGGCCGGGAAAGCGCAAAGCTCTTAACCCGGGCGCGGTGTGCGGGCGTCGTGGCCGCCATCCTTAAATCCCGTCGCTGACTGATTCCCCCTTGTGCGTAAGATGCTGCCGCCTGCCGTCCAGATGGGCGCGTGAGGTCGCGCTGTGGGCGAGCGATGGGCGTGAGGCCGCCGCGGGCGCGCAGGGTTACGGGATGCGTGCGCTGGGAAGAGGGCAAGGGGAATTTTTAGGGATTCGGAGGTAGGTTGACACCCGCCGCGACCGTGGAAGCGGCGCATGATATAGCCCGCGCAAAGGCGAGCGGTTTAGCTTCATACGTCGTACACGCGGCGTGTGTCCGTGCGCTAGCTCCCAATGCTGGAGCCTTGGCGCGCCCGAACCATCCGAAACGAGAATCCCGAGCGGCGCGTTCACCGTCACCTGATATAAGACGCGCCACTGCGCGCTGAGGTGACAGAAAGCGGCGCTCTACCCACTGGCCAGTGCGTTGCAGGGACCCGCTACAGGGCGTAGTATACCAAATGAAGTATCGTGGCGCAAGGCATCCGCCGGAACTCGCGCCTGGAGGCGCGGCGGCGAGTGGCGGCCCTTTGCGCCTACAGGGAAGTACGAGGTTCCGGTATGGCTGGCGTCACGCGACGGGAAAACACCGTCCCTGATCCTGACCAGCGCGCGGCGGGAGCGACTCCCACCCGCCAAGCGCTGCTGCGCGACGCGGACGCGCTGACGCAATATCTGCGCCCGCTCCTCATACCCCCTCCGCAGGACCCGCTGGCCAGGACGCCAGAGCCAGGGATGGACGGCGCTCTGGCGGGCGCGCGCCATGCCGCCGTGCTGGCTCCGCTCTACGTGCGCGACGGCGAGCCGTGGCTGCTCTTCACCCGCCGCGCCACAGGCCTTTCACATCATAGTGGCGAAATCTCGTTCCCTGGCGGCAGACGCGACGCCGCCGACCCGACCCTGGCGCAGACCGCGCTGCGCGAGTCGCGCGAGGAGCTGGCGCTCGACAGCGCGCGCGTGCGGCTGCTGGGCGCGCTGCCAGAAATCTACGCCTCCGTGAGCAATTTTGTCGTGACGACCTACGTGGGCTGGCTGGGCGAGGGATTGCCCCAGCTCACGCCAGCGCGCTCCGAGGTGGCGGAAATTATCGAGGCGCCGCTTAGCGCGCTGGACGACCCGGCGATCTACCATGAAGAGCTCTGGACGCGCGGCAGCGTCACCCACACCGTCATGTTCTACGATTACGGCGCCTACCGCATCTGGGGACTGACAGGGCGCCTGCTGTATCACCTGCTCAGCTTGCTGCCCCCGCGAGAGTGAGGGCCTCATATGGAAGAGGTGTCGCTTCGCGCGGTCACGCAAGAAAACTGGCTTGCGACCCTTAGGCTAGAGGTTCAGCCCGACCAGCAGCGATTCATCGCCGCTTACACTCCTATCGCCGCCATCGCGCTCGCCAAGGCGTACATCCGGCCTGGGGGAGCGGTGTGGGAACCCTACGCCATCTACGCGGGCCCGATGGTTATCGGTTTCGTTGAACTGGCCTATACGCCGGGCAGCCGCGATGAATACTGGATCTTCCACTTTTTCATTGACCACAGGTCTCAGGGACAGGGCTATGGCAAAGCCGCCCTCGCCCGGCTCATCGAACTCATCCGGGGGCGTCATCCAGATTGCCAGGCGCTTCGGCTGGTCGTTCACCCCGAAAATCAGCGCGCGCAACAGCTCTACGCGCGCGCTGGTTTCCGCGCCACAGGAGACATACGCTGGGGAGAGCCGGTGTATCAGCTTGCCCTTCGCGACCAGGCATAGCGTATCCCCGTTGTTTTCCGCCAGGCGCCTGGCTTCGCGCAATTGAAACGGAAAACGCTGGCCTGCTGGCATGTAACCTGCATACGTACAAGAAGATAACGGGTCGGTTTGCGCCGCTTTGAGCCACGATCCCCAGCGTTGGCGCTGGCGCGGCGGCTGAACCACAAGCAAGGACGCCGCGCCAGCGTTATGGAAGTGTTTCTCAGAACGAGGTGGCCTCATGCCCTCGGCGCACGATTCCATCCATAATCACCCCATCCACGATATTCTCCTGCGCATCGAGATCAACCCCCCGCTTCCCTGCGGCATAGATGGCTGCCGGCGCCCCGCGCACTGCGGGCGGGTCGAGCTTGACGCCCACTGCGGCTCGCTGTGGAATCTGCTGCCGATCTGTGAGGAGCATCAGATAAGTCTGGCCGCCGCGGTAGCGAATTTAACAGGCGATTCGCGTCATAGCCCGCCGCCTGGCAAGTAGCGGCATGCCGTCCCAGTCCTTTCCCTTTCCATACGGTCCTCCTTAAAATCGCGCGAGGTAGCGACGACGCCCACGCGCGTCGTACGCTGAAGGCGCTGTTTTTCATGTATCGCGCGCCGCGGGTACGGCTCGCGGATTTCCAGCTTTTCTGTTTTCAGGAGGGAGCGGGCTATGGCGTCCACATTGCCAGTGAGTGAGGGGTATATCCCGTTCAGGGGCTACCGCACGTGGTACAAGAGCGTTGGCGATCCCGCCAGCGACGCCACGCGCCCGCCGCTGCTGGCGCTGCATGGCGGGCCGGGCGCGCCGCATGACTACCTGGAGAACATCGCGAAGCTGGCGCAGAGTGGACGCCGCGTCATCTTCTATGACCAGCTTGGCTGCGGGCGCTCGGACAGGACCGGCAGGCCTGAGATGTACACGGCGCCGCTTTTCGTCGAGGAAGTGGGTGAAGTGCGGCGGGCGCTGGGGCTGGAGCGCATCCACCTGCTCGGTCAGTCGTGGGGCGGGATGCTGGCGATGGAGTACATGCTGACCCAGCCGAAAGGCGTCGCCAGCCTGCTCATTGAAAGCTCACCCGCCAGTGTTCCGCTGTGGCTGGTGGAAGTCAACCGGCTGCGCCAGGAACTCCCGCCAGAGGTCCAGACGACGCTGCTGAGGCACGAGGCCGCCGGGACCACCAGCAGCCCGGAATACCAGCAGGCGATGACGGTCTTCTATGACCGCCATGTCTGCCGTGTCTCGCCTTACCCGGATTTCGTCCAGCGCGGGTTCGACAACATCAGCGCCGAGGTCTACGAGACGATGAACGGCCCCAGCGAGTTCCACGTCATCGGCACGATCAAGGACTGGGACATTCTCAGCCGCCTGGGCGAGATCATCCACCCCACCCTGCTGCTCTCAGGCCGCCATGATGAAGTGACCCCCGCGACGATGGCGCGGGTCCACTGCGGCATCCGTGGCTCGGAGTGGGTCATCTTCGAGCAGAGCTCGCACCTCTCACACGTCGAGGAGGAAGCGCGCTGGCTGGAAGTCGTCAACGAGTGGCTGCGCCGCTACGACAGCATGTAGCGGGTGAGCGTCGTGGGCCAGCGCGCTATCATCGCGCGCTCACTCCACCGCAGGGCCAGCCTCCACCTCGTCCGGCAGCGACGGCGCCACGCGCTCTGGCATGGCGGGACGGTCGCGCAGGGCGAAGATCAGCCACAGCGCCCCTAGCGCCATCAGCGTGAGAATCCCCTCGACTACCAGAGTGTTCGCCAGCGTCCCGAAGGGCAGCGCCCGCGTCAGCGCCGTCGCGCTGAAGTCCACCAGCGTATGCAGGCCGATGGCCAGCCACAGCCAGTTGAGCGAGCCGCGCCGGAAGACCTGCAAAACGATCACAGAGAAGGCGACCTGCATGGTGATCGCGCAGACGCGCTCCCAGGCTCCCAGCAGCGGCAGCCACCCCGGCTGCGCCGCGATGGCGGTGATCTGGCTTGCCGCCGTCGCACGCTGCGCCGCGGGCACAATCGCGCCATTCGTGCTGACAATCAGCCAGACATTCAGCAAGGTGATCGCCGCCAGGACGCCCACCAGCGCGACGCTTTCCAGCCCTCCATGTCCCAGGCCATACATGACCGCCTTGGCCCATGTCTTCTCCTCGCGCCTCATAAACCAGCGGTAGCCCAGATAGCGCCCGACTTCCTCGAACAGCCCCGCCGTGAGCGACGCCACGAAGAGAAAGGCGTAGAGCGCGGCCTGCGATGATCTCAGCGTTGGCGCCAGGAAATATTGCGCCAGCTGGATGGCGGGAACGCGCGTGATGATCTGGAAAATGAAGAAGATCAGCGCGCCATAGCCCGCATAGCGCCAGCCCACTTTCAGGCGACTATGCGCCACAATAATCAGCGCGATTGGAAACAGGATGGCGAACGCGGCGGCGCCAAGGCTCGCGGCCCACCAGGCGGCGCTGGGCGCTGCGGAAAATGTCATCATATCAAGCCTTCTATCATGTCCGCGTAAGCGGCGCCACAATTCGGGAGACGCGGCGCTGGCCCGCTACGCGCGCTGTTCGGGCGGGGCGCTCTCATCTGGCGGGGGAGCCTGGGGAATCATGATGGTCGCGAGGAGCCGCCGCCGTCTGCCTGGCGCGGGCGCCAGGGCCAGGTACGGCGCGATGGCGGCATTGATCGCCATCGCCATCGCCTGGAGCTCTTCTTCCGAGAGGTTCAGCGCGACCTGCCGGAAACCAAAGCCGTCGCGCAGGATGTCAGGCGCGCCGCTCGCCAGATAGCGCGAGCCATCCGCCAGCAGCGCCGCGATGAACACGGCGTAGTAGCGCCGCCACTCCTCCGGCGGCGTCCGCGCGATGTTCGCCGGGTTGAGCGCGGGAGGATGCAGCGCCGCGCTGCTCTCATTCAGCGCGTACACCCGCTCCACCGCGCCGCGCACGGGCCGCTCTTCCACCACCCGCAACGCCCCCGCGCGCGTCAGCTTGCCGAGATGCTGGTAGAGCGTCGCCTGCGGCACATCCGTCAGCTCGGCGCGCAGCTGGCTCGCGGTCAGCGCGCGGCCCGCCAGCGCCACCACGATCCGCATCCGCGCCGGATGCAGCAGCACATCATCCTGCGAGCGCGGTGTAGTCACGATGCGGCGCCTCCTCCTCATCGCTCTCAACCATTCTGTATTATGAGAATATCATGAAAAACGAGAATGGTAAAGCGGTGAAATGGCGCCCCAGCGAGGCTTCCCGCCAGGGCGCGGGACACGATCAGCGCGCGGAAGAGCCTGTGAGGCGTGGCAGGCCCGGCCATTTCACCAGCGCCAGCCCCAGCGCGCCGACAAGGACAGGCCCTATGACATAGGGCATGTTGGAGTTGACCATGCTGCTGAGCGGGCCGCTCAGCAGCGTGATTACACCCGCCAGCGCCAGCGCCGCCATCCAGCCCCAACGCCGCCGCTGCCAGGCCACGATGACGCCCAGCGTCGCTACCACCAGCGCCATCCGGTTGGCGAAGATCACCAGCCCCACAGCCATCTCTTGCGCTACCGCCGCGTTAATAAATGACAGCCCGAAGCCGATCAGGGCGAAGAGTAGCGTCACGAGCCCCAGCCAGCGCACCCATTGCGTCAGATTCCAGGATGTCAGCTTGATCATAACCTGTCTCCCCATCGCCCACTCGCGGGCGCGTCGGATGGGAACAGCCGCATATTTCAGGCCAGAGCGCTTGCCGGGTAGAGCGAATTCCTCACATCCCGCCCGCGCGGGTCGCTGGCGGTCTCGGCGCGCTCACCGGAGCGCGCGCGTCGGGCCGCCAGCGCATACAGCAAAGCGCCGGAGCCGCCATCACATCAGGCTCGCGGCTTCGGCGCTCACCAGCGAGCGCGGGGCGCCCAGCCGGTTTTTCACAGATCAGCGGCCCGGCGCTAATCGTGGAGCATGTCGTCCACGCAGACGGTAATCGCCAGAATCAGCGCCGCATCCTGGCCCGGAGTCACTTCGACGCCATATGTGTCACGGGCGCGGAACCAGCGTTTTGAGACCGTCGCGACAGGTATCCGCCCGTCCTGCCTGATCTCATATTCGTGGTCCACCAGGTTTCCCTGGACAGTCATATCCTGGCCGCCCTCGATCTTCACATCCAGCCGCTCGCGCGCGGGCGCGACAAGCGCCTTGCGCACCTCAGCGACCTTCTGGCCACCGCGCGTGATCGCCATAGTGTCCCGCACACGCGCCATGCGCTCCTGAATCTCGTACAGATCGTTCCCGCTTGGGTCCTGAAACTTCAGCGTATGGCGCACGCGCAGCGCCTTGCCGTCTATATGGAACGCCCGCCGGCCTGCCTCGTCCTCGATGTTGTAATCGTCGCCGATCGAGATCAGCCGCTCACGCATCTGATAGTGATGCGGCCCTCCTGGCGGCGGTGTCTCTTCACGGCGCTCGCCCCGTCGTAGCATGCTGCATTCCTCTCCATCTCTTCCAGACGTACCGTCTGGGATCGTCTCATCACCCGCCCGTAACGCCCGCTGTCCGCGCGTGACACGGCTGCGTATCCTCAGGCGCTCGCGCGGGGCCCACGTCACGCGACGATTCCGAGCGCATATTTCACGCCACAGCCTCTAGCGAGCGGGCTGGCGCGGCTCGCTCCTTTCGCGCGTTATCGCGTTGTGCGCCGCGTCCCGGGCCATGTGACGTGATCGTGACAGGTCCGCCAATACGTTGAAGAGGCGCGAATCTGGAGGGCGCTGGCGCGCCGGCGTCGCATCGCAGTTCTTCGCTACGAAGGAGGTGATGCTATGGATCCCCAGGCCGAGGTCAGCCGGACGGATACCAGCCAGGAGCCGCGACATGCCGGACGGCCCCAGCCGCCATCTCCATCGCGCGGCAGGGCGAACATGACGAGCCGGATGGGACTCGCGATCATCTCCATGGCGTTTATCTTCTTCCTGGTCAACATCGTCGCATATCTGAGCGACGCATTTGGCCAGATTGGCGCCGCGATCGTGGTCGCGGCGGTGTGTCTCACCATCCTGGGCGTCAATGTCGCGTTCAACTTCGATCCGCTCCGGCCTCGCGCGTGAGAGGAGCCACGCGCGGTGAAGCGTTCGCCTGGCGGCGGTGGAGCGCGCGAGATCGCCGGGCGCGCTGGTAAGGCGCTTGCGGTATGGAGCGATAGAAGCGTGGCGCTACCGCGCGCCAGACAGAAAGCGTGAGAAAGCATGCGATCCGACCAGGAGCAGGCCCAAAACGAGTTCCACACGACACTCACGGGCGCGGGCGAGCGTTTCTGGCGCTCGCTCTCCCCAGCCCTGGTGGAGCGGCTGATCGCGGAGATGCCCTACTCCATCGCCGCGCTCGACCAGCGCGGCGTCATCATCGCCACGAACGAGGCCTGGCGTCGCTTCGCCCGCGAGAATGGCGCGCCCGGGCTTGCGGACACGTCTATCGGCCAGGACTATCTGGAGACCTGTCGCCGCGCCACTGGCCCCTTCGCCGAAGGAGCCAGTGAAGCCATGCTGGGCATCCAGGCTGTGCTGGATGGCTCCCGCCCGCTCTTCACGCAGGAATACCCCTGTCCCTCCCCAGCCCAACAACGCTGGTTCCTTCTGCACGTGACGCCGCTGCCAGCAAAGCAGAGGGGAGCCATCATCTCCCATATCGAGATTCCCAGACGGCGAACGGAAGCTGAGCAGACCCAGGCGCTCGCCATCGAAGCGGAGGCCCGCGCGAAAGCCGAGGCGACCGCCAGATGGGTGAGCCAGCTCCAGACGGTGACGGACATCGCGCTTACATACTGGGACCTGCCAGGGCTGGAGTCCGCCCTGATGGAGCATGTCCAGCGCGCAATGGCGATTGAGTACGTCTGGCTCATGCTTGCCAGCGAAGACGGGCGCGAGCTGGTGATGCGCGCGGCCAGAGGGTTGGAGGACATCGCGGGCGTCATATTCACGCGCGTCCCGATGGATCAGGGCCTCATGGGGCGCATCGCCCTGAGTCGCGAGCCACTCGTCGTGGATGATCTCAGCGTCGTGGACAGCGCCTACCGCGAGTTCCTCGAGCGCGGAGAGATGCGCTCGCTCGCTGGCGCGCCGCTGCTCGTGGGAGACCGTCTGGTGGGAATATTGAGCGTCGGCTCGAAGAAGCCCCGGCATTTCACGCCGGAGGATGTGGACTTCCTGCGGCTGGCGGGCGACCGCATCGCCCTGGCGCTGGAACACGCGCGTCTCGACGAAATCGCCCAGCGCGCCCATGCGGAAGCGAAAGCGCGCGCCAATCAGCTCGCGGCGATCATTGATGCGATCACCGACCCGCTCTACGTCTTCGACCGTGACGGCGTCATCCTCTTTCAGAACACGGCCGACCGCGCGCTCATGGGGCTGGAGTCAGGGGCCCCCAACCCGCCAACCGTGAGCGCGCGTGGCAAGCGCCTGGAGCTACGCGACCCGCAGGGGCGTCCGCTTCCCATGAGCCAGTGGCCAGCGCTTCGCATCCTTCAGGGCGAGACCCTCCACAGCCCGCACACCGCGGACCTCATCATTCGCGTGGTGGATGGGCGCGATCTCGTGTGCAGCGTGAGCGGCAGCCCCATACAGGACGCGCAAGGGAACATTGTAGGCGGCGTGCTTGTCGTGCGGGATGTCACCGAGCGGCGGCGTCTGGAACGCGCGCTGGAAGAGCGCGCCGATCAGCTCGCGGCGATTGTCGAGGCGATCAACGACGCGCTCGTCGTCTTTGACCGCGAGGGGAATATCCTGTTCCAGAACTCCGCTGACCGCGCCTTCCTCGGGCTGCGGCCCGGCGAGCCCGGACCACGGACATACGTGGCACGGAATGAGATGCTGCGGATCAGCGACCTCCAGGGGAAGCCGTTACCTATGTCGCAATCGGCGTCGGCTCGCGTCCTGCGCGGCGAGGCGCTTCATGGCGCGCACGCCATGGATGTGGTCTATCACAGAGCCGATGGAAGCGCGTTCGTGGCCAGCCTCAGCGGCGGCCCTATCCGCGACGCCCAGGGGAGTATCACAGGCGCCGTGCTGGTCGCGCGCGATGTCACCGAGCGACGCGCGATGGAACGGCGCGCGCGGGGTCTGTTCGAGGCGCTGCTGGCGATGGCCGAGGCGCTGGTCAGCCTCGAAACGTCAGAGGTAGGCGTACCAGGCAAGGACCTGGCCGCGCGGCGGCTGGCGGAATTGACCCGCGACGCCCTGGGCTGCGAGCGGATCAGCATAACCGCCATCGAGCCGGAAGAGCTACGGACGCGGGCGGTGGTGCGGCTGGGCTGGCCTCCAGAGGACGAGCGGCGCTGGTATCGAGAATCCACCCGCTACCGGCTAACCGATTTGATGGCGGAGCCACTGATCGCCCGGCTACGAGCGGGCGAAACGGCCCTCTCCAGCCGCGCCGAGCCGTGGTCTGGGACGCCGTCCCCAGACGCGCCCAAGATCCTGGTCGCGCCGCTGCGCATCGGCTCCAGCCTCATTGGCGTGCTGGGGCTGGACTATGGCGACACGCCTCACACCTATACCGAGGAAGAGATGGCGGTCGCCAGCGCGGTAGGCAAGCTGGCGGCGCTTGTACTGGAGCGCGATAACCTGCTGCGCGAGCGCGAGGAGGCCATCGCCAGCGAGCTGGCTTCCCGGCAAGTCCAGGAGCGCATGGATGAGTTCCTGGCGACGGCGACGCATGACTTGCGCTCCCCCATCGCCTCTGGCAAGCTGGCCATACAGATCGCGCGGCGCCGTGTCGAGCGCCAGCTCGCCCAGCTCGCTGGGGGCGAAGCCGGGGCGCCATCGCCAGGCGCCTCCATCCGGACGAATATGGAGATCATCGAGCGCTCCATGGACCGGCTCGCCCAGCTCGTGGACCGGCTGATGGATGTCTCCCGCGTGCGCGCCGGCAAGCTGGAGCTGAGCCTGGAACCATGCGATCTCCGGCAAATCGTCCGCCAGGCGGTTGAGGAGCAGCGCCTGCTGGCGCCAGACCGCGCGCTGCGGCTGCGCCTTCCCGCACGCGCGGTCACTGTTCTCGCCGACGCCGACCGCTCCGGCCAGGTCGTGACCAACTTCCTTACCAACGCCCTGCGCTACGCGCCTGATAGCAGCCCGATTGACATTACTCTGCGCGTCATCCGCGGCCAGGCGCGCCTGAGCGTGCGTGATTACGGTCCGGGTATCCGGGCCGAAGAACAGGCGGGCATCTGGGAGCGGTTCCAGCAGACGGAGCATGGCAAGGGCGCCGCGGCGAAGAGCGGTGGCCTCGGGCTGGGCCTGTACATCAGCCGCGAGATCATCCGGCTGCATGGCGGCCAGGTCGGAGTGCGCAGCGTCCCCGGCCAGGGCGCCACCTTCTGGTTCTCCCTGCCCCTGGCTGAAGGAGCTGACAGCGCCAGCCCGTCTCCGGCCACGACTCCCGGATAAGCGCGTGTGGCGCGTGGGACCGCCCCGCTCTCCGCGACCAGCGAGGCCAATGTGATATTGGCTCCGCGCGCTCTGACAGGGCCGCGACAATGTATGCGCTATGAATGGACATGGGAGACATTATGCGCAAAGGTTTATCTCCACTCAAGGCAGAGATCGTCGAGTATGCGCCACAACGCGCACGATGCGCCAATCCCGCTCCGTGAAACTGCCGGAGCGCCTGCGTGGGCATGGCGGGGAATCCACCGTCTCGAATCGCGCAGGTCCGCTGAAACACCAGTTTTCCACGCGCCGCTCGCGTTCGGCGCGCCCGCCGTCAATCGCGCGGCTCGCCCGGATCACCAGGAAGAGCGGCGAGGCAGCCATCGCGGGCGGCGCCGGAGCTGGCTCAGCAGCCGCGCGCTCCTGGCTATCATCATCGTGGGGCTCTTTGGCTTGCTGGGCGTGGCGGGAATAGCGCTGGCGTTGGGGATACGGCGCCAGCGGGCGCGGCATGGCTGGACTCACCGGGCGACATGCACACTCGCGATAGCCGTCTGCGCCGCCCTGCTTGTGATCGCGCCCTTCGCGCCAACCGTCCAGGCCCAGCACGCCACAACCGCGGTGACGGCGCCCGACACGCGCATCGAAACGATGGCGACTCTTTTCACGCTCGTCAACCAGATCCCGAGTTCCGGCCCGCCCATGCGCATTGTGACGGTTGGCCCTCGCGGCGACAACACCATTCTCGTGATGCTCCGTAGCAAGGAGACTGATCGTCTGTGGGGCGCCGTCAAGGCGGCCATGGGTCTGCCGGGTGATCCTGTCGCCGGTGTCGTCCGAGAGGCTTTCGAGCAATACCGCCATGCGCAGCGTCTTCCCGCTGGCACTACAGTGATCCTCGCCGGGCACAGCTTTGGCGGCATCGTCGCGCAGGAAATCGCCAGCGATCCCCATGCGACCGATTTCAGGGTGGCGGCGGTCGTGACATGGGGCGCGCCGGATATGGGCGGGCATGTCGCAGGCGTAACCTATCAGCGGTATTTCAGCCAGTATGACCCCGTGCCCATGCTTTCCGCCCATCAACTAGCCATGCCGCTTCTTTGGACCGGGCCGCTCGGAACGCTCAGCGCGCTGCTCGTCATGCAGGAGTCGCCGGGGCTCAAGGCGATGTTTACCGGCCAGACCTATGTGCCAGACATGGGGCGGTACTGGAGCCCGCTCGACTGGATTCACACGGATGGCTCCTGGGATGACGCGCACAACGGCTATGGCGGAAGCGCCTGGCTCGACCATCAGGTCCTGACCTACGCGCGAGGCGGCAAACGGCTGACGCTCACGTTCATCTAGGGGAAACTAAGGGGAAACCAGCGAACCAAGCGCCGCTCCAGACGCCAGAGGCGCATATGGAGCGGCGCTACGCCGGTCATCCGGGCGACATCCAGTTCACTGGCGCGTCAGATCGCGCGCGAGGCCCGGCGGAAGTAGTCGGCATTGGAAGTCAGCCCGTAGATAATCAGAATATCCACAGCGATGACGACCACCGCCAGGAACGGCGCCCAGGGAATGTAGAAGAACCAGCGGATCGCGCTGATCCCAGCGAGCATGACGCCCAGAATGAACCCAAACTGGCCGCCCCGCAGCAGGTCATACCCTGCGTAGAACACGATGGCCGCCAGGAGCAGGTCCACAATCCCCCATAGCCAGAGATAGCCGTTAAAGTCGCCATACGGTGTATCCGTAAGCCACACGGCGTTCGCGAATTCCGAGATCGCGAAGACGACCTCGAACCCGCCCAGAATAAACATCATGATCGCGGCAAACGTCACCATACCGGGACGCCGCGTCAACATATCAGACGCTTGCTGTGACATCTGTGCTCTCTCCTCTCGGTTGAGCGGCTTGCGGCGCAGCCTCTCTGGGCAAACCACCTACTACAATGAGGGATGAAAACGCACATTTCACGCCATAGCGCACGCCAAGTGGGAATGCCGCGCGAGCACGGGTCTTGTTCGCGGATCATTTGATGATGAAATAGCCCATATTACTGAACACCTCACTCCAAGGTCTAAACCCGGGCATGCTACACTTCTTCTTTATCTGGGCAGTCCTCCCCGCTGGATCAGCCAAAATTTAGCGCGTCTCTGTTGTGCGTCTTCCAACAGCGCAGGCGCGGCGTCCAGGACGCAACCGCGCGTGGTCGCCGCAGGTTCCGGCCCTCCGGACTGATATCACAGAGAGGTGGCGTATGGCATCCACGATGACCCAATGGCAGCTCACCGGCGACTATTTCGAGAACTGCAACTGTGACGTTCTCTGTCCATGCGAGGTGGCGTCCAAACCTATCCTCACCGCATCGCCAACCTATGGCGAATGCAATGTGGCGTTCGGGTTTCACATTGACCGCGGCTCCTATGGTGACGTCTCGCTCGATGGCCTCAACGTCGCGATAGCGGCTCACGCCCCTGGCCCGATGGCGGATGGAAACTGGTCGGTCGCGCTCTATCTCGACGAGCGCGCCAACGATCAGCAGCGCCAGGCCCTCCAGACGATCTTCTCAGGCCAGGCTGGCGGCCCGATGGCCGTGTTCGCCCCGCTGATCAGCACGATCCTGGGCGTCAAGCCCGCTCCAATCACCTTTGCGAAGAACGGCCGGAGTCGCTCGCTGGAGATGCCCGGCGTCGCGCATCTCGCCGTCAGCGCGCTCCCTGCCCTCATGCCTGACACGGAGATGCTGCTGGTGGGCATGCACCCGTTCAATCTGGAAGGCCTGGCGCTGGCAATGGGCGATCAGGGCAGCACATGGTCAGACTACGGCATGAACTGGAACAACAGCGGCAAGAACGGCCACTACGCGCCCATCAACTGGTCCAACGCCTAAGCCGGTCCCGCTCATTTCCACTAGCCTCGACGCCCGCACGCTTGTGTGCGTTCCCCCTCTCCCCCCACGGGGAGAGGGGAGCAAGGGGTGAGGTTCGCATGACGCCATCCAGAACAACTCCATTACCGCGCGAGCGCATCATCATCCTCAGCGCGCTGTTGATCCTGGCCGCGCTCGCCTGGGCGCTCATCGGCTGGCAGGCGCTCGCCATGAGCGCCCCACCCGCGATGAACGCGATGAGCGCGATGAATGGGGCCATGAGCGCTCCGGCGGGCCTGACGATGGGCATGAGCGCCGCCCTCTTCCTGGCCATCTGGATCGCCATGATGGTGGCGATGATGTTTCCTTCCGCCGCGCCCATGGTTCTCATGTTCAACGCCATCGCCAACGGCAAGCGCCAGCGCGGGCAGGCCTACACGCCTACCTGGGTCTTCGTCGCTGGCTATCTGCTCGTGTGGACGCTGGCGGGCATCGTCGCCTACCTCGCCGCGCTGGGACTCGACGCGCTGGCCGCCCGTTCCATGTTCCTGATGGACAACGCCGGACGCATCGGCGGCGCGCTGCTGGTTCTCGCTGGCATCTACCAGCTCACGCCGCTCAAGAACGCCTGCCTGACCACCTGTCGCACGCCCACCCAGTTCCTGATGACTTCCTGGCGCGACGGCAATGGCGGCGCCCTGCGGATGGGAATTGCGCATGGCGCCTACTGCTTCGGCTGCTGCTGGCTGCTCTTCGCCATCCTCTTTCCGCTTGGCATGATGAATATCGCCGTACTGGCCCTGATAACCGCCCTGATCTTCGCTGAGAAGGTGTTTCCCGCCGGCTACCGGATCAGCGCCATCGCGGGCGTCGCGCTCATCCTCTACGGCGCGCTGGTGATCTTCTCGCCCGCCCTCCTGCCTGGAGCGATGATCTAGCCGCGCCCGCTCCCCTTCCCCCTTTCTCCCCGCAAGGAGGAAGGGGGAAGGAAATGCGGCGATCCTACAGCGCAGAGGCGGCGAAAGTCGGGCGCACGCGCGTTTGCGTGGCTTGCTCGAAGGCGTAGGCCAGCGCGATCAGGCGCGGCTCGCTGAACGCCCGCCCGGTAAAGGTCACGCCAATGGGCAGCCCCGACACCATCCCGGCTGGCACGGTGATCGCCGGGTAGCCCGCCAGCGCCGCCGGGCCTGAACTGCCACCACCGCCGCGCGCGTCGCCGTTCACCAGATCAATCAGCCAGGCCGGCCCGCCCGTCGGCATGAACAGCGCGTCAAGCTGGTAGCGGTCCATCACCGCATCTATGCCTTCGACGCGCGCGAGCCGGTGAATCTCCGCCAGCGCGTTCAGATAGGCCTCATCCGTCAGCGGACCTTTCGCCTGCGACGAGATGAACAAATCCTGCCCGAAATAGGGCAACTCCTCGCCCGCATGCTCCTCATTGAAGGCGATCAGGCCTTCCAGTGAGCGCACAGCGCCCTCCGGCCCGCGTGTCGCCAGATAGGCGTTCAGGTCGGCCTTGAACTCATAGAGCAGGACCTCCATCTCAGCGCGCGATTCTTCCAGCGCCTTCGCCGAGGGAAGATCCGCAGATCGGA
>JAKAIY010000090.1 GCA_021814145.1 Chloroflexota bacterium
CACACCTCATGGCTTTCATCGCTTTCTCGCGCCACACGCCCGCATGGCATGGCGCCTATCTTGCGCCTTAAAGGGCGCGCTTCGCGCCGCTCATACACGGCCGGCGAGGACGAGGAGGGTGACATGGGTGACAGCTATGAACGCAGAAACCCCTACGAGGCGCATGAGACGTTCGACGCGATTCGCGCCGCCGGGATGTCGCCTGCCGAGCTTACCGGCGAGGCAGGAGTGGACTCTCCGTTTGAAGGGCGCCACGGCGCGGGAGTCCCGTCCCTGGTCAGCTATGGGGCCACTTCCACGCTGCTCTATGAGTCCGGCGCTGACGCCATCCCCACCAGCGTGACGCTGCCCGCCGGGGCGGAGCCCGCCACGCCGGTCCCGGAGCCGTCCCCCGCGCCACAAGAGCTTGGCTCGCCCCTATCAGGGAAAGCCGCGGAGCGTGAGCGAAGCGCCACACGCGACCAGCGTTCGCAAAGTGATGAGAGAGAGCGTTTACGACACATGGACAAATGGGAAGAGAGCGCCACAGGCGCAACAGCGATGAATGAGGCTCGCCCTGCAAGCGCCGCCACACCCGGCGCGGAAGCCAGCGCCACCGGCGCAGCGGCTGGCGAAACCGCCGCGCCGGTGAGCGAGTGGTCGGTGGAAGTGGAAGAATCCCAGGCTCCTCCACGCGCGGCGCGCATCGCGCTGATCGCGGGCGCAGCCGCGCTCAGCGGACTCGCCATCGCAGGCGGGGTGACCTGGCTCGTCATCCAGCGGCGGCGAATCAATGCCGCGCGCGAGATGGAACGCGCTCTCGCCGCCAGCCGCCTGCTGCGTTTTACCCCCGCCACCGCGCGCCCGCACATGCTGGAAGCCCTTCGGGCGCGCGAGGCCGCGACACAGCTAGCGCAGCAATCGGCGGCGGAAACAGCGCATATGGCTCGCGCGCTGCGGCAAGCGGCAGGCGTTAGCGCATCCACCGCGCGCGAGCTCGCGACGGAACGCGCGACGAACGCCCAGGAAGCCATCAGCGGCGCGCTCAACACAGCGCGCGGTGGCGCGACCGGCGCCTGGCGCACTGTCTCGCAGTCCGCTCCAGGGCGGGCCCAATGGCTTACGCGCGCCTTCAACGTCGGGCGCTACGCCGGACGCATGGAGCAGCGCCTCAAATAGCGTCTCTCTCCGGCCCCCTCTCTCACCGCGCAGAGGGGGCCGGAGAGCGCCATCACGCCACCGGGACGGCCTCCACCGTGTTGGGGCCAAGTGTGCGCTCGAGTTGCTGCAGGAGTTCAGGGCAGAAGCGCACGCCCAGCCGCCCGCCGGGAGCGGGCATCCTCGCCTCCCACACGCCGTTGCGCACCCACAGCTCCACCCTGTCGTCGCCGGGATAGTCGTGTAGCGCCGTCAGCACGTCCTGCGCGCGCGTCACGTCCACAGAGGCGTTCTTGCCGCGTTGCATGCGAATTCGCACCAGCATTGTCCTGCGGCTCGCTTCCTCTTCAGAGACCGCGAACGCCTCGACCTCCTCAGCCACCAGCTGCGGCTGGTCGTCACGCATCTTAACCTGACCCGTCACCAGCAGGATCGCGTCATCCTTCCAGACATCCTGTGTGGCGGCGTAGATCCGGGAAAAGACGATGATCTCCAGTGAGCCGAGCAGGTCCTCGAACTGCACGGCCAGCATCGTGTCACCGCGCTTGGTCATGATCCGCCGCGTTGAGATCACCCGCCCGCCCAGCGTCACCTTCTGCCCCGCCCACTCCTCGTTGAGCGAGGTGGAATAGGCGTTGACGCGCTTCTTCAGGAACGGCGCCACGTGCGCCAGCGGATGCGCCGAGAGGTAGAGGTTCAACAGCTCCTTCTCCCAGGCTAGCAACTGCTGCTGTGAGTGTTCGGGCGCGTCGGGCAGCGTGAAATCATCAGCGCCTGAGCCGCCATCCAGGCCACCAAAGAGACTGTTCTGGCCAATCTCGCGCATCTTGCGCTTCTGCTGGCCATACGAAATCGCGCGATCCAGGCCCGCCAGCAACCGGCTGCGGCTGCCCATGCTGTCCAGCGCGCCCGCCTTGATTAGGCACTCCACCGCCGAGCGCGTCAGGTTCTTGCTGTCGGTGCGGGCGAAGATATCCGCCAGCGAAGTGAAGGGGCCGTCCGCGCGGCGCGCCGCCAGCAGCTCTTCCACTGGGCGGCTGCCCACGTTGCGGATGCCCACCAGCCCGAAGCGCACACCCCAGCGTGGCTGCCCATCCTCGCCTGGCTCCAGCCGCTCCACCGTGAAGCCCGACTCGCTGCGGTTGACATCCGGCGGCAGCACCGCCACTCCCATGCGGCGGCACTCCTCGACGGCGGCCACCACCTTCGCCGCGTCACTGGCCACGGCAGTCAGCGTCGCCGCCATGAACTCCGCCGTATAGTTGGCCTTCAGGTACGCCGTCTGGTACGCTACAAAGCCATACGCGGCGGCGTGACTATTGTGCGAGACAATGCGGTTGGCGATGTAGTTCAGCGGCCCATCAGGGGACATCTCGATGTCATACGTCATTGCTTCGCCGCACGGCGTGATGGAGACGATGGGGTCTCCATTCTCGGCGTGCGAAACGCCCAGGCGCCGCAGCACGATGGGCCTGAAATCTTCCGGCGTCACGACGACATAGGGCAGATCGCCGTACTTCTCCGCGAAATAGCGGGCGTCGCGGTCCATGCCGTCCATTTCCCAATAGATGCCGTTGAAATAGAAATCGCAGACGCGCCCGTTACCGAGCGCTTTATACATCTCGAACTCGACGCCCTGCTCGATCAGCCACTCGCACATATCGCGCTCCGGCTGGCTCGCGCACCACATTCCATTCGAGGCGACCGAGCGTCTGCCGTACTCCGGGCCAGTATCATAGCAGGCGCGCACACTCGCAAACGACCTGGCGATCTGATTGGCCCGCCACTTCGGGTCGTTGGCGTAGAGCCATTTGACACGCTCGTGCGCGGCGGCTGCTCCGTTACGCGTCAGATTGGGATAGATATCGCGCGTGTGTCGCATATGCTGGCGCAGCGCCTCAGGATCACGCGCCGTCTGATATGCCTTCACTCGCGCACTGACACGGGCGCGCGCCGCCGCCGTGCGGTTGAGCCGGGTGATGGTGGCGCGGCGAGCGGCGCGCTGGGTCTCAGTGACGCGCCTGGGCGCCACGATCAACTCCATGCCTGGCCTCATCGCGCCCACTTCGCGGTAGCCCTCGGTCGTCAGCAGGCGGTGTTCAGGCGTCACCTTGATGGACTTGCCAGAAGCGGTACGAATCTGGAGCAGCGCCTTACGCCCGGTGCGAACGATGCGCGCCACTTTATGTGGCCGGACCTGGCCATCGGGCCACATCGCCATGATCTCGGCGGGAGGATTTCGGTAGGCGGCGGAAAGCGTCGTGCGTGTGCCATCGGGAAGCTGGATCTCCGTCGAGCCGTGCGCGCATTTGTTAAATCCGTAGCCAGCGAAAGGTTCGATGAAAGAGAAGATTTCCTCAGCGGTTTTCTCCGGGATCCCGTTCTTGGCGCAGCCCTTGATGAACTTGCCACGATACTCCAGCATCTGATCGCGGTTCTTCTTCGACATCGCCTTGCGGAACTTGTCCACTTCGCCCCAGGAGAACCCGGCGAGCTGCACCGCGATCAGCAACACTTGGTCCTGATAGACGATGACGCCATAGGAGTCGCGCAGCAGCGGCTCCAGCATCGGGTGCAGGTAGCGGATCTGGACTTCACCATGCTTGGCCTTGATGAACTGGGGGATCGAGTCCATCGGGCCGGGGCGGTAAAGGGCCACCATCGCCGTCAGGTCCTCGATTCGTGTCGGCTTGAGCTCCTTGATGTAGGCGCGCATCGCGCCGGACTCGAGCTGGAACACGCCGGTCGTCTCGCCTTCGGCCAGCAGCGCGTAGGTCTTGTCGTCGTCGGTTGGCAGACGGTCCAGATCAATGTCAATCCCGCGTGTCTGCTTGATGAAGGCGCGGCAGTTTATCAGAATCGAGAGGTTGGCGAGGCCGAGGAAGTCGAACTTGATGAGGCCCAGCTCCTCCAGGTGCGCCTGCTCGTACTGTGAAACCAGCCAGGTGTCGTTGGGGTCCTTGTAATCGCGCAGCTGCAACGGCACGGTTTGCTCTAGCGGCTCGCGCGAGATGACAACGCCCGCCGCGTGGATGCCGGTGCCGCGCACCGTTCCCTCCAGGTCGCGCGCCATATCCACCAGCTTGCGCACAGACGGGCTCTGCTCATAGAGCTGGCTGAGCTCGCGCACCTCGTCCAGCGCGCCGCGAATCGTCACCTTTGGTCCGCCGGGGATCAGCCGCGCCACCCGGTCGGCCTCGGCCTGCATGCCCATCACGCGGCCCACGTCGCGCACCGCCGCCCTGGCCGCCATGGTATTGAAGGTGACGATCTGGCCGACCTTGTCCCAGCCATACTTTTCCGCGACGTAGCGGATGACTTCCTCACGGCGCTCGTCGGGAAAATCCATGTCAATATCGGGCAGGTTCATGCGCTCAGGGTTGAGGAAGCGCTCGAAGAGCAGATCGTAGTGAATGGGGTCCACGTTCGTGATGCCCAGCGAATAGGCCGCCAGGCTGCCAGCGGCGGAGCCGCGCGCCACGCAGCGCATGCCATGACTGCGGGCGTAATTCACGTAGTCCCAGACGATCAGGAAATAGGAGACGAAGCCCTTGGTGCGGATGATCTCGAACTCATAGTCCAGCCGCCGCTTCAGCTCGTCCGTCAGCTCGCCATAGCGTTCGCGCACCCCTTCCACGCAGAGGTGATAGAGATACTCTTCCTGCGAGGCGAACTCCGGTGGAATATGGTAATCGGGGATCAGGCTGCCGCCTGACGCGATAGTGACATTGCAGCGCTCGGCGACGACCATCGTGTTGCGCAGCGCGTCGGGCAGCTCGGGGAAGAGCGCCGCCATCTCGTCTGGCGTCTTCAGATAATACTGCGAGCTGTCGAACTTCATGCGCTTGGGATCGTCAAGCGTCTTGCCAGTCTGCACGCAGAGCAGCACGTCCTGCGCCTCGGCGTCGCTGGCGGTGACATAGTGCAGGTCGTTGGTGGCCAGCAGCGGCGCGTGGACCTCGCGCGACAGGTCGTAGAGCAGCGGGTTGAGCTGGTTCTGCGGCGAATCCGCCGCGCCGTGATCCTGGATCTCGATATAGAAATTTTCCGGCCCGAAGACATCCTGATACCAGCGCGCCGCCGCCCGCGCGCCATTCAGGTCGCCGCGCAGAAGCAATTCCGGGATCTCGCCAGAGAGACAGCCCGATGTTACGATCAGCCCCTCGCTGTACTGCTCCAGCATCTTGTGGTCCATGCGCGGGCGCGCCTGGTAGCCGCGCGTATGCGCCAGCGTCGTCAGCTTGAGCAGGTTCTGGTAGCCGGTGTTGTCGCGCGCCAGCAGCAGGAGGTGGTTGTACTCGTAGCGCCCCGTCTTCTCCTCCAGCGACGGGACACTGTAGCCCTCGGCGCCGATGATGGCCTTGACGCCACCCGCGCGGCAAGCCTTGAAGAAGTCCAGCGCGCCGTACATCGCGCCATGATCGGTCAGCGCCAGCGCGGACATGCCGCTGGCCTTGGCGGCTTCCACCAGCCGCGCGATTCGCGACTGCCCATCCAGCAGGCTGTACTCGGAATGCACGTGCAGATGCGTGAAGTCGGCCACCGCGTCCCTCGCTCCTTCCAGCGCCACACCCGCATGCGCCCTGCATGCGACGCCGCTTCCACCCGGCGCGCGCCGGGAAGAAACAGGCTGTCATCTAGCATAGCCCACGCCAGCCTGGCGCCGCTACGGGCTATCTTGGCTAGGCCGGACACCTGCGCGGGTGGGCGTGGAGCGTCGTGATACAATCTTCAAAAGGGCGCCCAGCGCGCCTTGATGGCTTCCACCGAAGGTAACGCCACTCCCCCTGGAGGATGCCCCTCAACGCCTATGAAAAGTAATCGCCGCCGGCTCGCCGTTCTCGGCAGCACCGGCTCGATTGGCCGGCAGACGCTCGATGTCGTCCGCGCCTATCCCGATCGCTTCGCGGTCGTGGCGCTCACGGCGCGCGGCAATGTGGATCTGCTGGCGGAGCAGGCGCGTGAGTTCCAGCCCTCGCTGACCGTCCTCACCGGCGGCGACCCAGCGGCGCTCCAGCGCCTGCGCGACGCGCTGCCTGAGACACTGGCGACCACAAGCGGCCTGGAAGGGCTGACCACCGCCGCGACACTGCCGGACGTAGATATGGTCGTGGCGGCCACCTCCGGCCTTGTCGGCGTTCTCCCCACCATCGCGGCGATCCGCGCGGGCAAGACCATCGCCCTGGCCAACAAAGAAACGCTGGTGATGGCCGGGCATCTGGTGATGGCTGAGGCGAAGCGGGCTGGCGTGGCGGTCCTGCCGGTGGATAGCGAGCACAACGCGCTGTGGCAGTGCCTGCGCGGCGAGGACCCCGCCACAGTGCGGCGGCTGCTTATCACGGCGTCGGGTGGGCCGTTCCTGCGGCTCCCGCTGGCGCGGATGCGCGAGATGACGCCCGATCAGGCGCTCAATCATCCTACCTGGCGGATGGGGCCTAAAGTCACCATTGATTCCGCGACGCTGATGAACAAAGGGCTGGAGGTCATCGAGGCGCACTGGCTGTATGACATGCCCTATGAGCGCATCGCGGTCGTCGTGCACCCACAGAGCATCATCCATTCGATGGTCGAGTATGTGGACGACTCGATCAAGATGCAGGCCAGCATTCCCAACATGCATCTGCCCATCCAATACGCGCTGAGCTATCCTGAGCGGCTGGACCGCGCGGGCACAGCGCTTGCGCTGCCGTTGCGCTGGGACGAGGTGGCGAAACTGGAGTTCGAGAGCGCCGACATGGAGCGCTTCCCCTGTCTCAGGCTGGCGTACGAGGCTGGCGTGATGGGTGGCTCGGCCCCGGCGGCCCTGGTGGGGGCCGACGAGACAGCGGTGGATCTCTTCCTGCGCGGCACCATCCGCCTGACCGACATCGCGCTCATCGTCGGCGAAACGCTCCAGCGTCACAACATAATCGCCAGCCCGGGCGTAGAGGAAGTTGGAGCTGTATCCGCCTGGGCGCAGGAAGAGGCGCGTCGCATCGCGGAGCGACTGGCTGGAGCCTCATTGCCCCCTGCTGGAGCGGAGCGTTAGCATGGCAGGAGTAGCGCACAGCCGGCCCCGGCGAGCGGCCCCGAGACGTGGAAGAGGATAAACAATGATTCCCATCCCCTGGTACTGGTATCTGGCGGCGATCCCTGTCTTCGGGCTGCTCGTGCTGGTCCATGAATTCGGCCACTTCATCACCGCAAAGCGGGCGGGCATCCGCGTGGACGAGTTCGCGATAGGCTTCCCGCCGCGCCTGTTCAGCATCAAGCGCGGCGAAACCACCTACTCGATCAACCTGCTGCCCATCGGCGGCTACGTGCGCATGCCCGGCGAGAATGGCGAGACGACCAACGAGCAGGGACAGTATGACCCGCGCGCCTTCGCTTCCAAGCCGGCTTCCAAACGACTGATCGTGCTGCTGGCCGGCGTGACGATGAATCTGATCTTCGCCATCATCTTCTTCACGGCGGCGGAGGCGACCGGCAAAGTGGAGCTCCGCCCGGTGATCGCCGCGGTTTCCGCCGGCTCACCAGCGCAGGCGGCGGGATTGCGCCCGGGCGATACCTTTATCTCGATTGACGGGCGCCCGGTCAGATACTTCTCTGACGTGCAGACGTTCGTCGGGCAGGACGTGCAAAAAGCGCTCGCGGCCAACAAGAACGCGACGACGACACCCGTCGCCGTTGTCGTGCGCCATAGTGACGGCGCGACGCTGGACGTGACCATTAACGCGCGGGTCAACAGTGACCAGGGCGCCCTGGGCGTCGAGGCCGACCAGTCAGACCCATTCCATTTCCCCGCTCCGCTCTGGGAGGCGCCAATCCTGGGCGTGCGTGATGTCGGCGCGGTGCTGGTGGCGACCTACTACGGCATTGGTGAGATTATCCGGGGTGTGCTGCCGCTCAGCCAGGGTGTGCAGGGGCCAGTCGGCATCGTGAACATCACCGGGCAAACGGCGGCGGCGATCCCGATCGTTGGCCCGTACCTGTTCCTGTTCCTGATCGGCGCGCTGAACCTGAGCCTGGCGATCATGAACCTGCTGCCCATTCCGGCGCTGGATGGCGGGCGCGTGATGTTCGTGCTGATCGAGGTGCTGCGGCGCGGCAAGCGCATCAGCCCGGAGCGTGAGGGGCTGGTCAACCTGATCGGCATGGCGGCGGTGCTGCTGCTGGTGGCCGTCATCACGTTCGGTGACATCAGCAACCTGATTGGCGGACACTAACAGCGGCGCAAGCGGACAGGCCCCTCTACCCGTCATGGGTAGAGGGGCATTGTGTTTGTCTGTGCAATATCCTCGTGTATTATCCCAGCGGCGGCATGCGCATATGCCAGTCCGTCATACGCTGATAGGCGTGGCCGAGGCGCAGCAGAGCGGGCTCGTTGAAGTGGCCAGCCACCAGTTGCAGGCTCACGGGCAACCCAGCGGATGTGAAGCCGCAGGGCAGCGCCAGCGCGGGCTGGCCGGTCAGGTCAAAGGGGAAGGTGTTGCGCAGCAGCGCATATGCCGCCGTAACCTCGCTCGCGCCCAGCCGCACTGGCTCACCCACGGCGTCCGCGCGCGGCGCGACAACTGGCAGCGTCGGCATGGCGAGCGCGTCCAGATTGGAGAGCAGCGCCCGCATATGCCTGGTAAGGCTCTGGCGGAGGCGCTGGCCGCGAATATACTGCGTCGCGGTCACCTGATCGCCAAGCGCCAGCGCGTCGCGCGTGGTGGGCGTGTAGCGGTCGGCGCTCGCGGGATACCAGCCCATCTCGCGGTGGTATGTCACCGCCTCAGATCGCTGGACAGCGCGATAACCAGAATCGAACAGGTTCTCGTCAAGCTCGCCCGGCAAGTCCACTTCGCGGATCTCCGCCCCCAGCGCGCGATAGACATCCAGCGCAGCGCGGACGGCCGCCTCCACCTCCGGCTCGGCGCCATCGAAGAAGAACCGGCCTGGAACGCCGATGCGCGCGCCGCGCGCGGCCTCCTCCGGCGAGCGGTTACCAGCCAGCGCGGCGGCGTAACTCATCGGCGGCGCGTCAATGCTGTCGAAATCGCGCGGATCGTAGCCCGCCAGCTCGTCCAGCAGCAGCGCGCAGTCCTCCGCTGTGCGCGCGATAGGGCCAGCATGATCGTACGACCAGCTCAAGGCGATCACGCCATAGCGGCTGACCAGCCCATAGGTCGGCTTGAGGCCTGTCACGCCGCAGCAAGCCGACGGGATGCGAATCGAACCGCCGGTGTCGCTGCCCAGCGCCCCCAGGAAGTAGCCCGCCGCGACGCCCGCCGCCGAGCCGCCGCTGCTGCCGCCCGGCACACGCTCCAGGTCCCACGGGTTGCGCGTCGGCGGCGTAAAGGTTCCATAGGCGAACTCATGGGTGTTAGTCTTGGCCACCATGACGGAGCCCGCCGCGCGCAGCCGCTCCACCGCCGCCGCGTCCTCGTCGGGAATGAAGCCATCCAGCACGCGCGAGTTGGCGGTCGTCAGCGCGCCGCGCGTCTGGTAAAGGTCCTTGACGCCTATGGTGATGCCGAGCAGCGGACTGGCGCGCCGCGCTTTGCCCCGGTCGCCGAGCAGCGCGTCAGCCGCCCGCGCCTCTTCACGGGCGGTCGTCTCCATCAGCGTCAGGCAGGCCCGCAGGTCGCCATCCAGCGCATGGATGCGCGCCAGCCCCGCGTCCAGCAGCCCTTCAGCCGTCAGCGAGCCATCCCGCAGCGCGTCCGCCGCGTCCGCAATCGTCAGCGGCCCCTCCGCCGCCCGCTTCTGGTCACTCACTCACGCGCCCCTTCCTGTTTAACAATCGCCCCCTCCGCTGAAGAGAGGGGGTCTGGAGGTGAGGTCCTCACCCGCGCAATTACTTCGGCCCGCAGCAAATCATCGGGCGTCGTCAGCTTCAGGTTGTCCTCAGAGCCCGAAACGATGCGCACAGGCGCGCCCAGCCGCTCGACGGTCGAGGCGGTGTCCGTGCCATCAAAGCCGTCGGCCTCCGCGCGGTCGTAGGCCGCCAGCAACAGCCGCGCGTCGAAGGCCTGCGGTGTCTGCGCCCGCGCCAGCTCACCATACGCGAAGAGCCGCGCCAGCGCCCCATCCGGCTCGACCTGGCCAATCTCGCTGTCCGGGCCGACCGGAGCCACCAGCAGCGCGCCACCCCATCCGCCCAGTGTCCGCGCGGCGCGCGCCAGCCGCTCGATCTCTTCCGGCGTGACCAGAGGGCGCGCGGCGTCGTGCATCATCACCAGTCCGATCTCACCAGACTCGATACGCGCCCGTAGCGCCGCCAGCGCCAGCCGCTCCGACCCCTCGCGCGGCACCCCGCCGGCGACCACGCCGATGACCTTGCGCGATTCCGCGCCCGCCACGAGCGCGCGCACGCGCTCCACCTCATCAGGATGCGCCACCAGCAGGATGTCGTCCACCGCCGCCGCCCGCTCGAACGCCGCCACGCTCCAGAGAAGCGCGGGCTTTCCCGCCAGCGGCAGAAAAACCTTGTTCTCGCCCGCGCCCATGCGCGTCCCCTGCCCCGCGCAGAGGATGACCGCCGCTACGCGCGCCATCTGCCCTCGCTCACTCTGTAACACGACGCCGCACGGCGCTTCCCAAGGGGGGAAAGTCCCGCCCCCAACCGGATAGCGCGGCAAGACCCATTCTCCATCCGCCTCAGGGCGCGCCGTTCCCCAACTCTACCACAGCCCGCGCGGCTCATGGCTCGCGTGGCAGCATATCCAGGGCATGCCGCGCCAGCGCGGCCGCCTCCCCATCACCCTGCTCGCTGGCCAGGCGCAGCGCCTCTTCGAAGCCCGAGCGCGCCTCCGCGACATGCGCGGCGCGCGCGTTGAAGGCCGCCAGATCATGCAGCGCGGCGCGCAGCCGGGATGGGTCATCGAGCGCACGCGCCGACGCGACCGCCCAGGGCAGGAAATGGCGCTCATCTTCTGTTCTTCCGCGCAATCGCCAGGCGTAGCCAGCCGCCAGCGTCAGGTCGAGCAGCGTATGGGGGCGCTCGCGGACGTGCGCCCAGGTGATAGCGCCCATAATTCCCGCCGCTTCGGCCTCCAGCGCGCTGACGCCGTCCATTCCCTGATGCGCGCGGGCATAGTCCAGCCACCAGCCTGCCATCGCCGCGCCAAGCGCGTCGCGCGTATCCTCAGGCGCCTCGCGCAGCCGGGCCGCGGCGTATCGCCGGATAACCGGATGCAGGCGCAGACGTCCTGCCGCCAGCGCCTCCACCAGACCCAGCCCAATCAGCGCGTCCAGCGCGATCGCCGCCTGCTCACGCCATTCCTCACCCGCTCCGGGGTCTTCCACGCCGATGTCGTCGCTTGCCGGAGCGCGCAGCGCGGCGCCCGCGACCGCCAGCGCCACCCCACGCGGAAACGTCGCGCCTTCTACCAGCGCCAGCCCCGCGAGGAGTCGCCGCGACGTTCCGGGAAGCGTGGCCCATGAACGGTCCAGGCGCGCCCGCAAAACAGCGTTCGCGCCGCAGGGCCGCTCGTCCGCACGCGCGGCGGGCGGGCGCTGATCCAGCGGCTGGCGCATGATCGCGGCGAGAGACGCGGCAAGGCCGATCGCCAGCGGCAGTCCGCCCGCCTCCGCGACCGCGCCCGCGATCAGCGGCTCATCCTCCGCCGTTGGGCGCGCATGATCGCCCTGATGGAGTCGCTGGCGGAACAGCTCCGCCGCGGAATCCAGATCGAGTGGCGCGAGCGGCTCATCTTGCGTCCCGCCGTCCTGAAGCGTCTGGCGCGCGGTGAGGAGCAGCGCCGCGCGCCCGCCGGCCAGGGTATCCAGCAGCGCCGTCCAGTCCAGCGCGGGCTCCACGCTGTCCAGCGCCAGCAGCAGGCGCGGCCCATCCCCAGCGCGCAGGGTGTCGCGCAGCTCCGCCTGCCATACTTCGAGGCTGGTTTTTCCTTCCGGCTCGACGCCAATCGAGCGCGCTACGCGGGTCAGCGTCGCCTCCAGTCCGGCGTCGCCGCTCAGTTCTTCACATGAGAGCCACACCACACCGCCGGGGAATAGCCCGCCGACGCCAGCCCGCGCCACGATCTCCGCCGCGAAGGCCGTCTTGCCCACGCCTGGTGGCCCGCTGATGGTGAGAACCACTGGCGCGTCGGCGTCCGCCAGGCGAGCCAGCGCGCGCTCGAGCGGCTCCTCGCGCCCTATCAGCCGCACCGCGCGCGGCAGACCTTCTGGCGCGACCACGCCCAGCGGCGCGCCCGGCGTCATGGCGCCGGTCAGCTCGCCCGCACGCGCCGCCGCTTGAATCTCACCCGCCGTCATCTCGCGCCAGCCGGAGTCGCTTCCAGCGCCCTCCGTCACCATGCCGCCGCTCTCCCCTGAACCAGTCGCGCGCCACCGCCGTCCGCCTCCCGCCCATCAGGATAGCAGAGCGCGGCGAAGGGCCGCAAGAAAACCAGGCGGCGCGCACGGTGTGGTATGACATGAGATGTATGAAACAAACGTTTCACCGAGCGCGCAGGGTCGCATAGGTTCCCATTCTGGGAACCGTCCAAAGGCGGGCGCGTGGGAATGGAAGCCGAAGGGGGTAGTGGCGCGGCTGCGAAGGCGCGCCGCTCGTCCTGCCAGGTGGGTATACTGTGTCACGCGATGGGTGTCACGTGGCTGAGTTGGAGAAAGGCGAGAGCGTAAGCGTGGAAGAGCGCGAGATAGAGACGGGAAGGAACAGCGAGCCAGCGGAGCGGGAGCAAAGCCCGATCCGCCAGCAGTACCTGAGCGTCAAGCGCCAGTATCCCGACGCGATCCTCTTCTTCCGCCTGGGCGACTTCTACGAGATGTTCGACGATGACGCCGAACTCGTCGCCCGCGAGCTGGAGATCACGCTAACCAAGCGCGACTTCGGACGGGGCTTGCGCTCGCCGATGGCGGGCGTGCCGCACCACGCCGCCGATGGGTATATCGCGCGCCTGATCAGCAAGGGCTACCGCGTCGCGATCTGCGAGCAGGTCAGCGACCCGGCGCTCTCGCGCGGGCTGGTCGAGCGCGAGGTCATCCGCGTCGTCACGCCCGGCACGGTCGTGGACCCGGCGATGCTGGCCGCCAAGCGCAACAACTTCCTGGCCGCCGCCGCGCTCAGCCGCGACGCGGTCGGCGTCGCCTGGGTGGACATCACCACTGGCGAGTTCGCCTGCGCCCAGTTCTCCGCCACCGATCCCGAAGCCGCGCTGGCGCAGGAGCTGACGCGCGTGCAGCCGGCGGAGGCGCTGGTAGAGGCGGCGCGGCCCGTTCGCGTCCCGCTGCCGCGCCGCGCGGCGCGGCGCGGCGACGATGATCACGCCTCAGCCATGAGCGATGATGGCGACGACGAGCCCGCCAGCCTGGCGGAGCGGCTGGCCGCGCTCGACCCGCGCCACAGCCTGACCGTCACTCCCTGGGACGCGCGCTACTTTCGCGAGGATACCGCCCGCGAGCGCCTGCTGGAACACTTTCATGTGGCGTCGCTGGAGCCGTTTGGCTGCGAGTCACTGCCCCTGGCCGTGCGCGCCGCGGGAGCTATCCTGGCCTACCTGCAGGAGACGCAGCGCGGCGCGCTGGCGCAGATCACCGGCCTGGAGACCTACAGCGTCAGCGGCTTCATGACGCTCGACGCGCACACACGACGCAACCTGGAGCTGTTCGAGAGCGGGCGTGGCGGTGGAAGCAAAGGCTCGCTGCTTGGCGTGCTGGACTACACACGCACGCCGATGGGCGGGCGGCTGCTGCGGCGCTGGCTGGGCGAGCCACTGCTGGATCTGGGGCGCCTGCGCGAGCGGCAGGACGCGGTGGCGGTGGCGAAGGAGCAGGTGGCGCTGCGCGCGCGGCTGACGCCTATCCTGAGCCGGGCGGGGGACATCGAGCGGCTGATCAACCGCGCGCTGCAACGCATCGCCACGCCGCGCGACCTCGTGGCTCTCGCGCATGGCCTGCGCGCGGTGGAGGAGGTAGCGGCGGCGACGGTGGACGCGCCGGAAGGGTTGGCGCGAGTCTGCGCCGCCATCCACCCGCTTCCGGAGCTTCAGGCGCTGATCGCTTCCGCGCTGGTGGACGAGCCGCCGCTGACGATGGCCGAGGGCGGCGTCATCCGCCAGGGCTATCACGCTGAGCTCGACACGCTGACTGACGCGGCGCGCAACGGGCGGCAGTGGGTGGCCGACCTGGAGCGCAAGGAGCGCGAGCGCAGCGGCATCAGCACGCTCAAAGTCGGCTATAACAAGGTCTTTGGCTACTACCTTGAGGTCTCCAACTCGCAGTTGAGCCGCGTGCCAGAGGACTACATCCGCAAGCAGACGCTCAGCACGGGCGAGCGCTTCATCACACCTGACCTCAAGGAGTATGAGGCGCTGATCCTGAACGCCCATGAGAAGAGCGTCAAGCTGGAGCAAGAGCTCTTCGCCGCGCTGCGCGCCGATGTGGCGGAGCAGTGGGGCGAGCGGGTTCTGCGGACGGCGCGGGCGCTGGCGGAGCTGGATACGCTGCTGGCGCTGGGCGAAGTGGCGGCGCGGCGCAATTACTGCCGCCCTGCGCTGGATGAGAGCGACACGATCCACATCATCGCCGGGCGGCATCCGGTGGTGGAGGCGACACAGCGCGACGTGGCCTTCGTCCCCAACGATACCGAGATGTCCACCAGCGACGCGCAGATCCTGCTGCTGACAGGGCCGAACATGGCGGGCAAATCCACCTATCTGCGGCAGGTGGCGCTGATCACGCTGATGGCGCAGATCGGCTCGTTCGTCCCGGCGGAATCGGCGCGCATCGGACTGGTGGACCGCATCTTCACCCGCATCGGCGCGCAGGATGACCTCGCCACCGGCCAGAGCACGTTCATGGTGGAAATGGTGGAGACGGCGACGATCCTGCGCCACGCCACACCGCGCAGCCTGGTCATCCTGGATGAGATCGGGCGCGGCACCAGCACCTACGACGGGCTGGCCATCGCCCGCGCCATCGTTGAATACCTGCACAACAACCGCAGCCGCGGCGCGCGAACCCTCTTCGCCACGCACTACCACGAGCTGGTAGAGCTGGCGCGGGCGCTGCCGCGTGTGCGGCCATACACGGCGGCCGTCGCCGAGGAAGACGGGCAGGTCGTGTTCCTGCGGACCATCGTGCCAGGTGGGGCTGACAAGAGCTACGGCATCCACGTCGCCCAGCTGGCGGGCATCCCGCGCCAGGTGGTGCGCCGCGCCGAGGAGGCGCTTGAGGAATTAGAGCGCAAGGGCGACCTGGGACACCGCCGCCAGCGCATGCGGGAGATGGCCCCACCACAGGTAGCGCAGTTGACGCTCTTCTCCGCTGAGCCAGACCCCATCATCGAGGAGCTGAAGGCGCTGGAGATTGACGAGCTGACACCGCTGGAGGCGATTGGCCGCCTCTACGAGCTGCAGCGCAAGGCGCGTGAGCGGCGGTAGGCGCGTCGGAAGCGCCACGCTCACTACTCCGGCGCGCGTCTCCCACACAACGCCCCGCACTTTGGTCGAGCGCTAACCCTCCCTCTTGACCACGGGATATCCTCGTTCTATTATCATGTTAGTCGCTAACATGTGTTAGCGACTAACATGATAATCATACAGGCGCAAAACGCCTTATCAAGCGGAGATGCCATGAGCGCCACACCGAGTCTGCGGGAGCGCAAGAAAGCGATGACCCGCACGGCTATTCAAAAGCAGGCGCTGCGCTTATTTCTGGCCAGGGGCTACGACAGCGTGACCGTTGAGGAGATCGCCGCCGCCGCTCGCGTCTCGCACATGACGTTTTTCCGCTACTTCCCAACCAAGGAAGATGTCGTGCTCTCGGATGAGTACGACGCGCTGATCGCCGGACGCATCAGCGCGCGGCCCGCGAATGAGCCTGATATCGAGAAAGTCTGGCGGGCGATCCGTGAAGGGCTGGACCTCGTCTATGCCGCCAACCGCGACGCCTTGCTGGCCAGGACGCGGCTCATCCTTGGCTCGGCGGCGCTGCGGGCGCGGCAATGGGAGCAGCAGCGCGCGACGGAGCGCCTGATCGCCGCCGCGCTTGTCGCCTCCAGTGGGCCGGCTGATGACGAACCTGGCCTGCGCGCCCGCGTCGTAGCGGCGGTGTGTCTCGCCGCCATCACCATCGCCGTCGAAACCTGGGCCGAAAGTAACGACGCGCGCGAATTGCCCGACCTCATTGACCAGGCGTTCGTCGCGCTTGGGAATGAATTGAGCCCCGTTCATGGATAACGCGATTGGCTCCTCCAACCTGACCAAAACCTACGGTGGGCGCACGGCTGTCGAGCGGCTCTCACTCCGCGTGGGCCGCGGCGAGATATACGGTTTCCTCGGTCTCAACGGCGCGGGTAAGACGACCACGATCCGCATGCTGCTCGGCATGGCGCGGCCTACCAGCGGGAGCGCCGAGATTTTTGGCGCGCCGGTACGCGCTGGCGCCGCTGACTTGTGGGGGCGCGTGGGCTATCTCGTGGAGACGCCATACGCCTACCCAGAGCTGACCGTGCGTGAGAACCTCGATGTCATC
>JAKAIY010000091.1 GCA_021814145.1 Chloroflexota bacterium
CAAGGTCGCCTTCTTCCTGTTCGTCTTTATCTGGCTGCGCGCCACCCTGCCACGCATCCGCTACGACCAGTTGATGCGCTTTGGCTGGCAGACGCTGCTGCCGCTGGCGGCGCTGAACGCGCTAGCGACCGCCGTTGTCGTCGCGCTCGGCCTCCCCTGGTGGGTGAGTGGTCTGTTTGGCTTGGGAATTATCCTGATTGGCGGCGTGATCTACTACACCCGCATGCGTCAGAGCCGGCCAACTCCAGCGCGCATCTCCAGCGTCAGCCCGGAGCTGCCCGCGTCTGTGCGGCTGGTCTCCGGACAACTCGCGCCAGCCGCGGACGCGGTGAGCGCGGGTGATTCGAAACGCGCGGCGGCTGGCGCGAGCGCCGGTGGCCAGTAGCGGCATAATGGGGAGAGAACGATAGATGGCGATGGAGATACTCAAAGGCCTGGCCACGACACTCCGAGAGCTAGGCAAAAAGCCCACCACGGTTTCATACCCCGAAGAGAAGCGCCAGCTTCCCAGCCGGTTCCGGGGACGCCATGTGCTCCACCGCTACGAGAACGGGCTGGAGCGCTGTGTCGGCTGCTTCCTGTGCGCGGGGGCCTGTCCCGCGGACGCGATCTACATCGAGGCGGCCGAGAACACCGAGGAGAACCGCGTCTCGCCTGGCGAGCGCTACGCCCGCATCTTCGATGTCAACCTGCTGCGCTGTATCTTCTGCGGCTATTGTGAGCAGGCCTGCCCAACCGGCGCGATTACGCTGGAGAACATCTACGAACTGGCCAGCATGCGCCCGGAGGACCTCATCTACCACAAAGAGCAGTTGCTGGAGCCAGAGGGCTCCGCCACGCGCGGCTCGCTCGACGCCTGGACGTCTCCCCCGCCGGAAGATACCACCACACCTGTCCCTAGCCGTCAGGGCTTTTTTGACGGGCAGGTCGCGACGGCGACGGCGGTTGGCCAGGGCGATCTGCTTGCCCGGCAGGAGATCAAGCTTGGCGACGAGCAGGCCGCACGCGACGAAACAGCGGCGGAGGAAGCGTAGGGTATGCTCTTCACGCAGATTTCGTTCTACGTTCTGTCGGCGGTCGCGCTCGCTTCGGCGCTCGGCGTTATCCTCAACCGCAACGCGGTCTATAGCATGCTGAGCCTGATCGTCAACCTGCTAAGCCTGGCGCTGTTCTTCCTGTTGCTGAACGCGCTCTTCATCGCCACGATTCAGGTGCTGATCTACGCTGGCGCGGTGATGGTGCTGTTCCTCTTCGTCGTCACGATGCTGACGCCCGGCGGCGTCTCGGTGAATGAGCGCGCGGACCCGCTGCGCTGGCAGTGGGGCGCTGGCGCCGGTATGGCGCTGATTCTAGCTGGCGGTATCGCTTACGCCGCGCTTTCTGGGGCCATCGCCACGGACGCGAAGGCTACTGGCGCTTCCGCGCTCAGCTCAGTCATCTCGCAGGGCAGCACGGAAACCTTTGGGCTGGCGCTCTTCCACGGCTACGTCTTCCCGTTCGAGGTCACCGGCGTGCTGCTGGTGGCGGCGGCGCTAGGCGCGGTCGCGCTGGGCCGTCGCCCCAACCGGGCTGGCAAGTAGCGTCTGGAGGAGCCTGCCATGCCACTTTCAGCGTATCTGATCGTCAGCGGGATGCTGTTCGCGATTGGCGCGTTCGGCGTGCTCGCGCGACGCAACCCGCTGGTGATGTTTATGTCTATTGAGCTGATGCTCAACGCGGTGAACCTCTCGTTCATGGCTTTCGCGAGTTTCCTCGACTCTGTTGAAGGCTGGATCTTTGTCTTTCTCGTGCTGACAGTCGCCGCCGCCGAGGTTGTCGTCGGGCTGGCGATCATTGTCTCGATCTTCCGCAGTCGCACGAGTATAGATGTGGATGAGCTTAACTCGTTGAAGGGCTAGCGCAATGAATCTCACCCTGTTCATACTGCTGGCCCCGCTGGTGGGGTTTGTGGCGCTCGGCCTCTTTGGCCGCGCGTTGCCCCGCGCCGCCATCTCGATTATCGGCTGCGGGACGATCCTGGTCGCCTTCGCGCTGGCGGTGGCCGATTTCGTTTATCTGCTCGGCCAGCCCGCCCAACTGCGCGAGGTGGATACCAGTTATGGGACATGGATTCACGCTGGATCGCTGAATATCACTTTTGGCCTGCTCAATGATCCCCTCTCGGCGATCATGCTGCTGGTCGTCACTGGCGTCGGCTTCCTCATCCATGTCTACTCGATTGGCTACATGGAAGGTGATCCCGGCTACTGGCGCTTCTTCTCGTACATGAACTTTTTCGTCTTCGCGATGGCGCTGCTGGTCGCCGCCGATAACTTCCTGTTCCTGCTGATCGGCTGGGCGGGTGTCGGTCTCGCGTCGTTCCTGCTGATCGGCTACTGGTATACGCGGCCCACAGCGGTCGCCGCCGCGCGCAAGGCGTTCGTGGTCAACGTCATCGGTGACTTCGGGATGATGATCGCCATCTTCCTGCTCTTTGACGCGGGCGCGGGCGACCTCTCGTATAGCCGCGTCCTGGGCCTGAATTCGTCAGCGGGAGCCGCGCAGCCGCTGGTCATCACACTGGCGATCCCGCTGCTGCTCTTTGTCGCCGCCGTCGCCAAGTCTGCGCAGCTTCCGCTGCATGTCTGGCTGCCGGACGCGATGGAAGGCCCGACCCCGGTCAGCGCGCTGATCCATGCCGCGACGATGGTGACCGCTGGCGTCTACCTGGTCGCGCGGACGCATACGCTGTTCCAGGCCCAGCCAGACTCGCTGGTGGTGGTAGCCATCGTTGGCGGCGCGACGGCGTTCTTCGCCGCCACCATCGCCTGCGCCCAGACGGACATCAAGCGCATCCTCGCCTACTCGACGATGAGCCAGCTGGCCTATATGTTCATGGGCGAAGCCGCGGGCGGGTTTAGTTCCGGCATCTTCCACCTCGTGACGCACGCCTTCTTCAAGGCGCTGCTCTTCATGTGCGCGGGCGCGGTAATCCACGCGCTCGGTGGCGAGCAGGACATCCGCAAGATGGGCGGATTGCGGGGGCGACTGGGCAATGTCTTCTGGCTGTTCGTCGTTTCCGGGCTGGCGCTGGCGGCCATCTTCCCCTTCGCTGGCTTCTGGAGCAAAGACGCGGTGCTTGGGGCTGTCCTGGCCCGCGCCAGCGAGACTGGCGCTCCGGGCTGGTACGTCCTTTACGCGGTGGGCCTGGCGACAGCGATCATGACTGGCTTCTATATCTTCCGGCTGATCTTCGTCACGTTCTTTGGAACCTATCGCGGTGAGCCGGTGAGCGTCGGTCATGGCGCCCGCGCGACTGCTGGCGACCCGCTGGCTGGCGTGCATATGCCGGGCGCGGCGATGATGTGGCCGATGTACACGCTAGGTCTGCTATCCATTGTTGGCGGCGTGATTGATCTGCCGGGGAGCGGCTGGCTCAACGGCTTCCTGGCGACGACCGCGCCCACCGCGCCAGAGCTTTCCGCGGGCCTGTTCTGGCTCTCGCTCGGCGCGGGGCTGATCTGCGCTCTCGCGGGCATCGCGCTGGCCTGGGCGCGCTACGGCGCGGGGAGCGTTCCCGCCGCTGAGGCGCATGCGTTTGTCACCTTCCTGCGGCGGCGCTGGTATGTGGATGACCTGTACGAAATGGTCATCGTGCGCCCGCTCCTGGCGCTCTCGCGGCTGCTGCGCACAGGCGTGGAGGATGGCGTGCTCGACGCTGGCGCGCGCGGAACTGGTGACGCCTTCGACGGCCTCAGCGAAGGCCTGCGCGGCTTCCAGACCGGCTATCTGCGCAACTATGTGCTGACGCTTTTCCTGGGCGCTATCATCGTACTGGTCTATTTCATCGCGGTCAGCCAGTAACGCGGGAAGTTCCCAACGCCGCTGGCGCGACCACCAACCATAAAACGGATGTCGGAGAACGGAGAGCAGCGCGGACGCCGCGAGCGGCCCCGCCTGGTGCAGATGATATGACACAGTTTCCGCTGCTCAGCGCGATCATCGCCGTGCCGCTCATCGGCGCGCTCATCGCGCTTATCATGCCGCGCCGCGCCGCGTGGGGGTGGGGCATCGCCATCGCTGTGATCGGGCTGGGGCTCTCGCTAGCGGTCATTCCGCTCTTTTCCAGCTCGACCACTGGCTTTCAGCTTGCTGAGAGTCAGCCGTGGTTACCAGAACTGGGCGTGACGTACACGCTTGGCGTAGACGGGCTGAGCGTCTTCCTTCTGGGCCTCAACGCGCTGCTGACATTGGTGGCGCTGATCGCTTCACCCGCTGACCTGGCGCGTGGCGAGCGTTCGCGCGGGTATGTGGCGCTGATGCTGGCGCTTTCCGGCGCGATGCAGGGCGTCTTCCTCGCTACCAATCTCTTCCTGTTCTACATCTTCTGGGAGTTGATGCTTGTCCCGGCGTATCTGCTGGTGGGCATGTTTGGCGGCCCGCGCCGCACATACGCCGCCATCAAGTTCGTGCTCTACACTGCCGCTGGCTCGCTGCTGATGCTCATCGGAATCATCTGGGTTGGCGTCGTCACCACGTCAGCGGCGAATATTCCGTTCTCGCTGGACCTCTCAACGCTGCTTGCGAAGGGGGTTCCAGCATACGCGCAACCAGTCCTGTTTTTCGCGTTCATGGCCGCGTTCGCTGTCAAGGCTGGCCTATTCCCGCTGCACAACTGGGCGCCAGACGCCTATACGCAGGCGCCAGCGCCAGTCGCGGTCATGGTCGCGGGCGTCATGGCGAAGACCGCCGTCTACGCGATGCTGCGCTTCGTCCTGCCGCTTTTCCCCAAGGCCGCCATCCAATATTTCCCGCTGATTGGCACGCTCGCGGTCATCGGCATCCTGTACTTCGCGGCGCAGGCGCTGGTCTCGAATGACATCAAGCGACTGCTGGCCTACGTCAGCCTCAGCCACATGAGCGTCATCATTCTGGCGATCTTCGCCATGAACCAGCAGGGTATTCAGGGCGCGATTCTGCAGATGATCAATCATGGGGTCATCATTGCGGCGCTCTTCCTGATCGCGGGCGCTGTTGAGGAGCGGGTGAACGCGCGCCGCCTCACCGAGTTTGGCGGGCTGGCCACACGCCTGCCATGGCTGGCTACCGCTTTCATGATCGCTTCGCTCGCCGCGCTAGGCCTGCCGGGACTCAGCAGCTTCGCGGGCGAGTTCCTCGCCTTCCTGGGCGCGTTCCATGCGAGCCCCGTTTACGGCGCCGTGGCGACGCTGGTCGTCATTCCCGCCGCCTGGTATATGCTGCGCTTTTTCCAGGGGATGATGCAGGGGCCTACTCCCGAGAAAGGCCCCGTCGCCGAGGCGCTTCTGGCTGGAGGCGCTGTGGCGAGTGGCCCTGGCGCTCCGGCGCGTAGGCGCGCCGAGAGGCGTGGCTCTGGCGCCATACGCGATCTGGGCTGGCGTGAGGCGCTCGCGCTGCTGCCGCTGATCGCGCTGATGTTCTATCTCGGTGTCGCGCCCAACACCGTCACCGCGCGCACTGAAGCGACTACCAATCAGATCGTCATAGGGCTAAACACTGCCCAGAGTCTGCTGATGCCGCCCGAAAATGTCCATCTCAGCGCGCCTGGTCGTCCATAAAGGCTTTCGCGACGCGACTGACGCACGCTGAATTCTGGCCGGGAGCGACCAACGATGTCAGGAACCTCACCGTTCACCTATATACCGCCTTTGAGCGATTGGCTTCACATCCTGCCGGAGCTTATTCTGCTGGCGGCGGTATTTCTCACCTTGCTGGTGGATCTGGCGCTACCGGCTGGCCACAAGCGCTGGCTGGCGTATATCGGCCTGATTGGAGTGATCGCGTCCGGGATCTCGCTTGGCTATGTCGCTAGCCTCAGCGGTAGCGCCACTGCGTTCTATGGAATGGTGAGCATGGATGGCGTATCAATCTTCTCCGGAGCGGTGATTCTGTTCGCGCTGGGCGCTGGTCTGCTCTTCTCGCCTGGCTATCTGGAACGCCAGGGCGTCAACCGCGAGGGCGAATATTACGCGCTGATTCAGGTGAGCGCGCTTGGCATGATGCTGATGGCGGCGGCCGACAATCTGATGCTGGTCTTCCTTGGCCTCGAGACGCTCTCGCTCGCGCTCTATGTGCTGTGCGCGCTGCCACAGACGCGCCTGCGCGCACAGGAAGCGGGCATGAAATACTTTATCCTCAGCTCGTTCGCTTCCGCGTTTCTGCTCTATGGCATCTCGTTGACCTACGGCTCCACTGGGACGACCAGCCTCGCGGACATCTCCGCGTTCCTGCGGACACACCAGGCGCTCAACAGTGAGGGCTTTGGGCCGCTGCTGCTCGTTGGCATGGGGTTGCTCGCGGTCGGTTTCAGCTTCAAGGTTTCGGCGATTCCTTTCCAGGCGTGGACACCCGATGTCTATACGGGCGCGCCTACTCCCGTGACCGCGTTCATGTCCGTTGGGGTCAAGGTGGCCGCGTTCGCCGCCATCGCGCGTGTCTTCATCGCCGCGCTCTCCTCACAGGCGTTCCGCTGGGAGCCCGTGTTCTGGGCCATCGCTGTACTGACGATGGTCGGAGGCAATCTGCTGGCCATCTCGCAGCGCGACGTGAAGCGCATGCTCGCCTATTCCAGTATCGCCAACGCTGGCTACATGCTGGTCGCCGTCACGACCGCATCCTCCCAGGCAATCACGTCGCTGCTCATTTACCTTGCGACGTACGCGGTCGCGAATGCGGGCGCGTTTGGCGTTGTCGCGCTCATAGAGCACAACGATGGTCGCGGGACTTCGCTCGACGATTTCGCCGGTCTCTCCCGGCGTAGCCCGACGCTGGCGGCCGTGATGGCGCTCTTCCTTTTCTCGCTCGCGGGCGTCCCGCCAACCGCTGGCTTCCTGGGCAAATACGTCGTTTTCTACGCGGCGATGACAGGCGGGCAAGTCCCGCTGGCGATCATCGGCGTGCTGGCCAGTGTGTTCGGCATGTTCTACTATCTGCGCGTCGTCTGGGCGATGTACTTCGTGGAGCCGCACGCGCGCGGCGTGACCCCTGCGCCCCAGCCAGAGCGCGAGCTGGTGGCCGCTGGCGCTTCCTCTGGCGGCAATGTTATGCCTGAGCCTGCCGTGGAGGTGGCTCCCGCCGCTATAGCGGCGGCGCCTGGCATTCCCTTCACATGGGGCTATCGCTTTGCGCTGGCGGTCTGCGCCGCGCTCACGGCCCTGTTCATCGTCGTCGCGTCTGGCTTTGCCAGCTACGCCCAAACCGCCGCCCAATCACTCCTGCGGTGAGAGCGCCGCGAGCGCGCTCAGTCGGGGAGACTGGTGGCGCTGTGAGGCGTTTCGATCTCGAATCCCGCGATCACTTCGGATTCGGGAGCATAGGTGGGATGGGGAACGACGCGCCGCTGGTAGCGCCCGCGCAGCGCGTTGCGCCAGATAGCGAAGAGGTCACGCAGCATGCCGATGGTGTCACGGGCGGGGTGGACTTTGCTTCCTGTGCGGAAGTACCACGGCACGGGTATCTCGCGGACGCTATAGCCGCGTGCGCGGGCGATATAGAGCAGCTCGACATCAAACGCCCAGCCGGGGATTGTCTGGTGGAGGAACAGATCAAGCGCGACCTCGCGCCGCAGCAGCTTGAAGCCGCACTGCGTATCGGAGACGCCAGGCACGAGCAGCATGCGCACGACCAGATTGAAGACGCGCCCCATCACATGCCGGAAGTACGGCTCGCCATAGCGACGCGCGCCCGGAGCTTCGCGCGAGCCGATGCGCAGGTCCTCACGCGGCGGCGGTTCCTTCAGGAAGCATGATATTTCCTCGACCGGGACGGAGAAATCCGCGTCCGCGAGATAGATCCACGCCCCTTGCGCCGCCAGCGCGCCCGCGCGCACTGCGCTCCCTTTGCCCTGATGTGGAGCGCGGATCAGCCGCAGCGCATGCCAGCGTCCCATCCATGAGCGCACCACGGCGGCGGTGCTGTCCGTGCTACCGTCATCTACGATGATGACTTCGCTCAGGAAGCGCTGCGTTTGGAGGTAGCTCTGAAGTTGGGCGATGCTTTCTGACAGCCGCCGCGCTTCGTTATATGCGGGGATGATGATGGATAGCTCTGGTCGCGGCGCGCCTGCGCTCACGATGCCCTCCGTTTCGCCGCGCTTCCCGCCAGTGTAGCGCTACTGCTCTGGCGGGAACTCACACCGGCTGGATTCCTCCATAAGAGGTATACGTTGTGGCGCGCCAATCCGCTCACATCCCGGACCCGATCGGCGCCGCCGACCGTCCCGCGACAACGGCGTCCGCTCGCGGGCGGGGACGCTCACCCCTCCCGCTGGCCGCTACCGGGTCTACGAGCGGGCGTGAAGGACGCTGCGCCCGCCCAGTCAGCGCGCCTGATACTGTCGCCGCCGGCTCTACACGCGGGGAGCGCGGCGCCTCGCATAATGCGTGCGCTATCACGTCGTCAATCGTATCCAGTGGAACGAGCGCCTGGCGCTCGCGCACATCCTGGGGCGCGTCATCCAGGTCGCGCAGATTCCGGCGCGGCAAGAGCACAGTGGTTATCCCAGCGCGGCTGGCCGCTAGCGCCTTCTCTTTGACGCCACCGACCGGAAGCACACGCCCGCGCAGCGTGATCTCGCCTGTCATCGCCACGTCACGCCGCACTGAGCGCCCCGTCAGCGCCGAAACCATGGCGACGATCATGGTCACGCCCGCCGAGGGTCCATCTTTGGGTATGCCCGCCGCGGGCAGATGGATGTGGATGTCGGTGCGCTCGTGGAAAGCGTCGGGGAGGCCCAGCGCGTTCGCACGCGCGCGAATGAGCGTCAGCGCCGCCTGCGCCGATTCCTTCATGACGTCGCCAAGCTGGCCGGTCAGGATCATCGCCCCGTGACCCGGCACGGCCTGCGCCTCGACCATCGTCAGGTCGCCGCCCGCTGGGGTCCATGCCAGTCCGGTCGCCGCGCCGATCAGGTCGTCCGTCTCGGCCTCAGTGGGATAGTGCTTCTGCGGCCCCAGATAGGCAGGCACGCGCTGCGCTGTCACATGCGCCTTGTGGCGCCGTCCTTCCGCTACCCGCCGCGCCACTCGCCGCATGATCGCGGCGATCTCGCGCTCCAGCCCGCGAACGCCCGCCTCATATGTATACTCGCGGATGATGCGCGCCACCGCTTCATCGTCAATCTCGACACGGTTGAGCGAGAGACCGGCGTCAATCATCTGGCGTGGAATCAGGAACCGTCGTGCGATATGCGCTTTCTCCTCCTCGGTATAGCCCGGAATCTCGATGATCTCCATGCGGTCACGCAGCGGCGCGGGAATCGTCTGCAACGTATTGGCGGTCAGGATGAACATGACTTTCGAGAGATCATAGGCGATCTCTAGATAGTGATCCGAGAAGGTGTTATTCTGCTCCGGGTCCAGCGCCTCTAGCAGCGCGGCGGCGGGATCGCCCCGAAAGTCCGATGCGAGCTTGTCAATCTCGTCGAGCACGAATACCGGGTTGGTGACACCGGCCAGCTTCATCGTCTGGATAATGCGGCCTGGCAGCGCGCCAACGTAGGTGCGCCGGTGGCCGCGTATCTCCGCCTCGTCGCGCACACCGCCCAGCGAGACGCGCACAAATTTGCGCTCCAGCGCGTCAGCGATGCTGCGCCCCAGCGAGGTTTTGCCCACCCCCGGCGGCCCCACCAGGCACAGGATTGGCGCGCGTCCCTCTGGGGCCAGCTTGCGCACCGCCATGAACTCGATAATGCGGTCTTTGACTTTTTGCAAGCCAAAGTGATTGGCGTCCAGCGTCTCCGCCACGCGGCGCAGGTCTATCGTGTCAGCCGTGCGCGCTGACCAGGGGAGAGCGATCAGCCAGTCGAGGTACGTCCGCAGCACGCCGTACTCTGGGGCCATTGGTGGCATCGCCTCCATGCGCTCCAGTTCGCGCATCGCGCGTGTCAGGGGCTCTTCCGGCATGCCCGCGGCCAGAATTTTCTCGCGCAGTTCGTCATTATCGCGGGTCGCGGGGTCGTGCTCGCCCAGCTCACGGTGGATAGCGCGCAACTGTTCGCGCAGGTAGTACTCGCGCTGCCCGTGGTCCACTTCGCGCTGGACCTCATCCTGAATCTTGCGCTCCAGCTCCAGCACGGTGATCTCGTTGCTCAGCAAGAGCGTCACGCGCCGGAGCCGCTGGGAAGGCCAGAGGGTTTCGAGCAGGTCCTGCCGCGCCTCGATGGGGGGCTCGATCTGCGCGGCGATGAAGTCCGCCAGCGCGCCGGGAGTCTCTATATTGAGCGCCTGGATGTAGCTGTCCTCGGTGAGTTTCTGGCTGAGCTTCGTCACATCCTCAAAGCTGCGCAGCGCCGCGCGGGCCAGCGCCTCGACCTGCGGACCACGCTCGCTGGGTTCTTCATACGCGACGCCACGCGCGCGTCCAAAGGCGGCTTGAGGGAGCCATTCATGAATACGGAAGCGACGGACACCCTGCGCCATCACGCTGGTCGCGCCGTCATTCAGCCGCGTCACCCGGCTGATAACGCACTCCGTCCCCATCGTATAGACATCCTGTGGCGAAGGATCGCTGATGCGTTCGGAGCGCTGGGTGACGATCAGGATCGCGCGATCGTGCGCCATCGCATACTCGACGGCGCGTAGCGCGGGCTCGCGATCAACGAACAACGGCACAACCATATGGGGCAGGAGCACGGTGTTTCGCACTGGCAGCACAGGGAGGTCGCGTGGGATGCCTGCGAGATCCGTCTCATCCAGGAGCTCAACGGCGCCGCTCAGGGTGTCTTTTCGCGACTCACTTTCGCGAGTCCGGTTGCGTCGCGGGCGGTCTGGGCGGCGCTGATTATCCATGCCTGTCATCCTCTTCTCCGCAGCGTGTCGCGTCCCCGTGCGTGTCCCTTTGGCCCCGCGCGCTCAGCCATAGTAGCCATGGAGCCAGTATATCCCCCGCGCATCACCTGTACAAGAGACGCGGCGCGCGGTGATACAATGCGCAACTTGGGGTTTTATTAGGGCTTCGCCTAGTTTTAACGGTTTGTGTTACCAGTCAGGCACAGCGCCCGCTCATGCGCCCCAAATGCCTCATGTCCGCGCTTATCGTCTTTCACCGTGCGTTTGGATTCAACGACCGCTCGGTTTCCCCTTAAATAATGATTGACGTGCGCATCTGGGCGCGTAGCTTTTCTGGGCTACCCCAACGTCAGTGGCCTGTGGCTTGCGTAATACGATGAACGTCTCAAGAAATATGCTTCTTATGGCGAAAAAGGGGTAATTCGAGCGCGCCGATGGTATAGTGTCCTTGGCACGCTCATCACACGCCCGGAGCGGTGGACGTAGCGGTGGATTTCGACTCGTGCCCTATTCACCTGTTCTGCAGCCTGGCGCGCCACGAGTATGCGCTCTCGTGGTAGATGGGGAGTTGGGCGTGGAGCGGGCCGTGATCCTTGTGGAAGGGGGCGAGCAACGTGGATATTGAGTTTCCGCGATGCCGCAAGTGTGGCGCTGGAGATCTGGTGCCACTGTCTGATTTCGGGAGTCAGGGAGCGTCCATCCAGTTTAAAGCCTGGGTTTGCACGAATCCTGAGTGTCGCTTTAATGTCAAGATTCGAAATGGCGACATCTTTATAAATGAGCCAGTGACGGATGCTTCCGCCTATCCGCATCGCCCGCAACGCTAGGCGCGAGCCAGTCTTAACGGTGGGGGCTCGCGCGTGGCACGCAGCCTCCGCCGCTCGCTTGTTACGCATACGGGCTGGCGCCGCGGTAGATCGTAAACCGCGCGCGGCCCAACCCAGGGGATGAACCGTGTTTGAGCGCTTGCGCAAGAGCCTGTTTGGACAGCCAGCGGAGGAGCGGATCGAGGAGCGCGGTGAGGAGCTCACGAGCGATGAAGAGGTAGCCTCACCTGAAAGCGCGGATATTTCTGAACCCGCCGCCGCGGAGGAGTCGTCGCCAGCGGAGCCTGCCGCGCCGCCGCTTCCTGTGGACACCGCCGGAGAGCCGGGCGAGCGCGCTGTCGCTGAATCCGCCGACGAGTCGCCCCGGCGTGGCTTCCGATTCAACCCGTTCAAGCTGAGCCTGGGCCGGACACGGAAGCTCTTCGGGAGCGTCAACGATTCGTTCGCCAATGACCCGATCACCGATGACCTCTGGGACAAGCTGGAAGAGACGCTCATCAGCAGTGATGTCGGCGTCGAGACGACCGAGCGGCTGATGACCGTGCTGCGCGAACGTGTCGAGGCGGACCGGCTGACACGTGGCTCGGAGCTGCGCGGCGCCCTGAAAGAAGAGATGGCGTTGCTGCTTGGCGAGCCAGAGCCGCTGGTCTTTTCGGATACGTCGCCGGTCACGGTGGTGCTTTTCGTCGGGGTCAACGGCGTAGGCAAGACGACCAGCATCGCCAAGATCGCTAACCTGCTCAAGAAGCAGAAGCATCGTGTCATGCTGGCCGCGGGAGACACTTTCCGCGCGGCGGCGGTCGAACAGCTCAAAACCTGGGGCGAGCGCATCGGGACGCCTGTGATCGCGCAACATCAGGGCGCCGACGCCGCCGCTGTGGTCTATGACGCCATGCAGGCCGCGCAATCGCGTGGCGTTGACGTGCTGCTGGTGGATACCGCTGGGCGGCTTCATACGAAGACAAATCTGATGGAGGAACTGAAGAAGATCGTGCGCGTTCTCCAACGCTATGATCCCGAGGCTCCACATGAGGTGCTGCTGACACTGGACGCCACTACCGGGCAGAACGGCCTGGCGCAGGCGAAGCAGTTCGTGCAGGATACGGGCGTGAGCGGCGTGGTGCTGACCAAGCTGGACGGCACGGCGCGCGGCGGCATCGCCTTTGCCGTCGCTTCCGAGCTGGGTCTGCCGATCAAGTTTATTGGCACGGGAGAGCGTGTGGACGACCTAGAGCCGTTCGACGCTGACGAGTTCATTGACGCGCTCTTCGAAGGCGAATAGACGGATCACAAGAGATGTCTTGTGTTAGCTAGTTGACGCTTTCGCTGCGATGCGCGATGATGATGCGGCGGACCGTGATGGTCGCGAGCGCGGCGCGGTCCGCTCGCGTGTGGATGACGCCGCGAAGACAGGGGTGGACAGGAGCATGAAGGACGAAGCGCAGCCGGCGCTCTCGGTGGCGCAATTGAACGGGGCGCGCCATGATGCGCCTTCGCGCGCGCTGCCGGATAACCTGGCGGTGAAGTGCCCCAACTGCCGCGAGTTGCTGTTGGGGAAAGACTGGGAGAAGAACCTCAAGGTTTGCCAGAAATGCGGCTACCACTCTCGCCTCAGCGGGCCTGAGCGCATCAAGCTGCTGGTAGATCCCGAGCAGGATGCGTTCACCGAGTTCGCCGCCAACCTTCGCTCCACTGACCCACTGCGCTTCGTCGCGCGCTCTGGCGCGTATCGCGACAAGCTGGAGGCTGAGCGCGAGAAAACAGGCATGGAAGACGCCGTGATCGTCGGTTATGGCCGGATCGAGGGCCTGCGTCTCGTGCTGGCGGTAATGGATTTCCGCTTTATCGGCGGCAGCATGGGCTCGGTGGTAGGTGAGAAGCTCACCCGCGCAATCGAGCGCGCCACCGCGGACCGCCTTCCGCTGCTGATCGCCTCGGCCTCTGGCGGCGCACGCCAGCAGGAAGGCACCATTTCGCTGATGCAGATGGCAAAGACTTCCGCGGCGTTGACGCGCCTGGCGGAGGCTGGCTCGCCCTACATCTCACTGCTCACTGATCCTACTACCGCTGGCGTCTCCGCCAGCTTCGCCTTCCTGGGCGACGTCATCCTCGCGGAGCCAGGCGCGCTGATCGGTTTCGCCGGGCCGCGCGTCATCGAGCAGATGATGCATCAGCACTTGCCCAAAGATGTCAATACCGCCGAGTTTGTCCTGAAGCACGGCATGATTGATGGCATCGTTCACCGGCGCGAACTGCGCCAGACAATCGCGCGCTATCTCCGGCTGCACGCCGGTCAGCGCGCGGACTCCTGATCGCGCCACACGGCGCCGCTGAAGTACCTGTCATACGTTGCGAAGGACGAGAGTATATGGCCTACGATCTCGATTTTGAGCGCCCCCTCGCCGAGATTGAGAAGCGCATCGCCCATCTGCAGAAGCGCGGAGACCGCATGCGCTCTGATGAGCGGGCGCAAGTTGATGAGTTAAAGCGCGAGTATCAGCGGCGCTTGCGCGAGATCTACTCCTCTCTTTCGCCGTGGCAGCGGGTGCAGGTGGCGCGTTTTCGTGACCGGCCCTACACCAATGATTACATCCGGCTGATCTTTGAAGATTACTTCGAGATGCGCGGCGACCGCCGCTTTGCCGATGATCGCGCAATTCAGGGCGGCCTGGCCAGCCTCGATGGCGAGACGGTGATGGTGATGGGCCATCAGAAGGGGCGCGACCTCAAGGAGCGCGAGGAGTGCAATTTCGGCATGGCGCACCCTGAGGGATATCGCAAGGCGTTGCGCCTCTTTAAATACGCCGAGCGTTTTCGCTTCCCTGTTATTACGCTGATTGACACGACTGGCGCTTATCCCGGCCTGGGTGACGAAGAGCGCGGCATCTCGCAGGCCATCGCTGAAAACCTGCTGGTGATGGCCTCCCTGCGCACGCCGATTGTCTGTGTGGTGATTGGCGAGGGAGGCAGCGGCGGCGCGCTGGGCATCGGCGTTGGTGATCGTGTGCTGATGCTGGAGAACGCTGTCTATACCGTCGCCGCGCCTGAAGCCGCCGCCTCGATCATCTGGCGTGACAACGCTTTCGCGCCCGACGCGGCCCAGGCGATGAAGATCACCGCGCCAGAGCTGCTGGAGCTCGGCGTCGTGGATGGCATTGTCCCCGAGCCAATCGGCGGCGCTCACCGTGACCACGAGGCCAGCGCCAGCGCCCTCAAGGCCGCGCTGCTGAAGTCGCTGGGCGAGTTGCGCGACCTGTCCGCCGAGTCGCTGCTCGACCAGCGCTACCAGCGCTTCCGCCGCATTGGCCTACAAGGAGTCGCTGAGATCGCCCCGGTCTCATCCGCGGCGGGAGGACAGTAGCCCGCCGAAGGCGTCGCTGCGATATTCGCCAGCTCGCGAAGCGCCCCTTGACAGACATAGGCGCCTTCGTGTACTGTCTTTGTCAACAACCGCATACGCGACAACCCACTCTCATCACGAATGGCAGAGGGAAACGGCCCGAAGAAGCCTGGCAACCCACCAGTGGAACGCTGGCAGGGTGCAAAGTCCGGCGAGACAATCGTCTCGCGAGATGAGGGGGAGCGTCACCAACGCATGACGCGCGCCGACGATCGCCCTCGCCTGCTTCCAAGGTCGAGGGCGTTGCTCTATGCGCATATGTTAGAACTGGCGAGAACGAGGACGAGTACGCGGACTGGATGTGGCTACAGAGAGCCGTAGTAGGTGAAAATCCGGCGCCATCTCCATCGCGGAAAATGACCTCCGAGCCGCGCGCGGAAATCAGCGGGCGATCCGCCCAATGAGAGTAGGCTGCGCCGGGTGGGCTCCGTTATCTGGCCCGGGCGTTATCCGGACAAGGCGCGCCGCGTATGCTGGCGCGACTCCTGAAGATCCGTGAGACGCCACAAAGGCCATCGCGGCTAGCGAATGGCGAATCAGGGTGGTACCGCGTAACCTCTCGCCCCTGCTGAGGGACGAGAGGTTTTTTTGCGCCTGTTACCGGCCAGACAGGGTAGCCGGGGAGGTGAGAATCCATGGCGCGAATTTGGGAGGCGCCGGTCAGGACGCCTGGTGGCGCGCCGGTCTGGTCTGGCCAGCGCCAGGTGACGCTGCCGTCGCTGGCGTTGGAATGTGGCGCGACGCTCGCCCCAGTGACCATCGCCTATGAGACATGGGGCCAGTTGTCGCCTGAGCGCGACAACGCGGTCCTGCTCTGCCACGCCCTTACCGGCGACGCGCATGCCCACGACGCTGGGCGTCCGGACGACCCGCGCGCAGGCTGGTGGAACCCACTGGTCGGGCCGGACCGCGTATTCGATACCCGCCGCTCGTTCATCATTTGCTCCAACGTGCTTGGCGGCTGCTATGGCTCGACCGGCCCGACCAGCGCTCATCCCGTGGACGGCCAGCCCTACCGCCTGCGCTTTCCACACATTACCGTTGGCGACATGGTCAACGCCCAGCGAGCGCTTCTGTCTGCGCTGGGAATCGAGCGCCTGGCGGTGGTGGCGGGTGGCTCCGTTGGCGGCCTTCAGGCGCTTGAATGGGCCATCGCTTATCCCGAGCGGGTCGCGCGCGCGGTCATCATTGGCGCCGCGCCGCGCCTACCCGCGCAGGGCCTGGCGATAGACAGCATCGCGCGTCAGGCGATCATGGCCGATCCGCGCTGGCGCGGCGGAGACTACGCGCCCGGCGAGGGGCCATCCGCCGGGCTGGGCATCGCCCGCATGCTCGCCATGCTGACCTACACCAGTCCCATAGGCCTCGACACGCGCTTCGGACGCCAGCCCGCTACCCGCGCCAGATCG
>JAKAIY010000226.1 GCA_021814145.1 Chloroflexota bacterium
CTAGTTGGCGCGACTGCGATCCGCGTGCGTTGAATAGGGCGCCGTGGGTTCGAATCCCACCTCCTCCGCCAACCACGTTGTCCGGGAATCCAGCGGTCGCGGCAGTATGCCGGGGACCGCTGTTTCGTTTTTCCACTTCCTGTGTTCCGCGCCGGCGAGCGGCCTGGCATGCAACCTCCTCGCCCCTCCCTCGTACTCCCACGTGGAGACGCCCACGCGCTCCGGTCGCCTGGACTCGCCGGGTGTGACTGCGCGAGCGCGATACCGGGCGTTCAGGAGGAATGCATGAGCCAAGAGTATCCCGCCTATTCCCAGGCGTCTGTCGCCCAGCGCCCTGGCGGCTTTGACCATAGCCTCGTCACCGGCGCGTTCGAGCTTCCCGGCTACGCTATCGTCCGCAACTATGGCATCGTGCGCGGCATCATCGTCCGTTCGCGCAGTGTCTTCGGCCAGATTGGCGCCGGATTCCAGCAGCTTGTTGGCGGCAACATCTCGCTCTATACCCAGCTCTGCGAGCGCGCCCGCAGTGACGCCTATGAGTTGATGATCCAACACGCCGCTCAGGCGGGGGCCAATGGCGTCATAGGCGTGCGCTACGACGCTACCGAGATCGCCCCCGGCGTGACCGAGGTGCTGTGCTACGGCACCGCCGTCTATGTCGCCGCTCGCCAGGGCTAGACCGCACTCCGCGCGATTGTCTCGCGTGAAGGTTGACATCCCCGCGAGGCTACGCTAGAGTAGCCTCAACACACATGTACCCAAGCTGGAGAACAGTGATGGGCGCCTGCAGCGGTCTCACTATCATCACGCGCGCCACCACCCAGACCACTACCACGACTGGGTGAGGTCGGCGCGCGTTTTTTTCAGTGTTTCGTGAGTCGGCCCGACCACACGGGCCGGCTCTCTTTTTTGCGCTGGGCGACCTTCGCGGAAGGCAGGTGGCATGCGGATACTTAAATTCGGCGGCTCATCCGTCGGGACGCCAGAGCGCGTGCGCGGTGTGGCCGAGATCATCCAGCGCCGCTATCAGGAGCTGGAGGGCGATGCGCTGGTCGTCGTCTCCGCTTTTCAGGGCGTGACCGATGAGTTGTGCGCGCTGCCCGCTCTCGCCGCGCGTGGCGCCGATTATGCCTCCCGCCTGGTCGCGCTGGGACGCCGCCACCTCGCCGCCGTCGGAGAACTGCTCCCACCGGACGCCCGCGCGCCCGCGCTGGACAGCGTTCGCGCGACGCTGGCGGAGGTTGGCGCGCTGCTGGGTGAAGCGTGTGACGCTGGCGTGGTCGCGCCTGCGCTCGCCGACGCCGTGATGAGCGCGGGCGAGCGCCTTTCCGCCCAGATCGTCGCCGCCAGCCTGCGCGCCGCTGGCCTCCCCGCGCTCTACCTTGATACGCGCCCGCTGGTCCTGACCAATGATCACTTCGGCGCGGCCCACGTCCAGATAGCCGCCACGTACCAGCGCATCCAGGCGTGGCGCGCCGCGCTGGTGGGCGATCACCTCGGCGGGGCGCCGCTCGCGGTAGCGACCGGCTTCATCGCGGCGACGGCGGATGGGCGGACTACCACGCTCGGTCGCGGCGGCTCTGACTACACCGCCGCGCTCTTTGGGGCCGCTTTAGACGCGGAGGAGATCGAGATCTGGACGGATGTGGACGGCGTGATGAGCGCCGACCCGCGCGCCGTCCCCGACGCGTTCACCCTCCCGGTCCTGACGTACGCCGAGGCGATGGAGCTGGCGCACTTCGGCGCGAAGGTCATCTTCCCGCCTACCATGAGGCCCGCGATGGCGAAGGCTATTCCCCTGCGCGTCAAGAACACCTTCAACCCTGACGGCCCCGGCACACGCATCGCCGCCACGCGCCCGCCGCTCGACCGTCCGATCACCGGCCTGACCTCGATCAGCGACATCACGCTGCTGCGACTGGAAGGCAGCGGCATGATCGGCATCCCCGGCGTCGCCCAGCGGCTCTTCGCCGCGCTGGCCTGTCAGCGCATCAGCGTTATCCTCGTCACCCAGGCGTCATCCGAGCATTCCATCTGCCTTGCGCTGGATCCACGCGCCACCGCTGAAGCCGTGGAAGCCATCGAGGCTGAGTTCGTGGAAGAGATGTCCGCGGGCGAGGTGGACCCCGTCATCATCCAGCCCGATTGCTCCATCATCGCCGTTGTTGGCGAGGCCATGCGCCAGCGGCCCGGCATCGCCGGCGCGATTTTCGCGGCGCTGGGCCAGCGTGGCGTCAACGTCATCGCCATCGCCCAGGGCTCGTCTGAGCTGAACATCTCGCAGGTCATCGCTCGCGAGGATGAGGCCCGCGCGCTCAACGCCATCCACGACGCCTTTTTCACCGCTCATCGCCCCGAAGTCAACATCTTTCTCGCCGGCGCGGGCCTCGTTGGCGCCGCGCTGCTGCGCCAGATCGCGGAGCTAGCCCCGGTGGGCAATGCCGAAGGCCCGCGCGTGCGGCTGCGCGGCCTCATCACCACATCGCGCATGCTGCTGGCGGCGGATGGCGCCGACCTGTCCCCCACGTCCTGGCGTGATGACCTCGCCAGCCAGGGCCAGCCCACCGATCTGGACGCCTTCACAGGGCGCGTCCTCGCAACCCGCCTGCCCAACGTCACACTGGTGGATTGCACCGCCAGCGGCGCCCTGCCCGCGCGCTACGCCGGCTTGCTGCGCGCCGGAGTCAGCGTCGTCACGCCGAACAAGCGCGGCCCGGCTGGGTCGCTCGCGCTGGCGGCGGAACATCGCCAGCTCGCCCAACGCTCCGGCGCGCGCTATCTCTATGAGACGACCGTTGGCGCGGCGCTGCCGGTCATTGGCGCGCTGCGCGACCTGCTGGTAACAGGCGATGTGGTCGAGCGTGTCGAGGGCGTTCTCTCTGGCACGCTCAGCTACCTCTTCAATAGCTTCGACGGCTCCCAGCCGTTCAGCGCGCTAGTGCGCGACGCCCAGCGGCGCGGCTACACCGAGCCGGACCCGCGCGACGACCTCGGCGGTGTGGATGTCGCGCGCAAGCTGCTGATCCTGGCGCGCGAGCTTGGCCTGCCGCTGGAGCTGCGCGACGTGCGCAGCGAGCCGCTGCTCACTGAGGATTGTCTGCGCGCGTCCGGCGTCGAGGCGTTCTATGAGGCGCTGGCCCGCGATGACGCGCGCTATGAAGCCCAGCGCGCGGAGGCCGCGAGCGCCGGGCGTGTCCTGCGCTACATCGCCCGGCTGGAGGCTGGCGCGGCCAGCGTCGGATTGCGGGCGGTTGGACTGGATAGCCCGTTCGCGCGGCTCTCCGGCGCGGACAACATGATCGTGTTCACCACCCGCCGCTACTATGAGCGCCCGCTGGTCATCCAGGGGCCTGGCGCGGGGGCGGAGGTGACGGCGGCGGGCGTCCTGACGGACATCCTGCGGGTGGCGCAAAGCCCGCTTCTGGCGCGTCCGCACACGTTGAAGTAGGAGCCGCGGTGCGCCAGCGCGCGCAGGGGTGCCATCACAGCCGCGGGCTGTTCGCGCGGGCCTGCGCTCCGGCGACCGTCGCAAATGTCATCAGCGGCTTC
>JAKAIY010000092.1 GCA_021814145.1 Chloroflexota bacterium
GCGGCAGGAAGAGATCGGGCCGCGCCAGGCAGAGCCGGATGCCCCGGATGCCCAGAAAGGCGTTGTCTTCTTTGGGCAGGTTCAAATACAGGATCTCTTTGTCACCGCCGATATCCAGCGTGCGGACCGTCAGCGGCCGCCCGCCCAGCGCCCGCGCCATATCGCGGTAAGCGACAAACTGCTCATCTTCGCTGGGCGCGGATGTCCGTTCCAGAAACAGGAACTCCGTGCGCATCAGCCCCACACCTTCCGCGCCCACCTCGACCGCTTCGGCGGCGGCGCTTGCCCGGTTGATGTTGGCGCCTACCTCGATGTGATGGCCATCGGCGGTCTGCGCCGCCACAAAGCGGCTGGAGTAGGCGATGTCGCGCTGTTGGCGCAGTTCCGCCTGCAAACGCTGGGCTTCCTGAATATCCGCTGGCGCGGGGTCGAGGTACAGCGCGCCAGCGAAGCCATCAAGAATCGCCTGGGAGCCCTCCGCGATGGCGAGAATGGCGTCGCCCATGCCCACAAGCGCCGGGATGCCCATTGAGCGGGCAATGATAGCCGTATGCGATGTGGGGCCACCATGCGCCGTGCACAACCCCAGTAGCAGCGCCGGATCCAGCGCGGCGGTGTCAGACGGCGTCAGGTCGGTGGCGACCAGAATAGTGGGGGTCGAGCCCGTAAGATCAGGCTGTCCTTTGGCTCCCGTCAAGTGGCGCAGCACGCGCTGACCGACGTCGCTCAGATCAACCGCGCGTCCCGCAAGGACGGGATCATCCAGCGTTTCGATCTGGCGCACGCGCTCGGCGATGACTTCCTGCCAGGACCAGGCCGCCGAGTGGCCCGCGAAGATGCGTGACACTGTCTGCTGAATGATGCCCATATCGCTGAGAAACGCGGCGTGGGCGCGGAAAATGGCCGCCTTATCTGAACCGAGGTGTGTCTTGACCTCATCGTAGATCGTATCGAGTTCAGCCTGCGCCGCCTGGAGCGCCGCATCGAAGCGGGCGCCTTCCCGCATGGGTTCGCTCGGCTGGTCGGTCACAACAATTGTCTGGCGGTCATACTGCCGGATTGGCCCGCTGGCTAGCCCAGGCGAGGCCGAAACACCGGAGAACGTCGCGCTAGCGGTTCGAGGCGCCCAGTTGAGGGCTGCTGTCGCCGTTTCGGCGGAAAGCGCGGCCGCCGGCGCGACGAACGCCTGATAGAGCACGGATTCCAGTGTTGCGTGCGCTTCCGCCGCGTCCGGCCCCTGCGCAACGACCCGTATCAGCGCCCCACTAGGCACACCAAGTTGTAGCAGCGAGATGAGGCTCTTGGCGTCTGCGCTCTGGCCGTTGTATGTGACCGAGATCGCCGACTGAAAGCGCTGTGCGCTTTCAACAAAGAGTGACGCTGGCCGTACATGGAAACCCACGGGATCACGAATGATCATGGTGAACCCGGCGTCGTCCGGCGCCTGTGCGAGTGGCGCGGGGTCCAAAGGCGCGGTGGGCGGACGCTCGTCTGTCAGGACGGCGATGACATACGCGGGGTCGGTAGTAGAAATGAGCGATGCGACGAGGGCGTCATCGCCCAGCACACGTGTGAGCCGGCGAAGCGCATCTATATGCTCGTCTGAGGCGGCGGCGATGCCGACGATGAACTTCGCGGATTCACTGGCGTTCCATGCGACGCCTGCGGGAACCTGCAGGACAGCGAGCCCGGTCTGCTTGACCAGCCCGCGATCTTCCGGCACGCCGTGAGGGATAGCGATGCCTTTGCCGAGATACGTATTGGCGACGGCCTCGCGCCTGTTCATGCTGGCGATGTAGCCGGCGTCAACGCACCCGCTATCGACGAGCAATTGGCCGACCTGGGCCAGGGCCTCCATCTTCGTGCCTGGTGTGGCTCCCAGGCGAATTTGCGCGGCGGTAATGTGGAACATCGTCAGCCCCTTTGCCGTTGATAACTGAAGGTGATGCGTTAAACAGACGACAGCTGTGACGACGAACGCGAAATGCGCTGGATGAAGTACCTAAGACCGTGTTGATGTCAGAAGTGTAAACGATTACAATAGCATTGTCAATACCATGGGGTGGTTATTGACGAACATGCGCGTCACGCCTGGCGCTGATTGTTGGCGCGCCATCGGCCAGCGAACTGGTCTGTGCGCCTTCTTGGAGGGCCAGGGAGCGGAGATTCCCTATATAATGGGAAGATGAGCGCTGCGCCATGTGGAGGAATGTTGGGCTGACATGCGGCTAGAAGTGAGGTCTCAGGACACATATGGCTACAATCAAGCGTGTCGCTGAAGCTGCCGGTGTCTCGACCGCGACGGTTTCTCGTGTGCTGGCGAATGGTCCACACGTGCGGCCGGAAGTGCGCGCCCGCGTGCTGGCGGCGGTCGAGGCGCTGGACTATCGCCCGAATCTGGTCGCGCGCAGCCTGCGCTCACAACGCTCCAGCACGATTGGCCTGATCGTTTCGGACATTCGCAACCCCTTTTTCACCGCCATCAGCCGCGCTGTCGAAGACGCCGCGTATGAAGCGGGTTACACGGTCTTGCTGTGTAATACCGATGAGAATCCTGAAAAAGAGGCGATCTATCTCCAACTGATGCGCGATGCGAACGTCGCGGGCGTCATCTTTTCACCAACCCGCCAGACGAGCGTGATGTTGACCACGATGAAGTTCAACTTTCCTATCGTCATTATTGATCGCAGCGTTCCTGACGCGCCGATGGATAGCGTGTTACTGGACAATTTCGAGGCCGCCTATCAGCTAACGCGGCACCTCATTGATCAGGGATATCGTCGCATCGCCGGTATCTTCGGTGTGATGAGCACAACCGGTCGCGAACGACGCCGCGGTTTTGAAGAGGCGCTACGCGAGAGCGACATCCCGCTCATCCCGGAGCTGGTCTGCTTCGTTCCCGCCAGGCCCGAGGATGGCAAGGAGGCCACAATGCGGCTGCTTGCGCAGACGCCACGGCCAGAGGCGCTGCTGGCGAGTAACGCGTTGCTCGCGGAAGGGGCGCTCGCCGCCATTCGCCAGAGCGGGCTGGCGATCCCGGATGACATCGCATTGGCGAGTTTTGATGAGACACCCTGGACGGCGCTCGTTGAGCCTCCGCTAACGCTCATCGCCCAGCCGACTCACGATATCGGCGCGACTGCGACGGATTTGCTCTTGAAGCGACTGGACGATCCCAAGCGCTCTATTCGTCGCGTCATCCTCAAGGGCTCCCTCATGGCGCGCGGGTCTACCACACCTATCTCCGACCGACCCAAGCCCAATGCGCGCGCCCGGACTGCGCCACGATAACATAGCGCGCCACCCAGAAGGCGCGTAGTAGCCGCTACCCTCCTCTGGAGAACCTGTGGCGGTCGCCCAAAGCGGCGATCGCCAACCAACCGGGTCTACGACGCGCTCGAGGCGCTGATCGCTCGCGCTCTCACCTGGCTGGGCGTCTGTTCCCCCCACAGCACTGTTCGCTTGCTGCGGGCTCCAATCTTTCGGGTTTGAATGGCCTAGCTCGCGCAGCAACTCAGGGTCCAGACATCGCGGGTGAACGAGATGGCGGCGATCTTGAGCGCCTCAGCCATGGTCGGATAGACGAACAGCTGGTCTATGAGGTCATCGGCCGTGGCGTTGAAGCGCATGGCCATCGCCGCGATCTGGATGACTTCCGCCGCATCCGCTCCCACCATCGAGGTGCCGACGACTCGCCGCGTCGCCGCCTCCAGCACCAGCTTCACCATGCCGCGCGTGTCACGGGTCGCGCCCGCGCGCGGGACAGCGCTCAGCGGGACACTGTTGCAGATACAGACGATGCCCGCGGCGTTCGCCTCTCGATCCGTCAGCCCCACGACGCCTACCTGCGGATCCGTGAAGATCGCGCGCGGAATCACCCGGTGATTGACGCGCTGGTGCGCGCCGGTGAGCGCGTTGCTGGCCGCGATGCCGCCATCGCGCGCGCCCACTGGCGTCGCCATCTGGCTCTCCGTCTGGCCGCCAATAACATCCCCCGCCGCCCAGATATGCGGCGCGCTTGTGCGCAGCTCCTCATCCACGATCACGGCGCCGCGCTCGTCAAGCTGTACGCCTACGCGCTCCAGGCCAAGGTCGCCGGTATTAGGCGCACGCCCCGTCGCCACCAGCAGCTTCGCCGCGCTGAGCTCCTGGCGCTGGCCGCGCACATCGGCGGTCACGCTTACCTGCCGCTCATCGCCACGGACCGAGACCACGGTGGCGCGTGTGAGCGCCTGGATACCCTCGTCGCGCAGGACCTGCGTCAACGCGCTGCTGACCTCGGGCTCATAGTCCTTGAGGATGCGCCCGGAGCGCTCGAGAATCGTGACCTGCGCGCCCATGCGCGCGAAGAACTGACCGAGCTCGAGCGCGATGTAGCCACCACCGATGATCACGAGCGACTCCGGCAGCTCCGTCAACTCCGCCGCCTCCTGGCTGGTCAGCAGATCGCTGGTGAGATAGGGCGTTTCACTGAGACCAGGCAGATCAGGGATCACGGCGTGTGACCCCGTCGCGATGAGCGCCTGCCTACCTGTGAGACGGCGCACCGACCCATCGGCGGCGGTCACCTCAGCCGCATGAGGATCTATCAATGTAGCGCGTCCCGTGACGACCTGCGTCGGGTTGGGGCGCTGCGCCGCTTGGGTGTCATCAGCGAGCAGGCTCGTGTAATGCTGCTCACGATACCCGGCGATCACCTCGTCCTTCTGGGCGATAAGCGCGGGAAAGTTGACGGGCGCCTCGACCGGCGTCAGGCCGGAATAGCGCGGGTGGCGCATGTCATAGACGAGCTTGGCCGCCGCGATCAGATTCTTGGAGGGCAGACAGCCCCTGTTGACACATGTGCCGCCCAGCGTGCGTTCCTCGACCATGACCGCCGTCTTGCCGAGGTCCTTGGCCCGGGTCGCCGCCGCGAACGCGGTCGAGCCGCTGCCGAGGATCAGCAGGTCATAGTGGCTGCTGGCGCCGACGAACACCGGCGTAGCCCAGATAACCGCCCTAGAGGTATGCGACATATCGTTCGCCTTCTCTCCGCGCGTCGCCGCACATTATATGGGTAATTACATCCGGATATATTGATGTGTTTGTCGCTGTGATTCACTCACCCTGACGCGGATACACGCGATCAACTCGCTCCATTCGCGCGCTGGTAGCCGTGCCAGCCGCATCTGTGGATCAGTTGAGGCGCGCCTCGCCCTATGCGTCCTGCTCGGCGCGCCAGACAGCGGTGAGCAACGTTTCTAACTCACGACATCGCAGCTAGCGATCCCTGTCGCATGGCTGCGGATCATAACGCCGCTGAGCGTCAGGATCTCGCGCACGCGCTGGTCGCTCACCCGGTAGTAGACCTGCTTGCCTTCGCGGCGGGTTTGTACCAGCCCGCACCAGCGCAAACAGCTCAGGTGCGTGGAGACGCGGCTCTGCGCCGCGCCTATCGTGTCCACGAGCGCGCTCACACTGAGCTCGCCCGTCGCCGCGTCGAGCAACAAACGCAGCAGGCGCACACGTGTTGGATCGCCGAGCGCGCGGAAAAATCGGGCGTAGAGGTCCGCGGCGTCCATGTCAAAAGCCCCGGCGCTTGGCGCCTCTTCCTCGGACATCACCGACTCCGACGCATCCAGGCATGACGCGCCACTTCGATGCGCCGATGCCGGCGTACGACTGATCAACGCTATCACCTCTGCGCTTCCCTATGGCCGATTACCAAATATACAGATATTCGGATATATTGAATCTTATAGCGCACTTGTCCCCTGTGTCAATCAGTGTCAAGAGGAGAAGCAAGACCAGAGACTGAGCGAATGGCCACGCTCGAATGCGCTGTATTCCGATGGTGAGAGCGCGCGTCTACACAATCGCTCGCTCTTCTTCGGCGGAGGCTACGCACGAGGGGTGGGTGTAGCGATGGCGACGAAGCCTACCAGGACAACGAAACAGGAGTAGGTTACCTCAGTATGACGATTCTCACCTTCTATGGCGCTTGCGCTGTCACCGTGATGCTGATCGCTTATGCGTTCGAGCGCCGCTCAGCGTGGTGGATTCTCGTGTTCGCGTTCGCGTGCGCAGCCTCGTCCGCCTACGGCTGGCTCTCAGGGACCTGGCCATTTGGTGTCGTCGAGGCTATCTGGGCGCTCGTGGCGCTGCGGCGCTGGTGGACAAGCCGTCATGGAAAATTGGCCGTATGATCGAAACGACATGCCTGTCTGGCGCGCGCAGCACGGCGCAGTACGTGGAGACAGAAGTGGCTATAGGGCTGGGTAAGTGGTAGACGCTGGGGGCATGGAAGAGATGACCATCGCGCAGTGTCCCCACTGCCAGCGGGCTGAGCGCCAACTCAAGGTGGGGCGCAGCCCATCGGGCAGCCAGCGCTATCTGTGCGTCTTCTGCCAGCGCACGTACACCCCCTATCCCAAACCACAGGGCTACGATGCGGCGACGCATCGCCAGGCGAGGCTGGTATGGGGGTGGCATGAATCTGCGCCGCATCGCCCATCACCTGGGGGTGGTTCACCAGACGGTGGCCAACTGGGTGGCAGCCTACACCGCGACCTTGCCGGACACGCCGCCCACGCCACTCCATGACCGCCAGCATCCCCTGCCGGTCGTCGAACTTGACGAGTTGTACACCTTCGAAGGGGAGAAAAAAGCGGGTCTACGTCATCACCCAAGTAGACCGCGCCACGCGCTGCGTCATCGCTTACGATGTGGCCTATGATCGTGAGCCGCAACGGATCCAGGCGCTGCTCAACACTGCCCCTCTGCGGCCCAGTACTATTCCGATCAACTGGCCGCCTACACGAACCTGGTCTCCTATCCTGGTCAGCACAAGGCGCTGCCCAACAAAAGTCAGACTTCCTCAGTCGAAGGCGATAACGCGGACCTGCGCCAGTACTTGGCGCGACTCGCGCGCACGTCGCGCAGCTTCACGCGCTCGCTGCAGGCGCTGCGCGACACGGTCAAGCTGTTCGTCTACGCCTGGAACCGCCGCCAACTCTTCCGGCGCGCCCATCCCAGGTACCCCGCCCACGTGTTTCAGTTCGCCTACCCGCCTTCATAGCCACTCCCCACGCCGCGTCAGCTTTGACGACTTCCTGTCCTTTGTGTATATCCAACCGCTGCCACCGCCTGGTGCGGCATGCTATAATCATACTTGGCGACTCGGAATTAGCGCAGAGTCAGATCCAGCGAGATGGCGTTACGTACTGCCGCTGGGAGAAACGCATGGCGGTTGAGATTAGCGCGGATATGATCATCCATGATGTTGTGACGCAATATCCGCAGACAGTAAAAGTCTTTCAGGCGCACGGACTGCCGTGCACCGCATGCCAGGTTGGCGCGCGTGAGAGTGTCGCTGGCGGGGCGCGTACACACCGGCTAGAGGTAGGCGCGCTGCTCAAAGACCTGAACCTGGTAGCCAACGGGCAGGAAGCTGAGGGCATCAAACCAGCGACTAAGGCTCCAGTTGGGCGCGGCATCCCATTGAACGTGATGAGTCAGGGCGGCTCGGATAGCAAGATCCGCCACATCATCGCTATCATGAGCGGCAAGGGCGGCGTCGGCAAGTCGCTGGTGACAGGCCTGATCGCCGTGGCACTCCAGCGACAGGGCCTCAAGGTTGGCATCCTCGATGGCGATATCACCGGCCCCAGCATCGCCAAGGAGTTCGGCGCGCGCGGAGCCCCGACAAAGACGGCTGAAGGCATCGCGCCGCTCAGCACGGTTGGCGGGATCAAAATCGTCTCGATGAACATGTTCCTGCCCGATTCTACTGATCCAGTCGTCTGGCGCGGGCCAATGATCTCAAGCGCGATCAAGCAGTTCTACAGTGATGTGGATTGGGGCAAACTGGACTTCCTGCTTGTGGACCTGCCACCTGGCACGTCGGATGAGGCGATGACGGTGATGCAGTCTCTGCCGGTGGATGGTGTGGTGATCGTCTCATCGCCGCAGATGCTGGCTACCGAGATCGTTATCAAGGCGATCAAGATGGTGCAGGCATTGAAGGGCAAGGTAATTGGCGTCGTCGAGAATATGGCGTATCTAACCATGCCAGATGGCTCGCGCAATGAGCTCTTTGGCCCTAGTAACGGCGCCGAGCTCGTCTCGTTGACAGGCGCGCCACTGCTAGCACAGCTTCCGATCGACCCCGAGATCGCGATGCTCTGCGACGCCGGTCTGATAGAGAACTACAACAGCGACTCGTTCGATACACTGGCAAGCAACTTCACTACAGCGCTGAAGCTATCGGCGGCGCGCTAGCTGAAGCCGCAACCCACTGGTGATAGGCAAGGGGCTCGCTCGTCATCATGATAAGCGGGTCCCTTGGCATTTTGATCGCAAATGGCCCTGTTTCGGTAACCTCACATGGTAGGGCGGGCGGGACTCGAACCCGCACTCCGGTCACCCGGAAGCCGATTTTAAGTCGGCTGTGTCTACCGTTTCACCACCGCCCCAAGGGATGCGCGCCACGCTCGTGGCTGGCAGTGTCACGATAGCACACGGCGCAGTCGCGGGGCTACCTCGCCATGAGTCAATCGCCACGCTACGGCAGCCTGGCGCCGTAGATTATAATGTCCTCCAACGGGCTGCTCAAACGCCTGCGCTCACTTGCCATATCACCATCAGGAGGTCGCACCCCGTGGCTGAGATATCCGCCGAATCGCCTGAGTCCGCGCCATTGCCCATGCATACGCATATCACCGAACTTCTTGGCGTACGCTATCCCATTGTGCAAGGTGGACTGGCGCACCTGGCCTGGTCAGGACTCGCCGCTGCGGTCTCTGAAGCGGGCGGCCTGGGGCAGATTGGCGTGGCGCACATGGTGACGCCGGAGGACCTGCGCGCCGACATCCGGCGGCTGAAAGAGTTGACGCAAGCGCCGTATGGTGTAAACTTTCCGCTCGGCCACCGCCCGCTTGACGCGTTTCTTGACGTGGCGCTCGAGGAAGGCGCTCCAGTCATCACGATTACCGCTGGCAATCCTGAGGCGATGATCCGCGCGATCCAGTCGAGCGGCGTCAAGCCGCTGCCGCGCGTCATGGTGCTGGTAGCCGGCGTTCGCGCCGCGCGCAAGGCCGCTGATCTGGGCGCGGACGCGGTAATCGCGGTTGGATTCGAGGGCGGCGGCCACCTGGGACGCGATGATATTGGCACGATCACGCTGGTTCCGCGCATCGTGGACTCCGTGAGGATACCCGTGCTGGCCAGTGGCGGGCTGGCGGACGGGCGAGGACTGGCGGCGGCGCTGGCGCTGGGCGCCGAGGGCACCGAACTGGGAACGCGCTTTGTCGCTACCCAGGAATGTGTCGCGCATATCGCCTACAAAGAGGCGCTGGTTTCGGGCGCCGAGGCTGACACAGTTGTGGTCGAGCGCGCTATTGGACGCCCAGCGCGTGTGCTGCGCGGGCCGTTTGTGGAGCGCATGCTCGCTGTTGAGGAAGAGTTAAAGCGCCGGGGCGCGTCACGCGAGGAAGCGCTTGAGGCGTTGCTCCCCTATATTCGCGGGGAGGTCAATGTGCGCGCGGCCATCGAGGGAAAGCTGGACGAGGGATTCATCTGGGCCGGCGAGGGCATCGGTCTGATCCATGACATCCCGACGGCGCGAGAGTTGATCGAGCGAATGGTTCGCGAAGCGCGCGAGGCGATGTCGCATGCGCGGCTGGCGTTTGGTGACGACTAAGCGATTTCCTGATGAGAATCTGAAAGCCACGTGGTAGAATCGCCTGGCCGCATGCTCACGCAATATGGAGCTGGACGCCAACGAGCGTGAGCAAAACACCAGCAAGCATCAGCATGAGCGTCCACCAGATGACGCTTCCGAAGACAGCGCGGGCGATGCTGGCGCCAAGAGCCCCAAGAATGGCAATGGCGATGACTATCGCTAGCCAGGATAATCCTGGCAACATAGCTCCAACTAGCAGGGGAAACAGCGCTCCGAGAAAATTGCACACAATCGCTACTACCGCGCCGCCCACCGCCTCGTTAAAAGCGATTTTGCCGAGTCGCGTCGCGGCGAGGCGGCCATGCGCGGTCAAGCTGAGTTGATGCTCGACACGCACCAACTCTCCACGCCGCCGGGCGTATTCCGCTACAAAGAAAACAAACGCCCCAGAGAGCGCCGAAGCTGTTGATATGCGTAACGCCAGCGTAAGATCGAGGGCGCTGTCCGCGCTGAGGACTTGGCCAGCAGCCAGCGTTAGAGCGGTCAGAATACCGTCAACTACGCCAATCAAAAGAGGGAAGATACGCTCGCGCCCAAAAACCCATCCGGTGATCTTCATCGTTCCCTCTTGGCTGGCTCGATCGTGCGAACTCCTGCCGCCAGTTGGTCAATACTGTGCACAACGGCGCCAGTTGATTCGATTGCCTTGACCAGCTTCGCATAATCCAGGCGCTCGCCTTCTATCGTGATATCCGTGCCGACTGTTTCGATGTCAATCTCGGTCACAATGATGTTCAGAGCTTCTACACCTGGCACTTTCTCAAGCGCCTCGGCAAGCTCAATGAGCGTTGGGCGCGAGATAGCCTTGTCCACGTCAAGCACAAGCTTTCTGATATTCATCCGCGCTCTCCTCATGCGATTAACCGCTGTATGACCCTGACGCCACGTTGAATAGTCCTTCACGTGAAGACAAGCAAGAGGTATGCCAGTCGCGCAAGTATCGCACTGCCCCTCATCCTGACGCGACACTGGGGCAACCTTGGCTAAAGCGCCGCCTAACCCCTGACGGGCGACGCCAGGAAGCGGAAGCGGTAGCGCCGCTACGCCGCCAGTCGGGTGACGGCAAACGCGAACATCGCGCCTAACGCTGTTAGCGCGACGGTTCCCACCGAGCTTTGTTTGCCATGCGCCGCGGGAAGGATGTCACTGGCGCCAATATAAAGCAGGAAGCCAGCGAAAAATCCCAGATAGAGCGGGAGCGCGACGCCCTGGACGCTGAACAGGAATGTCGAGAGCGTGCCCAGCACTGGCGCGATCGCATCCATAGCGAGCAGCGCAAGCGCCCGGCGCGATGTATTCCGGTTCACCAGCATCAGTGTGACTGTATTCAGCCCGTCGGACATATCATGCCCGATCACTGCGATCGCCACCGCAATCCCTGTCGCCGCGCTCACCTGAAACCCCAGCCCGATGCCGACGCCATCCAGGAAGCTATGCCCGGTTAGCGCCAGCGCCGAAAGCACCCCTACCGTCGGGTGTGTGGTCGCCGCGCCTTCGCCATTTTGCGCGCCATGATGAATGAGCGCCAGCTTTTCAACTGTATAGAATCCCAGATAGCCAGCCAGCAGCGCCACCATGGGGATGATCGGATCGAGATTCGTGCTCTGCGCCTGGTGGAAGATTTCTGGCAGCAGGTCAAACGCCACCAGCGCGATCAACACCCCAGCCGTAAATCCCATCACATAGCGCAACTTCTCGCGCAGCCACAGCGCTAGCATCCCTCCGAATGTCGTCGAGAAGAAAGTCGCGAACGAGAAGAGGAGCGGTGTCATTCAGCGACTCCGATCTGGCGTCGGCACACGTCGCACAGGCCAAGGAGCGTCACCTCATGGCGCTCGATCAGCGTTCCAGTGGTCGCTTGCAGCTCCGCCAGGGCTCGTTCCAGAGCGTCGCTTGTCACCTCCAGGGTAGCGTGACAGCCACGGCAGGTGAAGTGGTGATGATGCTCCCGCGTCACGCAGAGCGCATACCGCTTGCCGCGCGTGTCTGTGGCGCTATCAACGCCGCTTGCATGTGGCTCATGCTTCGCCGCTGTATCTGTTGATTCGCTGATTACCCCTAACCGCGTCATCAATGTCAGGGCGCGATAGGTCGAGGCGACGCTCGCGCCCGCGCGCGCGGCCACCTCTTGCGCGGTCAGTGGCTCACCCGCCTCTCGCAGCGCGGCGAGCACTCGCCGCCGTGGCCCGGTTATCTTGTAGCCTGCATGGCTAAGCTGATCTATCATCGTCACACCTTCCATATTGAGGGCATTCTCATTGAGAACTTTCTCATTATACGCCTGGCGTCGCTATGCGCGCAACCGCGCCTGTTTTCTGTCCGTGGAGTATGCTCTTTGAGAGGATGGGAAAATAGGTGTCATATCCACGCTAGTGGTCTATCGTGGCAGGAGCGCGCGAGGTGGAACGATGAGCGATCGAGCAAGCGAAGAACTGACTCTGGAAGTGCGGGAAGCCCGGCCAGAGGACCGCGACGCGGTTTTTGCCTTCTGTGCGCGAACCTGGGGCAGCGATGGCGATTACATCCCTGATGTGTGGGACTCCTGGCTCGCTGACGCTTCGGGAACCGTTCTGGTTGGTGTCGCGGATGGGCGACCCGTGGCCTTGAGCCGGGTCAATATGGTCGCTCCCGACGAGGCCTGGATTGAGGGTGTGCGTGTCGCGCCCGATATACGCCGTCAGGGCGTAGGGCGTGTCATGGTCTCGCGCTCGCTGGTTCGCGCACGTGAGCTGGGCGCTACGGTCGCGCGCATGTTCACTGGCGCGACGAACAGCGCATCCCAGCGACTTTTCACCAGATTCGGCTTCACGAAGATCGCCGGGCTGGTCTGGTATACCGGCGACGCGCTACCGGAAGGGCCGGAGGAAGCCGCCCGCGCGGCGCGCCCCCGCACCGCCGCCGAACTGGACACCTCCATCGCTGAGACCTCGCGCGACACCACTGCGGGGGCGTTGCCAGCGGGCGCGCGGCTGCGCAAGCCTGGTCCGGCTGACTTTGAACGGCTCTGGACCTGGCTGGAGCAATCAAACCTGACGCCATTCAATGGCGGTGTCGAGATCCATCACTGGGCAGGCCGCGGCGTCACGGAGCCAGCCCTGCGCGACTATCTCGCCTCGGGCGAGGTGATCGAACTGGAAGAGTGGGGTATGACGCAGGCGCTGGCGATTGTCACCGAAGATTACGATGGTCATCCTGAACTGGAGACGCGCTACATGGACGGCCTTTCCGACGCGATTGGCCGCCTGGCGCTATTGCTGCGAGGCGAGGCGGCAAAACGCGGGCTGGAGCGCGTCTGGCTCTGGCTGCCCGACCTGCTCATCCTGCGCGACGCGATGGACGGCGCCGGCTACGTCCGTGGCGATGAAGACCCAATGTGGGTCTACGCCCGCAGGCTGTAGATCAGCGCCTCCCATGTAACACAGTGATACGAAATCCGCTCAGCTTGCTAGACAAATCTTCCCCAGGCGCTGAGCCGCCCACCAGGACGTCGCCATAAGAGCGCGCTACCGCTTCTTCGCCCTGGGCTTCTCGTCGCGCGCGGGAGCCGGCCTGGCGGCCTTCTCCCCAGGCGCTTCAGGAGTGGGCGCGGTGGAAACTGGCTCCTCGGGCAGACCATAAACACCTTCGAACTTGCGTGTCAGATACTCCGCGAAGTACGCCGGGTCGGGCCGCTCTCCTGTGACGATGCGGATCAACGCCTCTGGCTCATAGGTTTTGCCGTATTGATACATCCGCTCCCGCAGCCAGTCATGCGCGAACGCCGTGTCGCCTGACGCCAGCCGCGCGTCCAAATCCGGATACGCTCGGCGCAGCGCGGCGTAGATTTGCGCGGCGTAGAGATTACCCAATGTATAGGTCGGGAAGTAGCCGAAGCCGCCCGTCCAGTGGATGTCTTGCAGGATGCCATCGCTGTCAGTTGGCGGCTCGATGCCCAGATAGTCTTTGTACTTCTGGTTCCAAATGCGCGGCAGCGACTCGATGGCGACCTCGCCATTCACCATCGCCTTCTCCATCTCGTAGCGGATGATGATGTGCAGGTTATACGTCACCTCATCAGCCTCGATGCGAATCAGCGTTGGCTGGACACGATTGAGGGCGCGCGCGAACTCCGCCGGCTGCGCGTCTGTGTACCGCTCTGGGAAAGCCGCGCGCATCGCGTCGAACTGTCCCTGCCAGAACTCCACTGAGCGCCCAATGGCGTTCTCCCACAGCCGCGACTGCGATTCGTGCGCTCCCATCGAAGCGCCGCCCGCCAGCGGGGTGCGCGCGAGCGCGGGCGAACTGCCCTGCTCATACAGCGCGTGCCCCCCCTCATGGATCGCCGCCAGAATGGATGAGTCCACGAACCGCTCATCGGGGCGCACTGTCACGCGCACATCATAAGGGCTGCCAAAATCAGTCGTGAAGGGATGCGGCGACTGGGCGATCCCGCCGCGCGCGAAGTCGTAACCCATGCGCTTCAGGATCACCCGCGCCAGTTCCATCTGCCGCTCTGGCGCGAAAGAGCCTTCCAGCAACGAGGCGTCCACATCGCTTCCGCTAGCCTGGATGCGCCGCAGCATGCGCTGGCTCGTCTCGCGCACGGCGGAGAAAAGCGTATCCACACGCGACGCTGTCAGTCCTGGCTCGTAGAGATCGAGCAGCGCGTCGTAGCGCGTGCCTTTGTAGCCGTAGCGGTCGGCTACCTCGCGCTGGAGCGTAATCGTCCGCGCCAGCCACGGCGAAAAGAGTGCGAAATCGCTCGTTGCGCGCGCCTTTTTCCAGGCCTCAAACGACGAAGCCTCCACGCGCGCCAGTTCCTCAACAAGCCCACGCGGCAGCTTCGTCGCATGCTCGCGCTCGCGCGTCACCTCACGCAGCAGGCCGCGATCCGCGTCCGTGAATGAGGACTTGCTCACCGCGTCAGCCAGGCTGGCGATCTGCTCGCCGAAGCGCTGGTCCACCCACTTCTCGTGAATCACCCCTTGCAAGGTCGCGAGTTGCTCGCCGCGCAACTCGCCCGCCCCCTCAGGCAGCGCGGTGTTCTGGTCCCATGCCGCCAAAGAGAGCACAGCGCTCAAGTCGCTAATCTCACGTGACCGGGCGAGCACGGCGCTGATACGATCATCGCTGGCCGTAAACTGTGGCGCTTTCGGAGCCGCCAGCTTGGAAGCTTTTACATTCACTCTTCTTGACCTTCACGCTTCAGCCGGTTCATCACCTTGTTCTTCTATGGTATCACACCGGCTGTTCGCCTCCAGTCCGCTTCGTCCATGTCGCGCCTTCCGCTTCTTCGCGTCCTTCACGCGCCCAGCTCGCGGAGGATCTCGCGATCTACCCGCGCCCGAATTCGGTTCTCGCGCAGCCAGCGCAAGACCTGTCGCGCGATGGGAACGAGGACCGCCAGCGCCACGCTTACGCCGATCACCATCCAGCGCGCCTGTCGCTCGCGCTCATGCTCCGCCGCCAGCATATCAGCCGGGCGCTCCGGCCCCGCTTTAGCCGCCGCTTTCTCCGCCACGCCGCTCCGCTCGCCAGGTGGCTCATGGCGCGGCTTTCCACGCATATCTATTGTCCCCATCCGTCACTCCTTCCGCCCTTCTTCGGGCGCAGCGCCTGTCTCGGGTCCCTCCCGCGTTTCCTCTGTGGCTGGTGGTGTATGGCGTGTCATCGTCTGCGCGCCGCGCTGAGCCATCGTGGCGTTCACATACGCTTCCGCGGACCCAGCGTACTCCACCACCGGATTATGCCCCTTGAACACACGGAACAGCAGATAGAGCGATGGCGCCAGCAACACGCAACCGGCTAGCACTGAATAAAACGTCAGCATCTGTGTGATGGCCGGGCTGGCGCTGCTGGCTAGCGTCAGGTCGGGAACGACCAGATACGGAAGCTGCGCCACACCCCACGCGACAAAGATCAGCGCCACCATCGCCGCGACCAGCGCGCGAGCCGCCCGATAGGCGCTCATCACGAGCGATACCGCAGCCGCCAGGCCAACACCCATCGCCAGCAGCGTCACTGGAAGCGCCTGCCCGAACAACCCGCGCCACAGCACTGGCGCTTCCAGATAGGTCAGGAGCGCCGCCACCAGCCCAAGCGCCGCCGTTACCGCGCCCGCGAGCAACGCTCGCCACTGGAACGCCGCCACCAGCGCCATATCACCATCATTCAGCGCCTCGACCGTCAGATAGGTCGCCGCCAGGGTGGCGCACATACTCAGCGCGAACGCCCCGCAGGCCAGCGCGAACGGATTCGTCCATGTCGTCCAGTAGTTCGCGATCACGGTGTCGCCGGTGACGCGGATATCACCCGTCGCCAGCGCGCCCGCCACCGCTCCCAGCATGAACGGCGTCACGACGCTCGCCACACTGAAGATAAGCCCCCAGGTGGTCGCTGAGCGCGTCGCTTCGCGAATGTGCGCGCGAAAACCAAACGCCGCCCCGCGCATCACGATGCCGACCAGCGCGATCGCTACCGGGATAAACAGCGCCGTCGAGACCGCGGCGTAGACCATAGGGAAGGCCGTCCAGGTGACAACGATCACGAAGATCAGCCAGACGTTATTCGCCTCCCACACAGGGCCAATGGCGCGAGCGATGGCGTCACGCTCACGCCGCCGCATCAGGCCGGTCGCCAGCAAGTCCCAGACGCCTCC
>JAKAIY010000093.1 GCA_021814145.1 Chloroflexota bacterium
TTGCCGACGTAGTAGTACGAGGCCGTGTGGCCGCATTCGATCGTACCGGCCTGGACGGCATCCGCGACCTGGAGGGCGTCGAGGTCCCCGTCGCCGAGATTGACGTGAGAGACTACCGCGACGATCTTCCCGACCGCGCCGCCCGCGTCTCCGCGCGTAGCGCGGCGAGCGAGCCTTTCCCGGTCGTGGTCGCGGACCGCGTGGTGATTCTGGTGGACGACGTGCTCTTCACCGGGCGCACTACCCGCGCCGCGCTGGAGGCCGTGCTCGATCACGGGCGCCCGCGCCGCATCCAGCTGGCCGTGCTGGTGGATCGCGGTCACCGCGAGCTGCCCATCCGCGCCGACTATGTGGGCAAGAACGTGCCGACCGCGATGAGCGAGCGCATCGCCGTCCGCCTGGTGGAATCCGACGAGGTAAGCGCCGACGCGGTGACGCTGATCCAGCGGCCAGAGCCAGTCGCCGCCAGTGAGGAGGCGTAGCGTGACTGCTGAGACGCTCCCCGCCCGGCTGCTCCCCGCCAGCGCGCCCGACGCCCTGCCGCCCTACCGCGACCTGATTGATCTGGATGGCTGGTCGCCGCGCGACCTGAGCGCGCTGATCGCCCGCGCCGCCTGGTTCCGCGAGGCGCTGGGCGATCCGAAGCGCCGCTTCGAGACGCTGCGCGGCCAGACGATGGTCACGCTGTTCTATGAGAACAGCACCCGCACGCGCGTCAGCTTCGAGCGCGCCGGAAGGCTGCTCGGCGCTGATGTCTTCAGCGTCGCCGCCGCCTCCAGCAGCGTCACCAAGGGCGAGTCGCTGCGTGACACTATCGAGACGCTCCAGGCGCTGGGCGCGACGATCATCGTCGTGCGCTCGTCGCAGTCCGGCGCGCCAGATGTCATCGCCCGCCACCTGCGCGGCGCGGTCCTCAACGCGGGTGACGGCTGGCGCGGCCACCCGACGCAGGCGCTGCTCGACCTGTTCACCATCATGCGCCGTCTTGGCCCGCTCGCTGGGCGCAAGGCCGTCATCCTGGGCGACATCCTGCACAGCCGCGTCGCGCGCTCCAACCTGTGGTCGCTGACCGCGATGGGCGCCGAGGTGGTCCTTTGCGCGCCGCCGACCCTGATGGCGCCCGATGTCGTCGCCGCCTACACCACGCGCCCCGTCCCCGGGACTGGCGCCACCCGGCGGATCACCGTCGAGCCGCGCATCGAGGCCGCGCTGGCGGGCGCCGATGTGGTGATGGCGCTGCGGCTCCAGAAGGAGCGCCAGCAAGCCGGGCTGCTGCCCTCGATCCGCGAGTACAGCCAGCGCTGGGGCCTGACGCCGGAGCGGCTGGCGCTGGCGAACCCTGGCGCGCTCGTCATGCACCCCGGCCCGATGAACGAGGGCGTCGAGATCGCCCCGGAGGTCGCGCACAGCGAGGCCGCGGTGATCGAGGAGCAGGTGACCAACGGCGTCGCGACCCGCATGGCCGCGCTGGAGATGATCGCCCGCGCCCGCGCATGGGCCTAGGCCGCGCGGAGGTCCGCGCGGCTATACATGGCCGGCGCGCGGTATGGGGCTAAAGCCCCAGGCCTTTAGGCCCTCGTCGCGTGTCCCGGCCTTTCAAGGCCGGGAACATTCACAGGACAACATCACCTATGACCGATACAGCTAAATCCGGGCCGGTCCTGCTGCGCGGCGCCCGCGTGGTGGACCCGGCCCGCGCGATGGATGGCGCCGGGGCCGTCCTCATCGCGGACGGGCGCATCCTCGCCTGTGGCATGGCCGCTGGCGGCGCGCTCGGCCCCGACGTGACCCGCGCGCTCGCCGGCCTGGAGGCGGACGGGCGCCCCGCCCGCGAGATTGACTTGCCAGCGGGCTGGGTTGTCGCGCCGGGCTTCGTGGACCTGCACGCGCACCTGCGTGAGCCGGGCTTCGAGGCCAAAGAGACCATCCAGACCGGAACAGCGGCGGCGGCGCGCGGTGGCTTCACCACCATCTGCGCCATGCCCAACACCAGCCCCGTCACCGACAGCCGCGCGGGAATCGAGTACATCCTGCGCGCGGCGGAAGGCGCGCCCGCGCGGGTCAAGGTCATCGCCGCGATCAGCAAGGGCGAGCGCGGCGCGGAGCTCAGCGACATGGGCGAGCTTGCCGCGGCGGGCGCGGTCGCCTTCTCCGATGATGGCCGCCCGGTCGCCAGCGGCAAGGTCATGCGCCACGCGCTGGAGTACGCCGCGCCGCTGGGCCTTCCGGTCGTCGAGCATTGCCAGGATGAGGAGCTGGTGGGCGACGGGGTGATGAACGAGGGCCCCGCCGCCACGCGCCTCGGCCTCAAGGGCTGGCCCGCCGCCGGGGAGACGGTGATGCTGGCGCGCGACCTGGAACTGGCGCGCATGACCGGCGCCCGCTACCACGCCGCGCACCTCAGCGTCGCCGGAGCCGTCGCGCTGGCGCGCGAAGCGAAGCGCGCCGGGCTGCCCGTCACCGCCGAAGTCACGCCGCATCATCTGCTGCTGACCGACGACTGGGTGGCGGGCGAGCGCACTGGCCCGCTGGCGGACGCCCTGCGCGCGCTGACCGGCGAGCCGCTGCCGAACGGCCCGCGCTACGACACCACCGCCAAGGTCAACCCGCCGCTGCGGACCGCCGCCGACTGCGAGGCGCTGCTGGCTGGCCTGCTGGACGGGACGATTGACGCCATCGCCACCGACCACGCGCCACACACGCGGGTGGACAAGGACTGCGAGTTTTCGGAGGCGGCGTTCGGCATCAGCGGTTTCGAGACGGCGCTGGCGGCGCTGCTGGCGCTCGTCCATACGGACCGGCTGCCGCTCACGACGCTGATCGCCGCGCTCACCACGCGCCCCGCCGCCGCCTGGGGGCTGGACGCCGGGACGCTGGAGCCGGGCAAGCCCGCGGACCTGGTGATCTTCGATCCTGACGAGACGTGGACAGTGGACCCGGCCCGCTTCGCCTCACTTGGCAAGAATACCCCGCTGGCCGGGCTGACGCTGCGCGGGCGTGTCCGCCAGACGTGGCTCGATGGACAGGTGGTCTACGACGTGGCCACCGAGGAGGCGCGCGTATGACCACCACAACCAGCCGTTTTTCCGGAGACCGGGAGGTGATTCAGCTGAACCAGGGAGGAGCGAGGGTCGTGGATGAAGCGAGCGGGCTGACCGCGGCGCTGGTCCTCGAAGATGGCGCCATCTTCTACGGCAAGCCGTTTGGCGCGGTCGAGGCGCTGGCGAACGGGCGGCGGGGCGAGGTTGTCTTCTGCACCGCGATGACCGGCTATCAGGAGATCTGCACCGACCCCTCCTATCGCGGACAGATGGTGACGATGACCTATCCGCTGATCGGCAACTATGGCATCGCCGATGAGGATGTGGAGTCGCGCCGCCCGTGGCTCTCCGCCCTGATCGTGCGCGAATGGTGCGACGAGTACAGCAACTGGCGCGGCGGGCAGAGCATTGACGACTATCTGCGCCGCTACGGCATCCCTGGCCTCTACGATATGGACACCCGCGCGCTCACCCGCCATCTGCGCGCGGCGGGCAGCTTGCGCGGCGTCATCCACGTCTTCGCTCCCGGCGAGGCGCCCGACCTCGCCGCGCTGACCGAGGAGGCGCGCCAGGTCAAATCGGTTTCCGACCTTGATGTGGTCAGCGAGGTCTCGATAGATGACCTCGCGCCCTGGGAGACGCGGCCTTCCACGCCTGGCGCGCCGCGTGTGCTGCTGGTGGACACCGGCTTCAAGCGCAATATCGCCCGCCAGCTTACCGCGCACGGCATGGAGGTGGTTGTCGCGCCGCACGATGTGGATATGGCCCTCATCCGTCAGGTCAACCCCGACGGCGTGCTGCTCTCCAACGGCCCCGGCGACCCGGAGAGCGTCGAGGCGCTGATCGCGCTCACCCGCACGCTGATCTACGAGGAGCGCATGCCGATCATGGGCATCTGCCTCGGCCACCAGATCATCGGCCTGGCGGCGGGCGCGAAGACCGGGCGGCTGCTCTTCGGCCACCACGGCGCCAACCACCCCGTGCGCGATACCCGCACCGGGCGCGTCACCGTCACCTCGCAGAACCACAACTTCCAGGTGCTGGCGGAGACGCTGCCCGCTGAGAGCGGCTTCTCTGTCAGCCACATCAACCTTTCCGACAACAGCGTTGAGGGGCTGGCGCACGAGTCGCTGCCCGTCTTCTCGGTGCAATACCACCCCGAAGCGGCGCCCGGCCCGGAGGACAACCACTACCTGTTCGACCAGTTCCGCCGGTTGATGACGGGCGAAGGGGAGGCGCGGCCCTAAAGGGTCACAGCGCACGGCCCCCGGCGGGTAAACCCGCGACTAAGGGCCTGACGGCCACGAAGCCCGCCTGCGCGGGCTGGGACGCGATGGGAGTGAGAAGAGCCTGCGCAGGCAGGCTTGGCGGCGGCGCGAGCCGCCCGTAGGCGCGGCTTCAGCCGCCGGCTGGTTATCAAGGAGCAAGCTCACATGACGCGCGACGACATACAGAGTGTGCTGGTCATCGGCTCCGGGCCGATCATCATCAGCCAGGCGGCGGAGTTCGACTACGCCGGGGCTCAGGCCTGCCGCGCGCTGCGTGAGGAAGGCAAGCGGGTCATCCTCGTCAACTCCAACCCCGCCACGATCATGACTGATGAGGGCGTGGCCGATGCCATCTACATCGAGCCGCTGACGCGCGACTCACTGCGGCGCATCATCGCCCGCGAGCGCCCTGACGGCCTGCTGGCGACGCTCGGCGGGCAGACGGGCCTCAACCTGGCTGTTGAGCTGGCGGAAGATGGCGCGCTGGACGAATATGGCGTGCGCCTGCTTGGCACATCGCTCCGGACCATCAGGCAGGCTGAGGACCGCGAGCTGTTCAAGCGGCTGCTCCTTGACCTGGGGCTGGATGTGCCTCCCAGCAAGAGCGTCACCAGCGTTGAGGACGCGCTGGCCTTCTGCGACAACGAGATCGGCCTGCCCGCCGTCATCCGCCCGGCCTTCACGCTCGGCGGCTCTGGCGGTGGCCTCGCCCGCACGCGCAGCGAGCTCGCGCGCATCGCCCAGCGCGGCATAGACGCCAGCCCGATTGGCCAGGTCCTCGTCGAGCGGTATCTTGACGGCTGGAAAGAGATCGAGTACGAGGTCATCCGCGACAGCGCCGGGACCTGCGTCACCGTCTGCAACATGGAGAACTTCGACCCGCTGGGCATCCATACCGGCGACAGCATTGTCGTCGCGCCCAGCCAGACGCTCTCCGACCGCGAGTACCAGATGCTGCGCACCGCCTCACTGCGGATCGTCTCTGAGCTGGGCGTGGAGGGCGGCTGCAATATCCAGTTCGCGCTGGACCCGCACAGCTTCACGTACTACGTCATCGAGGTCAACCCGCGCGTCAGCCGCAGCTCGGCGCTGGCCTCCAAGGCCACCGGCTATCCCATCGCGCGTGTCGCCACCAAGATCGCCATTGGCAAGCGGCTGGACGAGATCACCAACGAAGTCACCGGCAAGACCGTCGCCGCCTTCGAGCCCGCGCTGGACTACGTCGTCGTCAAGATTCCGCGCTGGCCGTTCGACAAGTTTCCGCTGGCCGACCGTGGCCTGGGCACGCAGATGAAGGCCACCGGCGAGGTGATGGCGATTGACCGCACGTTTGAGGCGGCGCTGCAGAAGGCCATGCGGGCGCTGGAGGTGCGCGCCGACACGCTCAACCCGACGCCCGGCGACGTGGACGACCTGGGCGAGTTCGCGCCCAACGATGTCCGTCTCTGGCGCCTGCTTGATTCCCTGCGCGTAGACCCCGCCGACGGCGCGATAGACGCGCTGCGTGAGCAGACTGGCATTGACCGCTGGTTCCTGGCCAAGCTGCGCCGCATCATCCTGATGGAGCAGCGGATGGCCCGCCAGGAGTTGACGCCGGAGTTGCTGCGCGAGGCCAAGCGCATGGGCTTCTCCGACGCGCAGATCGCCGCCGCGCAGGCGAAGCGCGAGGGCGCGACGGAGACCACCGCCCACGCGGTCTACGAGCGCCGCCGCGCGCTTGGAATCTTGCCGACGTTCAAGATGGTGGACACCTGCGCCGCCGAGTTCGCCGCGCGCACGCCCTACTTCTACGCGACCTATGAGCAGGAGAACGAGGCTCCCGCGCTGCCCGGCGCGAAGGCGGTGGTGCTTGGCTCCGGCCCGATCCGCATCGGCCAGGGCATCGAGTTTGACTACTGCTCCGTCCGCGCCTCGCAGGCCCTGCGCGCCGCCGGGACGCGCAGCGTGATGATTAACTCCAACCCTGAGACGGTCAGCACGGACTTCGATACGTCCGACCGGCTCTACTTCGAGCCGCTGGACGCCGAGAGCGTGATCGCCATCCTCGACAACGAGGCCGGCCCTGACGGCGCGAAGCCGCCCGTCGTGACGCAGTTCGGCGGGCAGACGGCCATTGGCCTCGCCGCTCCGCTCAACGCCGCTGGGGCGCCCGTGCTGGGCACGTCGGTGGACAGCATTGACCTGGCTGAGGACCGCCGCCGCTTCGACGCGCTGATGGAGCGGCTGGGCATCCCGCGCCCCAGGGGCGCGGCGGTGACGAGTGTCGCCGAAGCTGTGCGCGTGGCGGCGGAGATCGGCTACCCAGTGCTGGTGCGCCCCTCATACGTCCTGGGTGGGCGGGCGATGGAGATCATCCGCGCGCCGGAAGCCCTGGCGAGCTATGTCACGCGCGTCATCAGCCATTTCGGCGAGCGCCCGATCCTGATTGATCGCTACCTGACTGGCCGCGAGATCGAGGTGGACGCCATCAGCGACGGCGAGAACACGCTGATCCCTGGTGTGATGGAGCATATCGAGCGCGCGGGCGTCCACTCCGGCGACAGCTTCGCCGTCTACCCGACGCGCAGTCTCTCGCCCGACGAGATACGCGCGGTCGCGCGCTACACGACCGCGATCGCTCGCGCGCTGAAGGTGAAAGGGCTGATCAACGCGCAGTTTGTCCTCACCGAACCGGCCGATGTTCCCGGCGCGAACGTCTGGATCCTGGAGGTCAACCCGCGCGCCTCGCGCACGGTGCCATATCTGAGCAAGGTGACAGGCGTGCCGATGATCACGCTGGCCACGCGCGCGGCGATGGGTGAGTCGCTGGCGACGATGGACGGCGGCAAGTGGGCGGGCTATCCCGACAACCTGTGGCCTACGCGTCCGCTCTACGCCGTGAAGGGGCCGGTCTTCTCGATGTCCAAGCTGGCGGGAGCGGAGCTGGCGCTGGGGCCGGAGATGAAGTCCACCGGCGAGGTGATGGGCATTGACAAGACCTATCCCGCCGCGCTGCGCAAGGCGCTGATCGCCGCTGGACTCACCGCGCCTGAGCGCGACGGCGCGGCCTTCGTCAGCGTCGCCGACCGCGATAAGGCCGAGGCGCTGCCGATCCTCCAGGCGCTGGGCGAGGCGGGCTACACGTTCTACGCCACCGCCGGCACCGCGCGGATGCTCACCGAGGCCGGGCTGAGCGCCACCGCCGTCAACCGCATCAGTGACGAGGACGAGACGATCATCCGCCTGATCCGCGAGCGCACGGTGCAACTGGTCATCAACACTATCACTGGCGGCGGCTCGCGCACCCGCGCGGGCATCGAAATCCTCGACGGCTTCAAGATCCGCCGCGCGGCCGTCGAGGCCAACATCCCCTGCCTCACCTCGCTCGACACCGCCCGCGCGCTGGTCGAGGCGATGCGCGCCGGGGACGAGTCGCTCTGCCTGCCCTTCGTGGCGTACCGGGAGGGTGGTAAGTGATAGCGAGGGGTAGCTATATAGCTATCCCCTCACTGGAAACAAGGGACCCTTCATTACTCGCGTTCTTTGGTAGTGTCTTCGCTTGCGCTGGCGCCCTCGCCGAAGAGCGATGGCTGGCGCCGGGCTGGTGCCTCGCGCTCGAGACGCGCCCGCTCGGCGCGTTCGATCTGCTGGATGGACTGCGCTGGTGTTGGCAACTCCTCTGGCGGCGTGCCGCCAAGCTCATCAACGATGAAGCGTCGCACCGCCCGCCCAACGGCGAAGTGCGTGGCGTTGGCGTCCGCCTTGTTGTCAACACCGTCACGCTTCAGTTTCGCCTCCGCCTGTGTGATGCGGAACCAGTTGGCGGCCAGCTCCTCGCCGCCCATCCAGTCCAGGACATGCTCGCCGCGCGCCAGCCCCTTGCGCGCGGCGATGTCGCGGGCCTTCTCACCGGCATAGAGCCCCATGTAGCCATAGTCCTGGAAGATGGCGAAGTCACGAGAGGAAACGATACCAGCCCCTGTGACAGTACCCGCGAGGCTCCGATTCTTCTCGGCGATCTCCCCGCGTAAGAGCTGGCGCCGCTGATCTTCCCCGAGCGTGGCCGCCACTTCCTCCAGCCGTTGGGCGCCGACCTGCGCCAGCCACTGGCGCACCGGCTCCGCCTTGGGGCTGGGCACACTCTGTATGATGCGCAGCATGGTCTCGACATCGGCGGCGTCGGTAGGGCGCATCTTGCCATCGAGGGCGCGCATTTTCAACTTTTCACATTTTGTGAAGACTTCAACAAAGCCCTCGTCGTTGGCTAACCTATGCTTCATCATGCCCCAGTAAGTGCCTGGCGCGTCGCTATCGGTCAGGACGGCGATCACATCAACCACACTGAAAAACCAGCGGCCATCATGCCACTGCCGGCGGATCAGGCGGCTGGCTCGCCCATCTTCGCCATCCGCGAAAGGCAGCAAGGCGAGATCACCGCTCGTATCGTCACTCTCGCTCATCCGATCCTCATTCGCCAGTTCCTGAGGAGTGGCGATGTCCTGGCCGTCACGCTCATCACGCATTAGGACGTCCTCCGATTCTTCTGGAATCGTCTCAAATCCGCGCAATGGGGCGCAGCCAAGACGCCCTTCGCGCGAAACAACGCTTTGCCATGACGCTGCCGCGCTCTGATGGGGGCCGCGCACATGCGACGCGCACAGCGCCTCCATCTGAGCCTCACGTGGCGTAATACGGCGTTCAGTCTGGCTGCGGAAACCAGGGGCCGCGAGGCGCCGGCTACACCCCCAATCCTGAGAGGCGCGCCAGGGAAGAAGCGGGATGGGCGCACAATTGGGGAAGCTATCCGCTCCGAACCGTGCTAGAATGCCAGAAGCCCTGGCGCCGCTGCTTTTCCCAGCGCGCGGGTTAGACGCCCGTTCAGTGTTACCAGCACTGGCGGGCGTCGCACATTGATGGCGCAAGCATACCATACGCGGCCTGCCTGCCGCGCCGCCGTCGAGGCCAACATCCCCCGCGGCGCCGAGTGGGGCGTCGCCCGCGCCTTCGTCGAGGCCCCGCGCGCCGGAGATGGGACGAGGGCAAGCGAAGGGGGCGTTCTAAAGCCTCCCCATCGCTGAAAACACCTGCTGGCCTATTCTTCGCGCTCTCCAGTATCCTCTTCGCTCTCGCTCTCGCCCTTACCGAAGAGCGGCGGCTGGCGTCGGGATCGCGCCTCGCGCTCCAGACGCGCCCGCTCGCGGCGCTCGACCTGCTGGACGCTATCGGCTGGCGTTGGCAGTTCCTCCGGCGGCGTGCCACCCAGCTCCTCGACGATGAAGCGGCGCACGGCGCGACCCACCGCGAAATGGGTGGCGTTGGCCGCGTCTTTGCCCTGTATGTCCTCGCGGCGGATCTTGTCCTCGGCCTGGGTGGCGCGGAAGAGATTGGCGGCTAGCTCCGTGCCGCCCATGTGGTCGAGGATATGCTGACCCGGCCTCAGGCGCTTGCGCGCGGCGATGTCGCGGGTGCGCTCGCCATTGTAGAGCCCCATGTAGCCGTGGTCCTGAAACATGGCGAAGTCGTGCGCCGTGATGACGCCTGCCCCGGCGGCGGCGCTGGCGAGCGCGCGGTTATGCTCCGTCAGCTGGGCGCGGGCATAGAGCCGCCGCTGGTCCTCACTCATGCCCGCCAGCGCCTGCTCGTCCGCCAATTCCTGCCGCCGCGTCTGGGTGGCGAAGTAGGTCTGCCCCAGCGCGACCACCGGCTTGTCAGGATCAGCGTTCTGGATGACGAGATAGCAGGCATAGCGCGAGAGCCGCCAATCCTCGACCTGACGCTGCGCTCCTGAGCCAAGGGTGACCATTTTACCCGTGAGGGTAAAATGGTCCGAAGCCGCATGGCCACTGTTTTCACAGGCCTCTATCGCCCGATCGATGACAGGGCGAAACTTCTGCCATCGTGGGTAGTCCAGGATAGTCGCAAGCTCGCGCGCGCTCCACCACTCATTGCCGTCGGCGTCCTCGCGCCGGATGGCGTCGAACGGTGAAACCGGCTGTCCCTGTGTCCCCGCGCCTAGCTCATCATGCTTGCTCATGCGTTCGCTCCTTTGCTTTTCCTGTCCCGTAATGGGCAGCCAGGACGGCCATCCCGTTGTGCGCTGGCGGCGCCAGTGGCCCGCCGCACACGCTCGCGCGGCGCTCGTGGCGCGTTCGAGTTGGCGCCTCATCATGCTGGAATACAGTGGTCAGCCAGGAGGCGGAAAGGGGAGGGTGAGAGGTCGCATGAAGATGGGGCAGGACATGGGCTGCGCCTCCGATCCTGAGAGGCGCGCCGGGGAGGAAGCGGGATGGACCGCGATTGTGGGCGCTCTACGCCCAGAACCGTGCTAGAATATAGGAAGCCCTGTCGCCGCTGTTGTGCCCAGCGCGCGGGTTAGAAAGCCGTCAGTGCGCCAACACTGGCGGCTTTCGCACGTTGATGGCGCAAGTATATCATACGCGGCCCGCCTGTCGCGCGCCGCCGGGAATGGCGCGCGGCGCGCGGGCCTTCGGGGCATGGCGCAGCCCAGGCGCGCGAGCTGATAGCGCGCCTGGGCTGGGATGACCCGTCGTCTGACCACCGCTTTGCTATTCGGCGGCTGGCTCGATGTTGAGGTTGTGGTGGAAGAAGTTGGTCGGGTCGTAGCGCCGCTTCACCTGACGCAGCCGCGCAAGCGTCGCGGGCGGGTAGACCTCGTTGATGCGCGCTTCCTCATCCCGCATCAGGAAGCCGGCATACGCGCCGGTCCCAAAGGGGCGCATGGCCTCGTAGAGGCGCTCTGTCCACGCCACGTGGCGCTCTGTGTCAGCTTCCGCATAGCCGTACGTGGCGGCCAGCGCCAGCGCGCTCTTGCCGCGCTGGGCAAAGGCGGCGCTCTCCGGATCTCCGCCTCGCATCGCCCCGCCGAGGATGCGCAGCTGGACGAGCGCGCCAGCTGAGGGCATATCGGTCGCCCCGCTGGCGAGCAGCGCGTTGATGAGCGCGTCATCCAGGGTATCCACCATCACCGAGCGCGCATGCAGGCTCAGGTTGAGCGGCGACGCATCCTCGGTGAACTGGAAGATCGCCGGATAGGGCATCGGCCCAACGATGTCCGCGATGGGCGTCCCCAGCTTGCGCAGCGGGTCCACCACGCGATTGCCCTCGTCGAAGTCGCCACAGTAGACCAGCGCAAGGCCGACTACTGGCTTGCCCCGCATCTCCGGCGGGATGAACGGCGCGGGCGGAGCGGCCAGCACGAGGCCCATCGCGGTCAATTCGTCGGGAGCGGCGGTGGCGTAGCGCGCGAAGGCGGGCAGGACGGTCGCCGCCTCGCTGGCGTCGTAGAAGATCGCGCCGCCGTAGACCATTCCAGCGGGATGCAGCTCGACCTCGAACGATGTCGCGACGCCGAAGTTGCCGCCGCCGCCGCGTATGGCCCAGAAGAGGTCAGGATGCTCGCTCGCGCTGGCGGTGATCACCTGGCCATCAGCCGTGACCACCTCGATTGAGCGTATGCGGTCAATGGTCAGGCCGTGCTTGCGCACGAACCAGCCAATGCCGCCGCCGGTCGCCAGACCGCCTACGCCGACGGTCGCGTTGTCGCCGGAAGAGAGCCCCAGGCCATGCGGATGCAGGGTCGCGGCGACCTCGCCCCACAAAAGCCCGGCGCCAAGCTGGGCTATCCGGGTCTCGGTGTCGAACTCAAGGGTCTTCAGCGCCGAGAGGTCGAGCACGACGCCCCCCTCGATGATGCTGTAGCCCGCGATGCTGTGGCCACCGCCGCGCACGACCATCTCAAGATCGCGCTCGCGCGCGAACCCGATGGTCGCCGCCACATCGGCTGCCGAGGTGGCGCGGACAATCATGGCCGGAGCCGCGACGGACGCGAGGTGGGTGAGCCGGGCCTCCGGGTAGTCCGCGTCATCGGGCAGGACGATCTGGCCCTGTAGCTGGCTCGCGAGCGCGGCGATACTGTCTCGTGTCAGGCCGCCAGTAGCCGGCCTGGCGGAGGTGTCCTTGATTTGCATGGGTGGGCGTCTCCAGTCTGCGACTAGTGGAATCGCGGCCTGGCGCAACATGCGCCGCCGCGGTCACTATGGCGCCCAGGGCGAAGCGCGGCATACCAGAAATTGGGTATTCGCGCTCGGTAATTCTGTGGAATGGCGGCTCCGCGCCGCCGTTCCGCGCCGCGATGCCGCAGAGACCCGGAGGCGTGGGCCAACGCCCGTATCACTCCGCGCTTTTCCGTCTGTTCCTTAAATCATCGTTCATCCTCAACCGCCGCCTTTTCGCTCGCGTTCAGCGGCGCTGGAAAGAGAGGCGCGCCGGGCGGGAGTGGAAGGGCGCGCGATGACGGGCGCCGCTGCGCCTGGCGCGGGCGCGCGAAGCGGGGGCCATGAATTCAAGCGCGCGTCGGGCGACAGATGCGTGAGGACGTGTAGCGGAATTCGCGTCAATGGCATACAATGCGCATGCGCCAGAGCCGCGCCGGAAATGAGGCGCGCGGCGAGCGCGGGAGAATAAGAGCGTGGAGCAGGCAGTCGTGAAAAGGCCGTCACGGCAAGCGGTCGCGGCGGCGATCTCAGCCATTGTTCATCCGATGGCGCTGCCGCTCCTGACGCTGGCAGTAGTCACGTATGCGGTCACAGGCCGGCTCAAAGACGGTCTGGAGTTGGTTGGTGTCGCTCTGCTGCTGACCACCATTCCGGTGGCCGCGCTGGTCGCCTATCAGGTGGCGCGGGGCCGCTGGACGGACCTTGATGTCAGCGTGCGCAAGCAGCGCTATACGCTCTATCCAATTGGCCTGGTCTGCGCCGCGCTGATGATCGCTGTGTTCGCCGCGATGCGCGCTCCCGCCCCCGCCATGGTCACCGCGCTCACGCTGGCGCTCGCCAATATCGTGGATGGCGTCATCAACCTCGCCTATAAAGTCTCAGCGCACGCTACCGCCGCCGCCGCCTGCGCCACGCTGCTGTGGCTGTATGCGCCCGGCTGGGGCCTTCCCATCGCCATCGCCGCCGCGCTCGTTGGCTGGTCGCGGGTCGAGCTGGGCCGCCACACCACCGGGCAGGTCTTTCTCGGCTGGGCGGTCGGCGTCACCAGCGCCCTCTCCATTTTCACGCTTTACGCCGCCTTCGCTGGCTGAGCGAATGGGACTGGCGGCGTAGCGTTAAGGACACGATCGGCCCAGACAGTAGCCGCATCTCCTGCCCGCTCTCCCATGAAAAGCGGAGCTAGGCGAGGTTGTCTGCGAGGGCGGCCTCGATGGCCTGGGTGAGGGTGAGCGCGTGGCCTATCACCCAGGCCGTGCCGGCGGCGGGCTGGCCGAGGGCGTTACGGGCGCGGGCCAGCGTGCGCTCGATGGCTGCGCGCTCCATTGGGGGCGCGGGCGCCTGCGCCTCGTCGCGCAGGCGTGAGGCGGCCGCGCAGAGCGTGATGGCGCGTGCGGGATGGGCGCTTGCGCTGGCGACAGCGGCCAGCCCCTCCAGGCACAGCGCGACATAGACCGGGTTGCCGGTTTTTTCCTGCGCGGCCAGGCTCTCGCGGTAGAGCCGCTCCGCGCGCGCGTTATTCCCCTGCTCCCGCGCGACATGCCCCAGGCTGATCAGCACATTCGCGACGGCCCAGTCCGAGCCAAACGCCCGCGCATGGCTCAGCCCTTCCTCAAGCAGCGCCTCCGCGCGGGCGAGCTCGCCCCGCTGGCGCAGGAGGGTAGCCAGGCCCATGATGGCCCGCGAGACGCCCGCGTGATCATCCAGCTCGCGGCAGAGCGCCAGGCTTTCTTCGAAGAGGCCTTCCGCGCGCGCGTCGTCACCGCGCAGGTGAACCGCGTCACCCAGGCCATAGAGCGCCGCCGCTTCCGCGTCCCGCTCGCCTAGCCGCCGGGCCAGCGCCAGGCTCTCATCCGCTAGCCGCTCCGCCTGCTCGTAGTCGCCCCGCGCCACCGCGAAGAGGCTCGCGCCGAACAGCGCCCGCAAGCGCAGCGGCGCGAGCGCCGCCGTGTCTTCCGGCGCCCCGCCCAGCGCCAGGAGCTCGCTGAGCCGCGCGGCGCCCTCGCTGATATAGCCGCGCTCGTACCAGGCGCGTCCCACGCCCAGCATCAGCCGCAGCCCCAGCGCCGCCTCCCGGCGCTCGACCAACCACGCCAGCGCCGCCCGCACGTTGGCGAACTCAGACGCGATCAGCGCGTCACTCGCGCCCGGCGCCTGGTTTCCCACGACCTCACTCCAGCGTGCGAAGTATTCGGCGTGGCGGCGGCGCAGTGGCTCCAGCTCGCCGCGCTCCCCAGCCAGCTCCAGCGCGTATTCGCGGACTGTCTCCAGCATGGTGAAGCGCGGCGCGCCCTCGTTCGTGACGCCGGCGTGAATCAGGCTCGCGTCCACCAGCGCCTCCAGGGAGGCCAGCGTTCCGGCGCTCTCCGCCGCGCCACAGACAGCTTCCGCCGCCTCCAGTGTCCAGCCGCCAGCGAAGACCGCGAGAGCGCGGAACAGGCGCCGCCCAGCCTCGTCGAGCAGGTCATAGCTCCAGGCGATCGCGCCACGGACCGTCCGGTGGCGCTCCGGCATATCCACCGGCCCGCCCGCCAGCAGCGGCAGGCGCCGGTCCAGCCGTTCCAGCAGCGCGGCGGGCGGCAGGACCTTGCTATGCGCCGCCGCCAGCTCGATAGCCAGCGGCAGACGGTCCAGCCGCTCGCAGATGCGCGCTACCGCCGCTTCCCCCGCTGGCGTCAGCGTCAGGTTGGGGCGCGCCGCCCGCGCGCGCAGGAGAAACAACTCGACCGCCGCGTCGAGCGCCAGCGGCGTGACCTCCCACTCGCGCTCACCCCGCAGACGCAGCGGCGCGCGGCTCGTGACGAGCGCCTTGATGTGAGGACAGGCCGCCAGCAGGTCGCCGATCAGCGGCGCGGCCGCCAGCAGATGCTCGAAGTTGTCGAGCGTGAGCAGCATCCGCCGGGAGCGCAGATACGAGGTAAGCGTCGCGCTCAGTGGCTGGCCGGATGTCTCCCGCAGCCCCAGCGCCTCGGCGATGGCCCGCGCGACCAGCCCTGGTTCGCGGACATCCTCCAGCATGACGACACAGACCCCATCCGTGAACTGGTCGGCGGCGTCATCCGCCACCCGCAGCGCCAGGCGCGTCTTGCCCGCGCCGCCCGGCCCGGTCAGCGTCAGCAGCCGCGTATCCGCGCTTCTCAGCAGCGTCTCGATCCGCTGGGCGTCTTCCTCGCGCCCGATGAGCGGCGTCAGAAAGGCGGGCGCGCTCGGGGCCACAGCGTCCGGGGAGCTATCGGTGGCCGCCGGGAAGGCGGCGGCGGTGAGCGCGGCGCGCTGGCGTGGGGCGAGATTCAGCGCCTGGGCCAGCATATCCAGCGTGTCGCGGCGCGGCTTCTGGTTGACGCCGCGCTCCAGGTCGCTGATCGCGCGCACGCTCACCCCCGCGCGCTCCGCCAGCGCCTCCTGCGTCAGCGCGCGCGCCCGGCGGTAGCGCTTGAGCAGCGCGCCAAAGACGCTCACAGGTTCAGCGCTCATGCCAGTCCCTCCCCACAGCCCTCCAGCGCGGAGGCCCACGATTCCGCGCCGGAGCGGTTCGCATCAGGCATGATAGCACGCGGGCCGCGCGTCTCCATCCGCAAAGATGTGGGTTGAGATGTGGGTGAAGCGCATGGCGCGCGACGTAGACCCGCTGTACTGTGGAAACCAGCGGGGGCCGGGCGCGCAGCCCTGGCAATGGGATAAGGGGCTGGCGCGGACCCGCGAGAGGGAGGCGAGCGAGCATGAGCGACACCGTATCTGAACAGTCCGCTGGCATGGCGTCCCAGGGCGCGAGGCGGCAAGCTGACAGTCCAGGCGTGCGGGTTCCACCGCCCGTCATCTACGCCGCGGCCTTGCTGATTGGGTATTTCCTGCAATCGCGGCTCCCGCTGCCGTTTCTTCCGCAGCCCTATGGGATGGCGCTGGGGGGCGTGACGCTCGCGCTCGGCGTGGCGCTGGCCCTGGACA
>JAKAIY010000094.1 GCA_021814145.1 Chloroflexota bacterium
TGTGGCCTGGGGCGCGCTGGGTGGCGCGGCGTGGGTCGCGCGCGGGGTGAAGGGCGGGCGGGCGAACTGCCGTCCGCGCGGCGGAACGGGCGGCTGCGCGGCGGGCGTGGCGATGGTCCGCGCATCGGCGATGGGGTCCGCCGCGTGTGGCGTCCGCGGCGTAGCGGGCTCCGCTGCCGGGCGTGCGGGCGCGTCGCCGCTCATGCTCAGGAGCGCGCTCGTCTCGCGCAGCCAGGCCTCGTCGTTCTGCCCGGCGCCAGTCATGACCTCTGGGGGCTGGTCCAGGCCATCCGGCTCACGGAAGCTGGCGCCCAGAGGCGCGCCCGCTCGCGCTGACTCAGCGGCTGGCTCTTCCGCTGGCTCACCGCGCCGCGCGCCACCCCACGGGTCCAACGGCCCCGACACACCGGAGAGATCAGGCGTGCGCTCTTCCGGCGCCTCAGCGGTCGCCGCCACCGGCTCCGGCGGGCGCGAAGGCCCGTCGCGGTGGGCCGCTCCGGCGGGGGTGGCTTCAAGCGGGCGCGAGGAGCCTGCGCGGCGCACGCCAGTGTAGAACTCAACCCACGCCAGCAACTCTTCGGGCTGGGTGAGATGGTGCAGCCGGATGCGCGCATGGCGTCCGCCGCCGCGCAGTGTGAGGTATTCTGGCACGCGCGGCGACCAGGCGAAGCCGCGTATGCCCGCGTCCCCGCGCGCCGCCAGCCGCAGCGTCAGCCGCCCCGCCGCGACCATCGCCAGGATGACGCCGCTCGCCGGGTGGCGCGTGCGCTCGACCTTTGAGACATCGCGCCACGCCAGCTGGTTGCGCTCCAGCAGGCCGCGCGCCTCGATCACGCGGCCATCCAGCGCGTAGACCCGGCGCCGCAGAAAGACCCGCGCGACCATCACAAGGCACAGCGCCACCAGCGCCACCAGCGCATACCCCACCAGGCGAGCGGCGGGCAGCAGTAGCGTCAGATAGAGCCCTGGCAGCGCCAGCATCAGCGCGATGAACGCCCACCAGCTCGCCTCACCAGCGACCGATTCCTTCGCCACGAACGGCCCACCGCCGGTCGCGCCCCAGGTGCCGCCGTGGTCGCGCCACAGGCGGTAGCGCTCATAGACCTCGCGGCGGAAGCGCTCATAGTCGAGCAGGGCGTCCTCGCGCACCTGGATGCGGCGGCCATCGCGCGCCAGCGCCACCACCCAGCGATACCGCCGGCCGCCGGCCGTCTGCGGACGCTCCATCAGGCGGGTGATCTCGCTCCAGCGGAGCTCCACGCGCCAGGGTCCGCGCACGATGGCCAGCCCTTGCGGCCCGACACACACCGCGAGCGACAGCTTAAAGATGTAGATGAGCGCCGTCCAGTAAATCGCCAGAAGGAGCAGGCCGAAGAAGATCGCCTGCCCGACCGGGTCGCCCCATCCCAATTGCGACCAGACACGCGCGCCAATGCTCAGGAGCGCGACGACCAGCACCCCGAGCAGCAGCCAGTCGCCAGCGCGCGGTGTATAAAACGCCACTTCACGGTCGGGGAGTGGCTGGTCTTCAAGCCGGATGGTCCTGGGCGCGCTATCGCGCGGGCCACTGGGGTACGTCACGCTCGCTCCCTATCAGGTCAGCCGCGCCCGCCCGACGGGCATTGGTCAGCGGCGCGCTATCGCTCTCCACATGGCGTATGGCGGCGGGCCTGGCTGCGCGTTCCTCAGCCAGCGCCAGCGGACGCCTGCGACCTAGTATACCCGATGACCCCGCGCGCGTCCCCATCCTTGGCCATAACGCGCGGGGATGGCGCGCCCTACAGTGATGGAGCGCGGTCCGCTCGCGGCTGGAGGCGAGCGAGCGGTTGGCGGCGCGGTGCCAGGCGACGCCTGACCGGCGCTGTGAAGCCGCCATCCGGCGTTCTATGGCGATCCGCGCCCCCGCCGTGTTACGCCTTCCGCGCCAGCGCGCAGATCCAGGCGTGGTCGGCCGGCGAGACGACCTTTCCCCTGACCAGCAACTCCACCAGCTCCAGCCCGGCGCTGGCAATCAGCGCGCGCGCCTCATCCTCGCTATAGTAGGCGTAGAAGCGGCGCAGGCCATCGGGAGGCTCGCCGGGGTAGAGCTCGTAACGCTCCGGCTCTTCGTCGGGCTTGCGCAGCTTGAGGAAAAGCGCCACCGGCGCGCCCGCCCGCGCCACCCGCGCCAGCTCCGCCATCGCGCGCGGCGCCGTCCGCATTGGCAGGTGCAGCAGCGAAGCCGAGCACCACACACCGCGCACGCTGGCGTCGGGCAGGTCCAGCCGCCGCAGGTCCATCAGCGCGTAGCGGATAGCGCCTTGGGGCAGGCGGCGCGGCGTCCGCTCGCCCGCCGCGTCGAGCATGCCCTGCGAGAGGTCCACCGCCAGCACGGGCAGCCCATGCGCGGCCAGCGTGCGCGCGTCGCGCCCGTGGCCGCAGCCGGCGTCCAGCACAGGGACGAACGCCAGATACTCGTCGAGGGCGATGTCGTCGCCGGGGCGGCCCAGCCCGGTGAGATCGGGGATGGGCCGCTCCTCCCGCGCCTCCTCCATCAGCTCGATGAAACGCCCCATACGCTCGACCCAGAACTTCCCCGGCTCCGCGTTGCGCTCGGCATAATCGCCAGCCTTCTGGTCATAGGTCGCCGTCGTGATCTCTGTCGCCTGGAAATAGCGCGGGTCAGACGCCGGCATACGCTGGCTCCTCATCTGGTGGCGCGCGACGGCCATGCATGGCCGTGGCCCCTTCAACACGCTAGCTGGCGAGCGCGCGTCGCTCGCGCGCCTCGGCAAGCGCGGCGATCATCGAGCCGAAGATCAGCTTGCCATCCTCGCCGCCCAGCAGCGCCTCGCCGCAGCGCTCCGGGTGAGGCATCATCGCCGCGACAGTGCGCGCGGGGTTGATGATGCCAGCGATGTTGCGGCGTGAGCCATTGGGGTTGGCGGCTGGGGTGATCGCCCCGTTCGGCTCGCTGTAGCGGAAGAGGATGCCGTTGCTGGCCTCCAGCGCGTCGAGCGTCGTGTCATCAGCGTAGTAGTTTCCCTCGCCATGCGAGACTGGCACGCGGATGACCTGCCCGCGCGACATCAGCCGGGTGAAGGGGGTGTCCGCGTTCTCGACGCGCAGGTTGGTCCACTGGCAGCGGAACTCCAGGCTGGCGTTGCGCCGCATGGCGCCCGGCAGCAGCCCCGCTTCCAGCAGGATCTGGAAGCCATTGCAGACGCCGAGCGCCAGCCCGCCGCGCTCGGTAAACGACTTGATCGCGCCCATCACCGGGGCGAAGCGCGCGATAGCCCCCGCGCGCAGGTAGTCGCCATACGAGAAGCCGCCTGGCAGGACGACCGCGTCGCAGCCTTGCAGGTCAGTATCCTCATGCCAGAGTGGCACGGCTTCCTGCCCCATGATCGGGCCCAGAACGCGCAGTGTGTCTTTATCGCTCCAGGTGCCGGGGAACACGACGACCCCAAATTTCATCGCTTGCTTTCTCCTGACGGCGCTGGCGGTCGCGACGGGGGCCGCAAAGCGGCTCGCGCCGCCGCGAGGCCCGCCCGACCCGCTCGCTAGCCTTCGACCCACGCCTCGCCGTCTTCGTAGAACTCTTTCTTCCAGATGGGCACGCGTACCTTGAGCGTATCTATCGCATAGCGGCAGGCTTCGAAGGCCTCGGCGCGATGCGGGCAGGCGGCGACAATCACGACGCTCGCCTCGCCAATCGTCATCGGTCCGATGCGATGGACCATCGCCAGCCGGCTCTCCGGCCAGCGGCGCGCCACCTCGGCGGCGATCTCGCCCATCTGGCGCTCGGCCATCTCCGGGTAGGCGTCGTACTCCAGTGAGCGCACGCGCTTGCCGCGCGCGTTGTCGCGCACGACCCCGGCGAACGTGACGATACCGCCCGCGCCAGGATAGGTCACCGCCGCCTCCAGCGCGCGGATCGCCGCGTTATCCAGCGGCTCGCGGGTAACGCGGATGATTGGCTCCCAGGTGGACCGCTCAGCCATGCTCAGCCTCCCCCGAGCGGCGGAATGAACACCAGCTCGTCATTCTCCGCGAGCGGCGTGTCCGCCGCGACATAACGCTGGTTGATCGCCGCCATACACGGCGCGAGCGGCGCGGCCAGCGCGGGACGCCGCTCCGCCAGCAGCGCGCGCGCCTGCCCCACAGTGGCGCCCTCCGGCAGGTCAAGCGCTTCATCCGCCAGCCCCGCCGCCTCACGCAGCGAGGCGAAGTATCGTATCCGCACGCGCATCCCTTGTTCCGCTCTCCCAGATTAACTCGTTCGCTAGCGCCCGCACGCCAGCCCTCATGCAGTGTACCGCGCGCCGCCCGCGCGCCGCCAGCGCTGGGAGGAGTCTCATGCCAATGGAAGAGATGAGGAGGACGGCGGCTGAAGCCGCGCCTGCGCGAGCCCAACGCCAGCGCGAGCGGAGATACGCAAACCGGCGCAGGCAGGCTTTGCGGCCGCCAGCGCGAGCGGAGCGGAGCCCCCGTGCGGGTTCGGGGTTCCCGCACGGGGCCCGTAGCCGCGGTTTCAACCGCCCGCCCGCGCAACGCCCCGCGACCATTCACCACCCCCTGCGCGTTCGCCCAAACGGCTTGACGCGCGCCTAACTGGCGGGCTACACTACAGCCATATCGAGCGCAGATCGGGAAGAGTAGGCCAGACGCCGCCGCTACAGCGAGCCGGGAGGGTGCGAGCCGGCGTGAGCGGGCATGGCTGAAACCGGCCCGTGAGCCGCGACCGAATCCCGCAACGCCAGCGCGTGGGGCCGAAGGTCGCCGGACGCCTCCCGTTACCATGAGGCGCCGCATCATCCCAGCATAACGGGTGTGTGCGGGCAGAGGGGCTGCGCGGTATAAACGCGCGCCCGAATTGAGGTGGCACCGCGGGTTGAAACGCCCGCCCTCACAGCGTCAGCATGGCGCGAGGGCGGGCGTTTTTGTGTGCGCTCATCCATCCGCCAGCGGACAGGCGCGCCGTTGTGGTGGCGCGCATGACACACACCGCCGGGCTACGCTGACCTCACCCACCTTCGCGGCCTCTCGCTTCCGCTGAGGCGAGGAGACGGGGGGTGAGGCCCGCGCCCGGCGGCGATCAGGAGGAGCGCATGGCTAACAACATGGCTGGCGACAAGAAGAATAGTGGCAAGGGCGGCGCGGCGGAGGCCAGGGCAGCGGCAAAGGCCGGCGCCAGGGCTGAGGCCAAGCTGGTCGGCGACATCGCGGACCTCGACGATTACGCCAGGTGGTATCAGGACGTGGTGTACAAGGCCGACCTGGCCGACCTCTCGCCCGTGCGCGGCTGCATGGTCATCCGGCCCTACGGCTACGCCCTCTGGGAAAACATGCAGCGGCTGATGGACGGCCGCATCAAGGCGACAGGGCATGAGAACCTGTACTTCCCTCTCTTCATCCCCTACAGCTTCCTGACGAAGGAGGCGGAGCACGTGGAGGGCTTCGCGCCTGAAGTGGCGCTGGTGACACGCGCGGGCGGCGAGGAGCTGGAAGAGCCTCTGGTGGTGCGGCCTACCTCAGAGACCATGATCGGATATATGTACGCGCAGTGGGTGCATAGCTACCGCGACCTGCCCCTGCTCTACAACCAGTGGAGCAACGTGGTGCGCTGGGAGAAGCGCACACGGCCCTTCCTGCGCACGACGGAGTTCCTCTGGCAGGAGGGGCATACGGTGCACCGCACCGAGGCGGAGGCCGAGGCGGAGACACTGCTGATCCTGCGCGAGGTCTACCAGGACTTCATGGAGAAAGAGCTGGCGCTGCCTGTGATCGCCGGGCTGAAGTCGGAGAGCGAGAAGTTCGCCGGGGCGCTGCGCACCTACAGCCTGGAGGCGATGATGGGCGATGGCAAGGCGCTGCAGACCGCGACCTCGCACAATCTGGGGCAGAACTTCGCCCGTGGCTTCGATATCAGCTTCCAGGACGCCGACGGGCAGCAGAAGATCGCCTGGACGACGAGCTGGGGCGCCAGCACGCGCATGATCGGCGGCCTCATCATGGCGCACGGCGACGCCAACGGCCTGCGCATGCCTCCCCATGTCGCGCCCATCCAGGCGATCATCGTGCCCATCTGGCGCAGCGACGCCGAGCGCGAGGCGGTGGCGGCGCTGACGGGCGAGGTGGAGACGGCGCTGCGCCGCGCGGGCGTGCGCGTCAAGAGCGACTGGCGTGAGGAGCGCCCCGGCTTCAAGTTCAACGACTGGGAGCTGCGCGGCGTGCCGGTGCGCGTCGAGATTGGCCCCCGCGACGCCGCCGCCGGACAGGTGACGCTCGTTCCCCGCACCGACCGCTCCGCCAAGGAGACGGTGGCGCGCGCGGGCGTGGCGGCGCGCGTGCTCGCGCTGCTGGAGGAGATCCAGCGGACGCTCTACGATCAGGCGCTGGCCTTCCGCCTGAGCCGCACCTACACGGCGGCGGACTACGCCACGTTCAAGGCGCTGATGGCCGACAAGGCGAAGCTGGGCTTCGTCGAGGGCTGGTGGTGCGGCGACGCGGCCTGCGAGACAGCGATCAAGGCCGAGACGCAGGCGACGATCCGCAACCTGCCCATTGACCGCTCGGAGCGCCAGGCGGCAGACAGCGGGACATGCGTGCGCTGCGGCCAGCCCGCCACGGCCTGGGCGGTCTTCGCCAAGGCGTACTGACAGCCGGATGTGAAATGGCGGGCGGCGGGCGCTGGCGGGCCTTGTGGTCGCCAGCGCCCGCCGGCCCCTCCAGCGTTCTGGACTATGCGAGCGCCGCGCGCTCAATGCCGTGTGGTATCGTGTGGAAGACGTGTGGCGCCGTCTGACGTTATTTATAGCGATCTTCAAAACGCGCATAAAAAACGTTCTGTATGCGGTATGCGAGCGATATGGCGGCGCGAAACCCCGGTACTGGCGCGGGCGCGACGGGAGTGATGATCCGTGAAGATTCTAGGCCGGCTGGCGGTCTTTCCTACGATTCCACCGCGTATCGAGCGGCTGTATGAACTGGCGTATAACCTCTGGTGGGTCTGGAATCCCGGCGTGCAGGCGCTCTACGCCCAGGTGAGCGCCGACCTGTGGGAGCGCACGGAGCACAACGCCGTCGCCACGCTGGCGGGCGCCAACCCGGAGCGGCTGGAGGCGCTGGCCACCGATACCGAGTTTCTGGCGCGCTACGACGCCGTGCTGGCCGAGTTCGACGCCTACATGAACCCCACCTCCACCTGGTTCAGCGAGCGGCACGCCCCGGACCACGAGCGTGTCATCGCCTACTTCTCCGCCGAGTTCGGGCTACATGAGTCGCTGCCGATCTATTCCGGTGGCCTGGGCGTGCTTTCCGGCGACCACTGCAAGGAGGCCAGCGACCTGGGGCTGCCATTCGTGGGCGTCGGCTTCCTCTATCCGCAGGGCTATTTCCGCCAGCGCCTCAACCGCGAGGGACAGCAGGAGGCGATCTACGAAAAGCTCGACTTCTCGCAGTCGCCCGCCCAGCCCGCGCGCGACCCCTACGGGCGCGAGATCCTGATCAGCGTCGAGTTGCCGGGTCGCTCGGTCTTCGCCAAGATCTGGAAAATCCAGGTCGGGCGTGTTCCGCTCTACCTCATGGACACGGATGTTCCCCAGAACTCGCCCGCGGACCGCGTGCTCTCCGCGCGGCTGTACGGCGGCGACCAGGAGATGCGCATCGCGCAGGAGATCGTGCTGGGCATCGGCGGCGTGCGGGCGCTGCGGGCGCTGGGCATTGACGCCAGCGTATGGCACATGAACGAGGGCCACGCCGCGTTCCTTGGCCTGGAGCGCTGTCGTGAGCTGGTCAACGGGCTGGATGTGGACTTTGAGGTCGCGCGCCAGATCGCGGCGGCCAACGCCATCTTTACCACGCACACGCCAGTCGCCGCCGGGAACGATGTCTTCTCCTTCGAGCTGGTCGAGCGCTACTTCTCCTCCTTCTGGCCCCAGTTGCGCCTCGACCGCGACGCCTTCATGGATCTGGCGCGTGAGGAGGCGCGATGGGGCTCAGGCTTCAGTATGACGGTGCTGGCGATCCGCCTCTCGGCGCGGCGCAATGGCGTCAGCCGCCTGCATGGGCATGTCTCGCGCGAGATGTGGAGCTTCCTCTGGCCAGACATCGAGGCCAGCGAGGCGCCGATTGGCCACGTCACCAATGGCGTCCATACCGCCTCGTGGCTCAGTCCGACGATGGGCGCGCTCTACGACCGCTATCTGGCGCCGGGCTGGCGCGGCGATGTGGATAATCCCGACCGCTGGCGGCGCGTCGCGGATATTCCCGATGAGGAGCTCTGGGAGGCGCACCAGGAAGTGAAGGAGCAGCTGATCTCCTATGCGCGCCGCCGTCTGGCGCGCCAGCGGGCGCGTCACGGCGAGGGTCCGGCGATCATGAGCGCGGCGAGCGTGGCGCTCAATCCCGAGGCGCTGACGCTGGGCTTCGCGCGGCGCTTCGCGACCTACAAGCGCGCTACCATGCTCTTTCGCGATCCCGACCGGCTCGCGCGCATTCTGAACGACCCGGAGCGCCCCGTCCAGATCATCTTCGCTGGCAAGGCGCATCCCGCCGACGCTCCCGGCCAGGACTTCATCCGCCAGGTCTACGCCTATGCGCAGACGCCAGAGTTCGCGGGCAAGGTCGTCTTCCTGGAGGACTACGACATTGACATGGCGCGGCGGCTGGTGAGCGGCTGCGATGTCTGGCTGAATACGCCTATCCGCCCGCACGAGGCGAGCGGCACGAGCGGCCAGAAGGCCGGGCTGAACGGCCTGCCGAACTGTAGCGTGCTTGACGGCTGGTGGGAAGAGGGCTACAACGGCGGCAACGGCTGGGCGGTGGGCGAGCGGCGCTCATACATGGACGCTGACACCCGCGACGCCGCTGACGCGCTGGCGCTCTACGAGACTATCGAGCGGGCGATCGCGCCGCTCTATTACCAGCGCGACGCGGAGGGCCTGCCGCGCCAGTGGATCGCGGTGATGAAGGAGTCTATCCGCTCGGTGGCGCCGGAGTTCAGCATGAGCCGGATGGTGAAGCAGTATTACACGGAGTACTATCTGCCGGCGATCCGCTATGGCGAGCGCGTGGACGCCCACCACTACGCGCTGGCGCGCGAGCTGGCGGCGTGGTCGCGGCGGGTGCGCGCGGCATGGAGCGAGACGCGCGTGGAGGCCGAAGGCCCCAGCGGCGAGCGGCTCTCGGAGGGCGAGCCGGCGGAGGTGCGGGCGCGGGTCTGGTTTGGCGCGCTCACGCCGGACGACGCGCGGGTCGAGCTGGTCACCGCGCGCGACGAGAACGGCATCCTGCGCGACCAGCGCGTGACGGGGATGACGCTGGTCAGCGAGGGCGCGCCCGCGTCCGATGGCGCATACGCCTATGTCGCGCGGATGGACGCGCTCCACACCGGCGGCGTGGTCTACGGCGTGCGCCTCGTTCCCAGCCATCCCGGCCTCTCCTCGCCATTCGAGCTGGGCCTGGCCCGCTGGGCGTAGGACAAAACAGCCAGAGAAACCGCTCTACAGGCGACAACGAAGGAGTGTTCACTTGTAGAGCGGCGCTTTGACGACAGTTATCTGATTGTGGCTCCTCCGAAATTCTCGGCGCGCGCAAGAATTATTTTCCAGATTGGGCCAGCGCCTCGTATACCAACTTGCGGACACTATGCCTATCCTTGCTGGCTAGTCGTTGTATGATGCGGATAGTCGCGTGGTGGGAAGCAGGATAACAATGATGGAGCAGGCAACGTTATGGAGCGCGTCGCTCCAACGGCCTCGACCTGTGCTGAAGTGGGCAGGCGGCAAGCAGCAACTGCTCGATGAGTTGCTGAGCAAAACACCTACGCGCTTTGATCGCTATATTGAGCCATTCATTGGTGGCGGCGCACTGTTTTTCTCTATCCGGGCCAAATACCCTGACAGAGAAGCCATTATCGGCGACTCCAATCCCGAACTTATCAACTTGTACACAGTTATCCGGGATAATGTGACAGACCTCATCAGCCAGCTTCAGGGCATGCGGGCGGATGAGCAGGTTTTCTACGCTGTTCGCGCACAGAGCTACGATGGGTTGACGCCTGTGCAGCGCGCTGCGCGCACAATCTACCTCAATCGCACCTGCTTCAATGGCTTATACCGTGTTAACCGCAAGGGCCAATTCAATGTTCCCTATGGGCGCTATGTCAACCCGACAATCTGCGACACAGATAATTTGTACGCGGCGAGTGCGGCGTTGCAAGGGGTTGAGATTGCGCTTGGTGATTATAAAGATGTCTTAGCGAAATACGCGCGCGCTGGAGATTTCGTATTTCTCGACCCTCCTTACCTGCCTATTTCAGCGTACGCGGACTTCAAGCGCTACACAAAAAAACAGTTCTACGAAGATGACCACCGTGAGTTGGCGACCGAGGTTCAACGCCTCCATGAGCTAGGCTGTTATGTGCTGCTCACTAACTCAAACCATCCACTCGTCCATCAGCTTTATGCGCCATACACCATTGAGGTCTTTTCTACGCGGCGCAATATTAGCAAGATGGGATCAAAACGAGTAGGCGAAGATGTTATCATCTCCATTCCGCCCAAACGACGCTTAGCCGTTTTGCCAGAACAAGTAACGTTACCGCCGCAGATGTCGCGCTTCCCCAGTACACGCTATATGGGCAGCAAGCAAAATCTTGTAGGGCACATCTGGAGCGTAGTCTCGCAGTTTGAGTTTGACTCAGCGCTCGATCTGTTCAGCGGTAGCGGCATTGTGAGTTATATGTTCAAGACGCAGGGCAAACGTGTTATCGCCAACGATTACATGCATTTTGCCGCCAACTTCGCCGCCGCGCTCATTCAGAACAACACCTCTATCCTGACCGAGCGTGATGTGGCAATCCTGTGTGACGCAACGACACCTACAGACCAATTTGTGCGGCGCACATTCGCAGATCTGTACTATGTTGATGATGATAACGCATTCATCGACACGATTCGCGCTAACCTGCCCCGGCTGCGCTCGAAGGCAAAGCAATCGCTCGCAATGGCCGCTCTGGTACGGGCATGCATGAAGAAGCGTCCTCGCGGCATTTTCACATTTGTTGGACACCGCTACGATGACGGACGGCGCGACCTCACGCTGACGCTCAAAGAACAGTTTGTTGAGGCCGTTCTCCAAATGAATCAGGCAGTATTCGATAATGGTCGGCGCAACCTGTCGTTATGCGAAGACGCTTTATTGGTTACTCATCGAGCGGACCTGGTGTACATTGATCCGCCCTATTTCAGTCCGCTCTCAGACAATGAGTATGTGCGGCGCTATCATTTTGTAGAGGGGCTGGCGCGGGATTGGCAAGGGGTTCAATTACAGGAGCATACCAAAACTAAGAAATTTAAAAGCTATCCAACAGCATTTAACTCTCATTGTGGCGCTGAGGACGCCTTTGACCTGCTCTTCAGGCGACACCAACAGAGCATTATTGTCGTATCATACTCATCAAATTCGCTGCCAACGATGGATGATATAGCGCATCTCCTTATGAAGCACAAACGGCATGTGGAGGTTGTGCAGGTAGACCACCGCTACTCCTTCGGTAATCAGGGCCATATAGTCCGGAATGAGAACAACCGGGTGAAGGAGTATTTATTCGTCGGCTACTAGCCAGGAGCATGGAGAGCATCTATGAGGGCCTGGAATCTCGGCAATACTACTGTCCGCTCACCATTCCGGCTAAGAGATGGCTTGCGCGTGCTCGTTAACTCTGATCTGCACGGTAATCTGATCGGCAAATCGCGTCAACAGGAGTTTGCGCGCTTGCTCGCTGAGAATGCTGTTGTAGCGGCCTTGCGCTTGAAAGAAGACGGTAATCTCGATGCGTCTGACTTGGGGCGCAAATGGCACGGCGCTTTGGTGAAGATGGGATTCATCACCCCCAAGCTCTCTAATACAGTCAATGAGCAAGGCGTTGATCCACGTTTGCGCGATCTTGTCAGTGATATACCTTCCCTCACGGGACGCCCGTTCGAGATCACACCTCATGGCCAGCGTTTACTCGATGCAGACTCATTGGCGGCTCAGCAAGAGTTGTTTCTACGCTCTCTCGTTGCCTTGCAAATGCCATCTCCTGTCGAAAAGCTCTTTCACGGTAAGACAGCGTTCAGCCCATTGCGCATCGTACTGGAAATATTGGATGGACTGGAGCGGCAGGGGCTGGAGGCTTCGCTGAGCTTCGAGGAAATCCGCTATATCGTGCAATTCGTCATGGCGATGACGGAAATCCCGGCTTGTGTGGAAGATGTGGCGAGGTTCCGGCGGAACCGAGCAAAAGCCGCAAGTAAACCAAGGTTTGATCAGGAATACGAAAAAACGATTGAGCCATCCTTAGAGAATCAATCGTTGGAGACGACGGCGGATTACGCCGACTCCAACTTGCGTTACTTGAAAGCGACAGGACTGTTTCTGGCTAAGGGACGAGGCATCACCATAGCGCCACCTCGATATCCTCTCATCAGGCAACTACTCGCCGCACCGTTTACCGCGATGGACGGGCCCGTATTCTTACGAACTCTTTGGGTTGGGACACCGCTCCCCACTGATGAGCCAGATCAAGCGCGAGAAGCGATCACAACAATCGCGGACGCCTTACGAGCGAGTGGGGAAACAGTTGAACTGCCCTTCCTGCCCGCGCTGGGAGCGCAAGAGTTACAGCAGGAACTCCTGATCCTGAACGAGCGTTACGAACTGGCGTTGGAGCGCGCGTACGCTAGCCGCCAGGAAATGGAGTGGCGAGATATCGTTGGATATTTGGTGAAGTTGCGCGCGCTTCGCAAACGTGAAGGGCCGTATATCCCCCGTGAAATGGCTCCGGTGTATTTCGAGTGGGCCGTTTGGCGGGCATTCCTGGCGATTGATTCGCTCATCAATCAGCCATGGGAGGCCCGCAAATTCAAATTTAGCTCTGTTGAGGAGGCTCCAATCAGCGGAGCTCCAAGTGGAGCGCCTGATATGCTCTTTGAATTCGAGCGCTATGTCCTTGTTGTTGAGGTCACGCTAACTCAAGGCTCCCGACAAGAGGCAGCGGAAGGCGAGCCTGTACGCCGTCATGTCGCCAATGTTGTAGAAGCGTTCGCGGATACCGGGAAGCCTGTGTTAGGGTTATTTATCGCTCATGAGATAGACACAAACACCGCGCACACGTTTCAGCAGCGTATATGGTATGGACAAAATGATCGGGCGATTCGAGTAGATATCGTGCCGCTTACGCTTGCGCAGTTCACTACCCTGTTTGAATTTGCTTTCAATGCCAATGGCGTGTTGCTGCCAGACGTAATATTGAACCTATGCCTATCATGCCTTGAAAATGCAGGCGCAACGCCAGCAGAGTGGAAGCAGAAGATCAGCGCTCGTGTGGAATCGCTTATAAGCGATCTCGCCCAAGCGCAACAGGGATGATAAGCTTTCCTTATGGTCATATCTTCCTCTCCTCACTCCGCCAGATCGCCCGGGCAGATGTGGGCGAAGGGGCAGGAGTCGCAGCGCTCGCCGGGACGGGGAGCGAAGTGGCCTTCCGCGATGCGCCGCGCCGCCCGGTCCAGGTTGAACAACTGCCTGTATTTCCCCGGCTTGCCTTCCAGATAGGCGTTCATGTATGCGCGCGCCCGCTCCGTCACGTCTACCACCTGGCGGCGGCGCGCGGCCTGGCGGAGGTCATTCGCGCTGGCCCCGCCCAGCTCGCCCAGCGGCGCGCCCAGGTACACCATCCGTACACTGACCCGCGCCGCCGGGTCCAGCTGGCGGTAGCCGAGCAGCATCAGCGGCAGGCGAACGTCTCCCGCGTCCTTCTCATTGGGCCGCCCGGTATGCCAGCGCTCCAGGATCACCTGATCGCCTTCAGAGTGAGGCGTGATGATCGCGTCCACGTTGAGCTGGACGGCGCACGCGCGCAGCGCGACCTCCATCGCCAGCCGCCGGGCCTCGCCGTCTTCCAGCGCGGTCCGCTCCCACTCCGCATCCAGGATGTCGAGCGCATACCCCTTGTAGGCGTCGCCAAACACCCCGCGCACACCCGGCTGGCTGTCCCAGAGCGCCGCCAGCGCCTGCCGCGCCTCCGCGCCGGTCATCCCGGGGCGCTCCGCGCGCAGGCGCCGCTGCTCATCCAGCCCGAGACGCACGAAGAAGTGGAACGCGCCCACAGCGGACCCCGTCCCGTCCCGCAAGCGATGGATCTCACGATAGCGGTAGCGACGCGGACACTGGGTATACATCTCCAGCGCGTAATAGGTGAATACGGGCGCCGTCCGCGCGGGGTCCGCGTTCGCCACCTCCGCCGCTATCCCCGCGCCCGGCGTCCCGGCGGAGCCGCCGTCCTCCCCGTCGCTCCCGGCCTCATCCTCGCCCTCGTCCTCATCCCCGCCGCGCGCATCCAGCGCGCCGGACGCGCCCGCGCCATCCGCTGGGGGCAGCGCGGCGGCGCTGGCGTAGAGCGCGCTCGCCTCCATGATTGCCGCGGCGGGCAGCGGCGGCTCCGGGTTCCTGGCGCTCGCGCCATACATGCGCGCGCGTGTCAGGACGAGCGCGTCGCGAGCGCGTGTCGCCGCCACGTAGAGCAGGCTGCGCGTCTCCGCCTCGCGCTCGTCCGCGCGCGTGTCTGGCCCATCGCCCGTCGCGGGCCGCGTGGGGTCCACCGGGTTCCGCCCGGCGCCACGGAAGCCGCTTGGCGCGAGGCGGAGCAGATAGACCACAGGGAACTCCAGCCCTTTCGCGCCATGAATTGTCAGGATGTGGACCGCGTCCTCCTCGCTGAGCGGCAGCGTGATCTCCTCTTTCGCCCGCGTGAGCGCGGTGATATAGCGCAGGAAGCAGCGCGCCGCCCGGTCCGGCCGCTCCTCAGCGCCGGGCGCCTGGCTTATCTCCTCGGCGGCAGGGTCAGGAGTGAGGTCCTCCTGCTCTGCTTCCTCATCCTCCGCGTCGCGCGCCGCCAGCCCGCTCAGTTGCCGCTGAAAGCCCGGCTCCGTGGCCCAGCGGACATCGAAGCGCGCCGCCAGCGAGACGAGCGCGCCCAGCGCCGCCAGCGCGTCACGCGCCCGCGCGGGCGCGCTTCCCGGCGCCCCCAGCGGATCGCCCGGCCCGGCTGGCGCATCCATCCCGGCGGCGATGCGCGCCAGCCGCCACGCCAGCGCGCCGGGCTGCAGCAGCAGCTTCGCCAGCCACTGGCTCATTCCTCCCGGCGCCCGCCAGAGCGCCGCCGCTTCCGCCCCCAGCCGCTGGAGCTTCGGGACCAGCGCCTCCGGCGTCTTCGCCATCCGCAGCGCGTCCGCGTCACACAGCGACCAGGGGAAGCGCGCCCTGGCGCTGGCCATCCGCCGCACCGCGCGCCCCAGCGCCCGCTCGTCCTCCAGCGTCAGCGACCGGACGCCCAGCAGCGCCAGCAGCCCGCGCGCCCGCAGCAGCCCGCCCACATCGTGGCTCTCCGCCAGCCGTAGGAGCGCCAGCGTGTCCTTGATCTCATCGCGCGCGAAGAACTCTCCGCGCACCGTCACCGGCACGCCGCGCGCCGTCAGGGCGTCAGCAAGCTCGCGCCCCGGCTCGCGCTTGTAGGACAGGACCGCCATGCCACCCCAGGCCTGCCCCTCCGCGCGCCGCCGCAGCATATCGGCGATAACCGCCTCGCGCTCGGCCTCTGGCGTTGAGAAGTCCTTGCCAAGCCAGAGCGCGGGCGCGCCATTTTCCTCGCGCGTCGCCTCCAGCGCCACGGGACGCAGCGCCTCCGCCAGCGGGCCATGCGCCGCCTCCGCCCCGTTCGCCGCGAGCGCCGCCATGCGCGCCGCCATATCCGAGCCGAAGCGGACCAGGTCAGGCACGGAGCGGTAGCTCAGCCGCAGCGTCCGCACGGCGAGATGTGGGTAGCGCCGCGTCAGCCCGGGCAGATTCTCAGGCGAGGCGCCACGCCAGCGATAGATGCTCTGATTGTGGTCACCCACCACCCACAGCCCTTCGCCGCGCTCGCCCGCCAGCAGGAACAGCAGCTCAGCGGCGGCCTGATTCGTGTCCTGGAACTCATCCACCAGCACATGAGGATAGC
>JAKAIY010000095.1 GCA_021814145.1 Chloroflexota bacterium
ACTTCGTCTTACGGCAGGCCTTCAAGGGCAACTACGCGGCGCCGATCCGCAATCCAGCCAGCATTCTCGACGTGGGCTGCGGCACGGGACGCTGGGCGAAAGAGATGGCGGCGCGCTTTCCCGCCGCCCGCGTCACCGGACTGGACATCAAGGAGCCCGTGACTGGAGAGCCTGGCGCGGCGGCGGGCGCCGCTGACCTGAACCCGGCCAACTACACCTTTGCGCTCAGCAATATCCTCGAAGGGCTGCCATTCCCTGACGCCTCCTTCGATTTCGTTCATCAGCGCCTGCTTTTCTTCGCCATTCCCGGCGACCGCTGGCAGTTTGTCCTGAACGAGCTGTACCGCGTGACGCGCCCTGGCGGCTGGGTTGAGGTCGTCGAGGGCCACTATGGCTACGAGCCGATGGGGCCAGCCGCGCAACATATCTCCGACGTGATGCTCACCGCCATGCAGCGGCGCGGCATTGACCCGCGCAATAGCGCGCGCCTGGAACACTTTCTCAGCGCCGCGGGATTCCAGCATGTGCAGACGCGAACGGTCAAGCTGCCCGTCGGCGACTGGGGCGGGCGGCTCGGCCAGCTGGCCATGACGGATGTCCTCAGCTTCAGCCAGGCCGCCAAGCCGCTGCTGCTCGCGCAGGGGATGTCTGAGGACGAGTGCGCGCAACTGATCGAGACCATGCGCCACGAATGCGAGACGTTGCGCTACACCTGGCCCTTCCACATCGCCTATGGGCAGCGCCTCGACTGACGCGCCTCCCTCGCGGACCGCTCACGCCCCCGGGGCCACCCGCGTGTCATACAGGCGGATCGTCACCACGCCGCTGGATGTCTGCCCTACCAGCCGGTAATGCGCGTCTAGCCAGGCCTGGGCCGCGTGGGCTTTCGCCGCGTCCGCCGCGTTCGTGAAGCGCCCCTCGATGAAGAACAGGCGGGGATGCCGCGCCGCATAGGCCGCCAGGGCGCTTGGGTCCAACGCCCTGGAAAAGTTCCCGAACGGGTCGCCATGCCCGTAGAGCGACCAGTTGATGACCCCCGGCGAATTCGCGCCAAATCGCGCCGGGCTGCCATCCGTCTGGAGATAATAGTCCACCGGAAGCTCGCAGCCCTGCACATTGTTGTAGGAAACCAGCCCGTCCCCCGGCTGGTAGGCGCGCTCCAGCCAGCGCACCGGCGTCCGCCAGTCCTCCACTTGCGCGTGGGCGTAGTAGGACGGCGCCAGCGCCAGCATGATGACCGCCAGCAGCCCCACCGTCGCCAGCCGCGCCGCTGGCCAGCGCAGCGCCGCCACGCCCGCCCCCAGCAGCAGGCACAGCCCCGGCAGGATCACCACCAGGTAACGGCTGGAGAAAATGCGCGCTGGCCCCAGTGAAACGGCATAGCTCACTACCACCGGGACCACGATCCACAGCGCCAGCCCGATAACCACCGGCCACGCCTCCGCCGCCAGCGCGCCGTTATCCGGGCGGCGCAGCCGCTTCCCCACTGGCGTGACCAGCAGCCAGGCGCCAGCCGCCACAAGCAGCGCCAGCGCCACGAGCGCGACCAGCGCCACATGCCTTCCCGTCGCGATCAGGCCCTCCAGCTTGCCGGCCAGCTCCACCAGGCTCGGCGATGGCAGCCAGCCCGTCTTTGCGCCATGCCGGCTCGCCAGGACGAAGGGCGTGATGAGCGCGCCAATCGCCACGAAGCTCGCCACCGCTTGCGGCAGCGCCCGCCGCGCCCGCGCCCGCCACGCTGTGGGCCACACCAGCCACGCGCCCACCGCCAGCCCCTGCGCCAGCAGGACCAGGGCGCTGAACGCCTGTGTATACACTGAGAGCGCCATGATGGCGGTGAACAGCCCCCACCAGCGCCAGGCCCTCCAGCCCGCCGCGCGCGAGGAGACGGCCGCCAGCAGCGCCAGCCAGCCAATCACCACCAGCGCCAGCTGCATCGCGTAGCCCCGCGCCTCCTGAGCGTAGGTCAGCTGCCAGCCGCTCGCCACATATACCACCACCGCCACGAGCGCCGCCGTCCGCCCCAGGAAGCGCCGACCCAGCGCATAGAGCGCGACCGCCGCCACAGCGGCGAACACCGCCGACGGCAGCCGCACAAAGGCCTCCGTCGCGGGCAGGCCCAGCGCCGCGCCCAGCGCCAGCCAGCCATGCAGGAGCAGGTGATAGGCGATCATGTTCGGCTCGGCGCCGCTCGTATACGCCGCCATCAGGACCGGGAGCGGCTGCCGCGCGAGCTGGACCGAGAACGCCTCATCCATCCACAGGCTCGGCGCCCCCAGCCGCGTCAGGTTGAACGCCAGCGCCACCAGCCACACCAGCGGCGCCGCCAGCGTGTCCATGCCCCGCGCACGCCGGACAGGAGCCTTCACGCTCTCCGGCTTCGGCAGGACGGCCAGCCGCCGCTTCACCGTCTCGTCCATCCAGCTCAACTCGCGCGCTCCATCTATCCTGGCAATCCCGCCGTGACGCCACTGATTCGCGCTGGCGGGCGTCATGGCCGCTGGCGTCATGCCTTCCCGCGCGACCGTGGCGAGGATCGCTTCCCACGTCTTGCGGCCGCCTCAGACATTAAAACGAACGCGGCGGCGTGATGCGCGCCGCCGGCGCCACTCTATCCATAGTCCGGGGCCTGTGACTCGCCGCGCCGTCCCCTGGCCTGAGGCCGCGCCCCTCGCGCAACGACGGCGCCAACATCGCGCTCTGACCACCCGCGCCCCGGCGGCGCCCCGTGCGCGCTGGCGTGACTCCTGCGAGAGACCCCCTCGCGCTCGCGGAATGTCCGTGGTGGGCATGCGCCTTCGGGGCGCGACCGCGATTCATTCGCGCCAGGATGGAGGCCAGGCCGTGGCGGCGAGACACGCCGCCATGCGCGGCTGGCCTCCAGTGAGGAAGGAGAAGCATGGCATGGCCAAGAACATGCCCAGTCAAACTATCGGCCCTGTACAGTTCGTCGTCATTGGCCTGGACAACGATAAACTGAAAGGCCAGGTCGCCCGCGAGCTTCGCGCGGCCAGCGAAAAGGGCTATATCAGGATCCTCGACGCGCTCGCCATCCAGAAGCGGCAGGACGGAACCATCGTCTCGCTTGGCGCGACCGATCTCAGCCCTGATGAGCGCATGCAGTATGGCGCCATCGTGGGCGGCCTGATGGGCCTTGGCGCCACGGGAACCGAGGAAGGCGCGGTGGCTGGAGCGGAGCTTGGCGCGGAAGCCTTCGCCAAGCACGATTTCGGCCTCTCCGACGACGAGATCCGCGCCATCGGCAATGAGATCCCCGTCGGGAAGACCGCCCTCTTCGTGCTCTTTGAGCACCGCTGGGCTGTCCGCCTGAAGGAAACGCTCCAGAAGAGCGGTGGAGTCGTGCTCGCCCAAGGCATGGTCAGCCCTGAGTCGCTGATGATGCTCGGCGCCGATCTCGCCGCCGCCAGCGCCGCCGCTGACCAGTACGAGGCGTCGCACGGCGGCCCGGCGTAGGTGTTCACTGACGCCATAGGATGAATATGGCGCATAGCGGTGGGGGGAGCGCAGGGAGCGCGCTTCCCCCCACCGATTTTTAATGCCCGCGCGCCTCGCGGGCCGCCCCCCAGATTCCCCGATGCCGCGCGCCGCCGTGTGCTAACATCAAGAGAGAACGCTATGTCCGGCCATCACACCGCAGAATCATGAGAGAAGCCCTATGCCACATAAGTTTGATAGCCGTCAGAAATTCCGTCTCCTCTCCGAGGAGCGCCAGGCCGCCCTTCAGCCTGAAACCCTCCTGCGCAATCTCGGCCTCGCCGAGGGCATGAGCCTCGCTGATATTGGCTGCGGTCCGGGCTTCTTCACCATCCCCGCCGCCCAGATCGTTGGCGAGCGCGGCGCCATCTTCGCCGCCGACATCAACGGCGAGATGCTCTCCACTGTCCGCAGCCGCGCCGGTGAGGCCGGGCTGGCCAATGTGCGCATCGTCAAGACCAACGACCGCGAGATCCCCATCCCGCCCACGTCCTGCGATCTGGTCCTGCTCGCGTTCATCATTCACGAGGTCGAGCATCGCGCGTCGTTCCTGCACCGCGCCGCGCGCCTGCTCAAGCCCAGCGGACGCCTCGCGATCCTGGAATGGGAGAAGATCGAGGAGACTTCCGGCCCGCCCATCGAAGAGCGGCTCACGCATGAGGACATCCTCGCCGACGCCGAAGCCGCCGGACTCCAGCCCGTCGAGGAGCGCAACATCACACCGAGCCACTACCTGCGCGTCTTCGAGCGTGTCGCCGCGCACGCGCGCACCGCGCCGCACGACCCGGACGCCTAATCGCGCTCGCCATCGCGCGCCAGCGCCTCCGGCCCAAGCGCGCGATGGCGGATTGGCGAGGAAAGCACAATCGAGGTGTTCGACGCGCCATAGGGCGCCAGCCGCGCGATCAGCCCTTCCAGATGCTCCACGGAGCGCACCACCGCCGTCAGCGTCACGCAATCATCCCCTGTGACCCGGTGGCACTCGATGATCTCCGGACACGCCTTCACCACAGTCAGCGTCCGCTCGGTCGGCCCCGATGACTTGAAGCGCATGATCGCCGTCAGCCCCAGGCCCAGCTTTGCGGGGTCCACCGCCGCATGATAGCCGGTGATGACGCCCGCCGCCTCCAGCCGCCGCACGCGGTCCGCCACCGCTGGCGGCGTCAGCCCGACCAGCCGCCCCAGGTCGGCGTATGAGGCCCGCGCGTCCTCTTGCAGCGCCACGAGCAGCCGCCATCCCGTCTCATCGAGGAGCTTTTCTGATTCGTTCGTCATGGCCGCGCTTCACCTTTTCTTCTTTGGTTGACAGGGCTGATCCGCCTTGTTAATCGCATTCACTTTCGCCATATCTCCTTCTATCATATTCCTATGCGCCAATCCGGATTTTCAGGGGGTCCATGACACCTGTGGCGACCTCGCAAGCCCTTCGCAAACACCTTTCCGTGACCGACGGATTTGTGCTCTACACGAGCGCGGTCCTGGGGCAGAGCCTGATTGCGCTGCCCTCTATCGCCGCGCGCCACGCTGGCCCGTGGTCCATCCTCATCTGGGTCGCGCTGGCCGCCGTCTCCTATCCCCTGGCGCGCATCATGGCCGAGCTGGGCGCCCGCTATCCCTCCGCTGGCGGCGTCATCGCCTTCATCGGCCAGGGCCTCGGACAGCCCGCCAGCTGGCTCACTGGCGTTCTGTATCTCGCGGCGATCGCGGTCGGTGGCCCGGCGACGGCGCTGGTCTTCAGCGCGTATCTGGGCACGCTCATCCCGCTGCCGGGCCACTGGCCCTTCGCCGTCGCCGCGACGCTGCTGGGCGCGCTCGTCCTGGGCGCCTGCTTCGATGTCTCGCGAGTCATGCGCCTCCAGCGCTGGGGATTCTTCGTCTGCCTGGCCGCCATCACCGTGACGCTGCTCCTCGCGCTCCCGCATGTCACGACCGCGCGCCTCACCGATGTCAGCGGCTATGGCCTGGCGGGCGTCGCCTCGACGGGCCTGATCTGCTTCTTCGCCTTTGTCGGCTGGGAGAACGCGGCGTTCTCCGGTGAGGAGTTCGCCGACCCGCGCACGCTCGTCAAGGCGCTTGGCCTGGCCGTCGTCGCTGTCGGCGCCCTGTTCGTCCTGCTGGGGATCACGGTTGTCGGCGGCCTGAGCCGCTCGGTGATCGCGACAAGCGACGCCTCGCTGGCGGACCTGGCGCGGCTCTCGCTGGGAGCGCCCGCGACGCGCGTCGCGGCGGTCATCGCGCTGGCCCTGCTCATCCTGTTCATGTTCACCTGGGCGCGCAGCGCCGCCCGGCTCATCTATGCCCTGGCGCGTGAGGGGCTGTTCCCACGCCCGCTCGCGCGCATGGACGCGGCCAGCGGCGCGCCGCGCAACGCCGCGCTCGCGCTGGGCGCCGCCTGGGCGGTCGCGCTGCTGGCCCAGCTCGTCCTCGGCGTCTCCATCGAGCGCTACATCCAGCTCTCCAGTGGCGATTTCCTGCTCACCTATGTGCTGATCCTCCTGACCGCGTGGCGCCTGCTCGACATCCGGCGCTACCTGCCCGCGCTGGTCAGCGCCTCGCTGGCGATCCTGGCGCTGGTCGCCGCCGGGTTCCAGAGCCTCTGGTACGCGCTGGCGGCCGCGGTCCTCTTCGCCGCGATCATGGCGGCGCGCCGGGCCTACATACGGCTGTGGTCGCGGCCTGGCGCGCCCGACGCGCGGCCATGCCACGAGGCGGCGTCCAGCGCGAGCTTGGCCGCCGAAATGGAGCGAATTGTGCTATCTCGCGATGAAGTGTGACGCATCCGTGAAGCGCCCGCGCGAGAAGTGTATCAGGGGAATCAGGCCATTCTCCAGGCCTTTCGGAGGCGCCGGCCCGCCCACTGGCGGACGCCCAGCGGGCGGGCGGCAGGCAGGTGGCGCGGCTAGCTAGCGCCACGAGAGAAAATCGAGGCGCGCCATGCGTCATGGCGCAGCAACGCCCGCAACGCCAGCGGAGCCAGCAGAGCCAGCAGGCCGCGCGACAGGAAAGCCAGCGAGACGGTATGAGCTCGACTGGATACGCGCGCTTGTCGTGCTGGGCCTCATTCCTGTGCATACGGCGCTCATCTTCACGCCATCAGACGACCTCTACCTCAAGGACACCCACACCAGCGAGGCGATGGCCTTGATTGGCACGTTTCTCGGCGTGTTCGGCATGCCGCTGCTGTTCTTCGTCGCGGGCGCGGCGTCCTGGTTCGCGCTGGGGGCGCGCACGAGCGCGCGCTATGCGCGGGAGCGTGTCTCGCGGCTGCTCGTCCCGCTGATCTTCGCCACGCTGGTGATCTCCCCAATCCAGGCGTATGTCGTGACCCTGAGCGATCCTGGCCTGGCGGCGGCCATTGGAGCGCCCATCACCAATCCCCACTACCTCGACTCGTACCTGAGCTTCTACCCGCAGTACCTGGCAAGTTACGCCTATTTCCTTGGCCACCCCTCCGTGGCGGGGTTCGTCGCCGTCATCGGCCAGCTCTGGTTCGTGCTGTATCTGTTCGTGTTCTCGATGATGGCGCTGCCGCTCTTCACGCACCTGAGAAGCCCGCGCGGCCTGCGCTTCATCGAGCGGCTCGCGGAGTTTTGCGCCCGGCCCTGGGCGATCTTCGCCCTCGCCGCTCCGCTGGCGCTGGTGGATGGGCTTGCCCACGCGGCGTGGAGCGGGGTTGGCATGGCCGCGGAGACGTTGCTGTATCTGGTGTGCTTCATCTATGGCTACGCGCTCTACGCTGATCCCCGCTTTGGCCAGGCGATGCGGCGCCAGTGGGTGCCAGCGCTGGCCATAGGGCTGGCGCTCCTGATCATCGCTGGCGTCTTCCTGCCCCAGCGACCCCGCCTCCCATACGACAACTCAATGGGGTCGCTGTTCTTTATTCCGCTGCGGGGGATCGGCGCGTGGTTCTGGGTCGTCGGGCTGGTCGGGTTCGCCATCACCTATCTGAGCTACACGACACGCCTGCTGCGCTATCTCTCCGACGCGGCCTACCCCATCTATGTGCTGCATGTGGCCGCTATCGTGTCGGTCGGATATGTGGTGATTGGCTGGGATGTCCCCATGCTCGTCAAGTTCGCCGTCATCATGGTCGCGGCGCTCGCGCTGACCCTGGGCGTCTACGAATTCCTGATCCGGCGCCTGCCCGTTATGCGGCTGCTGTTCGGCCTGCGCGCCACACCGGAGCCAGCCATGCCGCCAGCCAGAGCAAGCGCGGCGAAATAGGGCCTCCAGGGCTGGCGAACGCATGCGGGCCGGGTGGCTGGAAGCCTGACGGCGCGGACTTCAGCCGCCAGGCGCGGCGACCCGCGACCATTCACAGGCCCCCGGCTGGGCTTCACTGTTCGCTATACGCCGACCATTTTACGTAATAAAATATCAGGACATGCCGAAAACGACGCATGGGGAATGCGGCGAGCCAGCGCTGGCCTGTGTGGCTCCGACCCGCGAAGAGAACATGGTGAGATGATGGTCGCCAAAAACCAGTCGTTGTATAGCGCCGAGCGCGGCTATGCCGAGATGATGCGCTGGTATGAAAAATCCCTCGAAAGCATGGGCATTGACTATGATTCGATAACTGTCCCTACCCGCTTTGGCGCGAGCCACCTCGTGGCTGTGGGGCCAAAAGACGCCCCGCCGGTCGTGCTGCTGCACGGCATGGAGGGCAGCGCGGTGAGCTGGCGGAGCCAGCTCATGGACCTGCGGCAGAGCTTCCGGCTCTACGCGCTCGACATCATCGGCTCCGCCGGGAAAAGCGCGACGACCCAGCTGGCGTATGACAACGACGATTACGCGAAATGGCTGGATGACGTGCTCACTGGACTGGGCGTCGAGCGGGTGAATCTGACGGGGATCTCCAACGGGAGCTGGCTGGCCCTCAAGTTCGCGGCCTACGCGCCGCAGCGGGTGGCAAGCGCGGCGCTGATGAGCGCGAACGGCATCATGCCGATACGGTTCCCGTACAATCTGGCGCGGCTCATGATGGAAACGGCGGCTGTGCGCGCCGCGAAAGACGCGCTCGCCGGAGCCTTTCTGACCCGCGCGATGGTGCGCCGCGCGGTGTCGGGCATCTATGTGATGGACCCCAACGCGGACCCGGAGGAAATCGAGTGGTTCTATCTGCTGGCGAAGTACTACCGGTTCCGCTTCCCGCCGGGTCCGGTGAGTGACGCGGAGCTGGCCGCGCTCACCGCGCCAACACTCCTGCTCATGGGAGAGCATGAGCAGTTCTTCCCGGTTGACGCGGTGATCGAGCGCGCGCGGCGCCACATGCCCCGCCTGGTCGCTGAGGTTGTTCCCGATGTCGGCCACAACATGTGCGTTGACAATCCTTCGCTGATCAACGCCCGGCTGCGCGCATTCTTCTCGGACGCCGCGCTGGCGTAAGCGGGCCTCACCCGCCGCCCCCTCGCCTCGGTGGAGGCGAGGGGGCGGCGTCATGAGCGGGGAGGCTACGCCCGCTCCGCCCGCAGGATCACATACTCCATAGACCACCGCTCCACATGCCCGTCGCGCCCCACAACCTCGTAATGCGCCCGCGCCCGCTCCGGCGCCGCCAGCATGTCAGCTTCCAGCGCCGCCCGCGCGTCATCCGGCATGCCCATCCGCTCGACCCACGGCCCGAACGCGATCCGCTTGCGCCCCACTTCCTCATGGGTCAGCCGCAGCCCGGCGTCCGCCAGGAACGCCCGCCACTCCGCCACTGTGTACGCCCGCACATGGCTCGGGTCGCGCCGCCGCTCCCAGTCGTTCAGCAGCCCGTCCAGCTCCGCGTCCTCCGGCGCCACGTTATCCACCACCACCAGGCGGCCGCCTGGCCGCAGCGCCCGCGCCATCTCGCGCGCCGCCCGCGCCACATCGGCGTAATGGTGCGGGGCGATGCGCACGGTCACCAGATCGAAGGTCGCGTCGAGGAACGGCAGCCGCTCGGCGTCGGCCACCACAAACTCTACATTCGCCGCCCCACGTGAGGTGATGAACTCGCGCGCCGCCGCCAGCATCCGTGGCGTCAGGTCGCTCGCCACCACCCGCGCCACATGCGGCGCCAGCGCCAGCGCCACATGCCCGCCACCCGTCGAGACATCCAGCGCCACATCCGCCGGCCGTGGCGCCGCCAGCGCCACCAGACGCTCCAGGTCGGCCCCGGCCACGTGCGCCGCGCTGGTCACGTACCCCTCCGCGTGCGCCCCGAACGCCTCCCGCGCCCGCGCCTTCACCACCTCGCCATCGCCGCCGGGGGCTTCCAGCGGCTGGATGAACTCCAGCCGGTTCCCAAACGGGTCGCGCGTCTCGCAGCGCGCCAGGCCCGGCAGCGCCACATCCTCCGTGACGGGCGCGCCCGCCGCCGCCAGCCGCGCCCGTATCGCCGCCAGATCCGTCACGCGAAACGCCGGATGCGCCTTGCGCTGTGGCTGGAAATCATCCTCCACGCCAATATGGAGCCGCTGGCCGCCGCAGCGAAACCAGACGCCGCCGCGACCCGCCAGCGCGGCGGGCTTCACGATCTCCTCCAGCCCCAGCGTTCCATGATAGAACGCCCGCGCCTGCGCTTCGGAGCCGCGCGGCGCCGTCACCTGCGCATGGTCCAGCCCCACGATCACCGCATGCTGTGTTTCCGTCGCCATCTCACGCGCCTCCGCGATATCTCGAACCGGCGTTCCTGTCCGGGCCAGCGCGGCCCGCCCTTCGATCAAGTCTATGCGCTTTCTTCCCGCATAGCCAGGCGTTCCGCCGCATAGTCGCTATCGGATTTCCCGATACCCCGCCACGCTCCCCCCCAAGCCCCGCCAGCGCGCGACTCATCCACACCTTCGCGACCTTTTCCACATCTTCTGTGGAAAACCCGTCCAGCCGCATGATCTACCCCTGCCGGCGTCAAATCACCGGGCGCCCCAGGTCACATCACCCCAGCGCCGTCACACCCCCTCATCGCCCCTCGCTTACCCCCATTTCCGTGGATAAATAGCCCAAATGTGTGGACAAGTGGCCGCCACTGTGGGTAACTCGCCGTGCCGGCGGGCGCCACGCGCGGCTGGTTTCCCCCGTCTTCGCGGCGCTCATTTCAGTGGATAATCCTGTGGATAACTTCGCGTTCGTGTGGATAACTCGCACACCGCCCGGCGACCGGCTTTCCCACATCATGTGGACAGGCCTGTGGATACGGCGTGGATGCGCCGGGATACGCTGTGGACAGCTCCCGCCCCATCCACAGCGCGCGTGGACAGGTTTGTGGACAGGAATGTGGACACGGTGGACGGGATGACGCCGCCCAAACCGCCATCCACACATACCTCTCCGTTTTCCACAGCGGCGGCCCCGGCTATCCCATCCCTTTCAAGGCGTTTCCCACAATCAGAAGCCCCGCGGACGCGCTGGCGGCAATCGCGCCAGACCGGAAATTACCAGCGTTCAGCGCCTACCCACGCCATCGCGATCAGCCCTTATCCCCATTATCCACACCCCCTACGACTAGCTACTACTAACTCTTACTTTAATTATTTCTAGTTGAGTATTTAAAAAGACGTGACGCATGCGCGCGCAATGGCTGGCATGCCTGTGGAAAAATCAGAAGTCACCAGACGCTGAGCGCGCAGCTGGTGAAGGCGTAGCCGCGAGGAGGAGCAGCGCCGTCAGCACGTAATCCGCACGCTCTGTATCACCCATCCACCAGCGAGCGGCCCCACCCAGCGCAGCGTCACGCCGCCATTGTACACATCCGCGCCAGCGCGTATGGCGTCCATGCTCACCTGCGCCGGCTCGCCTGAGATATAGCCCTTGTCGTTCGCGTTGTTCCAGATTTGCGCACGGATAGGATAGGTCACGACGCCATTGCCCCACTGGGGCGCGCCAATGGCGTATTGTATGATGCGGCCGGGCGCCTGGAAAGCGAGCGCATGGCCGACGGAGGTATCCGCCGCCGGCGCGGGGGGCATGACGCCGCAGGTGACTGGCGCGGCGAGATCCGCCGTCGCGCTGGTATTCACCCAGCTCTGGATGAGCAGCGGCCCCCGCCCGTAGTACTGGAACACGCCAGCGCCAATAGTCAGCGCCACGAGCAGGACGCTCAGGAACAGCAGCTTCTGGGGGAGATGGCGCACGGCGCGCGTCCCCGCATCGAGGCTGGCGCTCCGGACGACCGTTGTTTTCGCCAGGATGTCGCCCACCCGCTGCTCATGGACCGTATTCAGGGCGACAAGGCCCCCGACGATGTAGAGCGATGGCAGGGTGTCTACCAGCCGGAAGAGATTGCGCGTGAAGACCACGGGGAACGTCAGGCTGTGTCCATCCAGCATGACGATTCGCAGGCCCAGCAGCGCCTTGCCCGGCGTGGCGCCAAAGAGCGACTCGAAGAAGGTGAAATACACGACGACAATGCCCACCAGCCAGCCGTAGGAGAGCGAGGCGGTCGCGCTGGAAGCGAGGCTGAAGCCATCGCCATTGATGATATTCCGGGTTGCGCTGTCGGGGACCGCGTGGTACACGCCGAAGACCTGGGTTAGCCCAACCTGCAGCGCGGAGACGAGCGCAAGGTCCAGCGCCATCGCCAGGCCGCGTCTGGCTAGCGTGGGCGAGAGCGCCATGCGGGTCAGCGCTTGCGTGGGATTCCACCAGTGGCTGTTCACTGTTTCCATCGTGTCACCTTCCTGGCCGGGAGACAGGGTTCCTTTGCCGTCGCCTTACTATACATCACACCCTACGCTGGCTGGTGTTGTACGATGCCGTTCGGCAGGCCAAAGGCGGCGCGGTCGTGTTCCTGATAGTGGCCAGCGCCGGCGCGTTCTTCTCGCCGCTCTGCGCGCCGGGCGCCTGCCCGGCTCTGTTCAGCTTGAGCTGGCCACCAGGCCCAACGCCATCCATCGCGCCGAGGTCCAGAAGCCGCTCGTCCCCACCGAAGCGCGCAATAACGGCCTGGGCCGCCGCCTAATGCTGGCCGCCGTGGAGCATGCCCAGCTGCGCGCCCGCTCGCTCCTCGCGCTCGACACCCAGACCGGCAGCGTCGCCCACGGGCTGTATCTCCGCCTGGGCTACACCGAGGCTGGCTCCATTCCTGGCTATGCGCTCTCGCTTGATGGCTCCCTGCCCACGACCATCCTCTACAAGCGCCGCGGCGGCGCCATCGCCTGACGCGAGAGCGGCGGCTGGTGTGAAATGTGACCAGCGTGTGTGACGCGCGATGCGCCGGGAGATAGGGCCGTGACGCTGATGTGACGCCCTGAGATAGGCGCGTGGTTCGCGCGGGCGCGCCGTGTTCGGAAACGCTCGGGAAGTGGTTTTTGGGCGGGCGCCATGAACAGCGTCGTGGTCTACGCGATCCGTCACACGATGCGAAATGAGCGCTTCGCTAGCGGCTCCAATGGCGGGGCCTGGGCAGGGGCGCCAGGACGGAGGCTCATACCAGGAGCATAGCAGCGGGAGGCGAGGAAGATGGAAACGGCCAGCCAGAAAGCGCAACGCGAGTTTCTCTCGCCGTCACAGCGGTTCGGAGAGATCATAGCGATGTTCGCGATGTTCCTGTTTTTCAGCTTTTTCATCTATCATCAGGTGGCCAGCACAGGGTTCTTCACGTCCGCGTTTGGGCCCTGGGAGATGTTTTTCTTCTATGGACCAATGCTGCTCGCCCTCACGCCACCGTTGATACGGGCGATCACTGGCAGGCGTCAACCCGCGCGCCCGCCGGAGGCGCTCACCAATGCGTTCCTGGCGGTAGGCGCCATCTGGCTGCTGATGATCTTTCCATTCGACTTCGCCCATCTCGCCGATGCCTTGCCCGCTGGCCTGCGCTTTGCCCTCGCCTGGGTGAATAACGACATTGGCCGCATTTTCCTGGTCCTTCAGCTGATCGTGTGTCCTGTGGTGGCGCTCGTTGTGATGTGGCAATACATCGCGCATCGTATGCGGGAAGCTGGCGCCCCGCCGAGGTCGCCCGCAACCACGTGAGGAGGCGCCGGGACAAGCGGAAAGCCCGCCGCGCGGAAAACGCGGCGGGCTTTCGCTCATGGCGTCTGGTGATGCCGGGCGCCGGGGGGGTCCCCCGCGCCCCAGCCGCTATTCGAGGTCGCGTCCGGCCAGCGGCTCGACCATCGGGCGCATGCGGATCTCCATGATCCGCGCGCCCGCGCGCTGCGTCGCCATCAGCAGCGCCGCCGCAGCCACGTCCTCCGCTTCCAGCATCCCGGACTCCGCGACGCTTTCCTCTGTCCGCCCGGTCCCAATCGCGAACTCGGTCTTCACGCCGCCGGGGCAGAGCACGCCGACCTTGATGCCCTTGGGCCGCAGCTCCCGGTCCAGCGCCTGGGTGAAGCCGACCTGGGCGAACTTCGTCGCGCAATAGACCGCTTCGCCGGGGAAGCCCATCACCCCAGCCATCGAGGAGACGTTGATGATCATCCCCGACCCGCGCCGCAGCAGCGCCGGGACGACCTGCCGCGTGAACACGAACGTGCTGCGCATGTTGGTGTCCATCATCTGGTCGTAGTCCGCCAGGCTCGTCTCCTCCAGCCGCTTGTAGATGCCCATCCCGGCGTTGTTCACCAGGATGTCCAGCCGTCCCAGCCGTTCCAGCGCCGCCTGGAGCGCCCGGATGGCCGTCTCCTCTTCCCGCGCATCCCCGGTCACCACCACGCACGCCCGTCCCAGCGCCTCCGCTTCAGCCGCCAGCTCCGCCAGCCGCTCCTCGCGTCGCGCCACGACCACCAGGTCGGCGCCCTCGCCGAGGAACGCCCGCGCGATCGCCCGGCCGATGCCCGAGCTCGCTCCGGTAATCATGGCTACCTGGCCGCTGAGCTTCCCGGTTCGCGCAGCTTGTTCCACCATTTGATGTTCGCTCCTCATGCACTCAATCGCGAAATCCGTCGCGATCGTTTCCGTCACGCCAGCGGTGGGCGTTTATCCACCGCTGCTTCAGAGTATATGGCCTCAATCCTATTCCCTGTCTCCTCGCGTTCCTCTCCGCCACAAGACAAAGCGAAGGCCGGTCCGCAAGGGATCGGCCTTCACAAGGAGGGGAGGAGGAGATTTGGTGGAATTCTCTCTCTGGCTATACGCTACATCCGGTGGGAAAGCGTCACATCAGGTGAATACCTGATAAGAAGTAAGGCGTTCGCCTGATTTCTACGCCAAAATGCGTAATAACACCGCACGGTAGGCGCTGGCGCTCCGCGCGCGCCAGATATAGCGGCCTCTTGCTATTGTTATGTCCACAGTGTTGTGGGGAGGACGCCAGCGCGCGTCAGGGCGGGGCGCCGCGTTGTTCCAGTGACGTTGGCGCCGCGCTGGCCTGAGTGGCCGCCATCATTGCCAGGGGAACGGTGTCATGCTATAGTGGCCATTGCGCTCCCGGCTCGCGTTTCCTGGGCGCGTAGAGCGCAAGTCTGCTGGTACGCCAGCGTGTTCCCAGGCGCGCTGTTTTTGTGAACGAGGTGGTCATGAGCAAGAATCTCTCGCTGGTTCTGGTGATCGTTGGCATCATTGTCATCGCGTTCGGCGCCGTGTCACATTACATCCTCAAGGTGACCATCTTCCCGCACTTCAGCGTCGCGCTCGGCGTAGTGGGATTGGTCGTGGCCGCTGTTGGCGCCTGGGGCGCCATGAGTGGGCGGCAGAGCGCGTAGACCGCGATCCCGGCCCCGTTGCGCAAGACCGCAAGACTGAAGCATGCTCGCCAGGGCGCCGTCAAAGCTTACGGCGCCAGATGGCGGGCGGTTGACGCCACCCCGCTGGCCGCCAGGGTCCTTCGATAGTCAAGTCACCATGAGACCCACCCCGGGGGCGGTTGGTCAACGAGCGGCGCCACCCCGGCCAACAGGGTGGGCTGGTGCGCTTTGACGACGAAGAGATAGTCGCCCGCCTGCCGCGCGATTCTGCGCGCAGAGCCCCCGCTGGCAATACAACGCGTCACCGGTTATCACCCACCCGGCCAGCGTCAGTCCGGCTTGGTGCGCCGCATCCGCTTCCTTCACCTCCACTGCGGCCACCGCGGCGTTAGTCCTAGCGTTGGGGGATGGCGCTGGGGACGACGTACAGATCCTGTCCCCTTGTTGCGCCAGCGCCAGACCGGTGTCTCCACATTGTACGCCGCCACCAACCGCACTCCGGGCAGCTCCTCGCCGTGGATGCCCCGCAGCGCCGTGCTATCCCGCGCAATCGCGCGGCTACTCGGCGCAAGCGCCGCTTGCGCCTACTGTGCCAGCGCCGCCTCAAACGCCGCCACGTCGAGGATCTTAAACACGTCGTGGAGCGTTGAGACCGTCGGCGTCTTGGCTCGGGTGAAGCGAGCGCACGCGCCGTCTCGGCGGATTGTGGCCGTCCCCACTGGGCGATGGCGTAGTGGCTGCGCGCATCGGCGAGCATCGCCGCCACGGTCAACGCCAGAATCGCGGCTAAAGGCTGTATATAAAGGCTTCAGGCCCGGGATCACGCCACATGGGGTAGGGTAGGAGATATCGTCAGCATCCAGCAGTCCCAGGAGGTGAGCGATGACGACTTCACCTTCCGTCTCCTACCCC
>JAKAIY010000227.1 GCA_021814145.1 Chloroflexota bacterium
GGTCTTTCACGTAGACGAGGATGGTGTCGTGCTTCGCGGGCCAGCGCCGTCGCGCGCGCGCCCCGTAGTCATAGGCCCAGATGATCTCGTTGAGGAAGCTCGCGCGGCCAAAGATGGTATCCAGCAGCACCTTGCAGTAGTGCGCCTCGCGGTAGTCAATATGGAAGTAGAGCGAGCCATCCATCGTCAGGACACGATGCGCTTCGCGCAAGCGCGGCTCGATGAACGCCAGGAAGTCGTCGAAGTCATCGGCGAAGGAGCGCACCGCGAGCTGGATGGTTTCGTAGCGCCGCCCCTGAAAGCCTGTCCGGTCGCCTGCCTCGGCGCGGCGTGTCTGAAGCTGCGCGCGCGCCTGCGCCTTGCCGGTGTTGAATGGCGGGTCTATGTAAATCAGCGGAATGGACGCGTCGGGGAGCGTCTGAAGGAAAGGCAGATTGTCGCTGTAGACGATGCGGTTCACGCGCACGCGCTCCTTTCAGCGGAGAGCCGGTCTTTCCGGCGCTGGTGTGGAGTCTACACCGCCGCGCGGCGTGATACGATATATGCCGCGCAAACAGATGAAGAGAGGATGATAGACAATATGTCCGCACAGGACACAGACGCCTCCGACCTGATAGACATCGGCGCGCTGCGGGCGTTGCTGCGGCGACATGGCGTGGAGCGCCCAAACAAGGCGCTGGGGCAGCACCTGCTCATCAGCCGCAAGGCGCTGGACGCGGTGGTGCGTGCGGCGGAGCTATCGCTGGATGATAACGTACTGGAGGTGGGCGCTGGCGCGGGTGTGCTGACCGTTGAGCTGGCGAAGCGGGCGCGGCGCGTTGTCGCGGTTGAGATGGACCGCGTGATTCTGCCTGTCTTGCGCGAAGTGGTCGAGCCGTTTCCGAATGTCGAGATCATCCCGCGCGACCTGCTAACCGTGTGGCCCGAAGAGGTGTTCGGGGAGCAGCCGTATAAGTTCGTCGCCAATCTGCCGTACTACATCACGGCGATGATCCTGCGGCATATCCTCGAAGCGCGTAACCGTCCCACGCGAGTCGTGGTGATGGTGCAGCGTGAGGTGGCGGAGCGCATGACCGCCGAGCCGGGCGAGATGAGCCTGCTTAGCCTGAGCGCCCAGTTCTACGGAACGCCGCGCATCGTCGCGCAGGTTCCGGCGACGGCGTTCTATCCACCGCCCAAGGTGGATTCGGCGGTAGTCCGGCTCGATCTCTACCCGCGGCCCCCGCTGGATGGAGCCGCGCGCGAACTCTTCTTTACGCTGGCGCGCGCGGCGTTCGCGGAGAAGCGCAAGCAGGTACATAACAGCCTGGAGCGTAATCTGCGCCTGGACCCGGAGCAAGTGGCAGGCTGGCTTACCGCGTGCGGCATCAGCTCCGAGCGGCGGGCGCAGTCGCTCAGCCTGGAAGAGTGGCTGGCGCTGACCAACGCCGCGCTGGCCGATCCACCGCGCCCGATTCCCCAGGAGACGCGCCGCGAGCGGCGCCAGCGCGGCGCGCGCGCTCCAGAGCAGCGGGAGAACTCATAGGCCCTCTGGCGCGTATATGTTGCGCGCTACGGCGACAATGGGGGTCCGGCGCTCTATACTCTGTGATGATGAGGGCGCGCGCCGGGTCGTCACGATCTCACCCCAGGCGTCAGCGAGAGAGAGCCAACACTGTGCCAGAGTTACCTCCAGATTCAGTCCAGAACCAGGGCGCGCCCGCTTCCCATGCGCATCGGGAACCACACTATGAGCCACCAGTCGAGATCGAGCAAGGGCTGTGGGCGTTTTCCCTGCCGTTGCCTTTCGCGCTGCGCCAGGTCAATGTCTATCTGATCAACGATGGCGCGGGGCATCTGACGCTGGTGGACGCGGGCTTGGGCCTGCCGCGCGAAGAGGCGACGCTGCGCGAAGGCATGGCGCGTATTGGTGTGGCGCCAGAGGCGCTGGACGCGATTGTGCTTACCCATGCTCATCCTGACCACATTGGTCTGGCGCGGGCGTTCCAGGAGGCCTCTGGCGCGCCAGTCTACATGCTGGAGCGCGAGGACGAGCGCCTGTTCAACGTCTGGGGCGAGAATAGCGGCGCCGCGCTGAAGGCCGTGACGCGCTCATTCGCGGAGAACGGGATGGTATTGGAGGAGGCGCAATCCGATCCGCGCGTGAGCGGCGCCGCGCGCGAAGGAAGCGCAAACGCGGAAGGGCAGCGTCGCGCGGTGTTTCCGATCCCGCCGCGCGAGTCCATCACGACGCTCACGGATGGGGAAACGCTGAAATTAGGGCGCTGGCGTTATCAGGCGATCTGGACGCCGGGCCACTCAGATTACCATCTCTGCCTGCTGCGTGAAGATGGGTTGTTCATCGCGGGCGATCACATCCTTCCCTCGATCACGCCCAATATCGGGCTGTATCCCTACTCGCGCCTCGATCCGCTGCTTGATTACGACGAATCGCTGCTCAAGGTGCGCGATCTGTCCACGCGGCTGACGCTTCCGGGTCATCGCGCGCCAATTGTGGATCTGGTGGCGCGAGTGAATGAGCTACGCGCGCATCAGCGGAATCGCTCCGCGGCGGTTCACACGCTGGTCGCCGCCGCGTCCGAGGAGGGCACCATAGCGGGCGATGTGGCGGCTGCGCTGTTCGGCGCGCGGTTGCGCACAGTGGACGACCGCCGCTTCGCGATGGCCGAGACGCTCGCGCATCTGGAGCACCTGCGGCTGCGGGGGTATGTGCGTCGCGAGCGTCGTGAAAATCTCTACGTCTATTTCGCGACACGGCGCTAGCGAAAGCCGCATTCTTGCCTACCCCTCTAGAACACGCCTACTACCACTGTGATATGCCATTCGTGACGATCTGACTGTGCCAAAAAATACAGGCGATATCAGGGCTGACAGGACTTTGGTACTAATGTTCTTTTTCTTCCCTCCGCTTTAAGCGGGTATGCGGCGAATGCGCGAAAAGGTCGAATTTTTCCGAGTTACTTGCAATTCGGCGCGGCGCGTATCACAATTATACGGGCCTGGCGCCACGAAGTCGCGGGTATTCGCTTGGCGCCAGCCCAGGCAGGTGCTATACTCGCCACAAGCTGCCATTTGTGTAGCGGCCATCAATTGTACGTGATGGCCTCAGTTCAACTGGCAGTCGAGAGGCGGATTGCCCGCCTTGTTCGCCCGAAGGACGCGCGCGGTGTCGCGCCGCCCAAATAATCAGGAGGAGACTCCCTATGCCAGTAGGTCGCCAGGACCTGATCAAGCGCGTCGCTACCAAGTCCAACAAGAGCGTGAAGGAGAGCACGGTCTTCGTCAATGCCGTGCTTGAGACTATCCGCGAGTCACTGGAAGAGGGCGATGCTGTAAGCCTCGTTGGTTTCGGCAAGTTCTCCGTCAAGGAGACCGCGCCAAGCGTGCGCGTCAACCCACAGACTCGCGCGAAGATCAACGTGCCTGCCCGCAAGCGAGATCGGAA
>JAKAIY010000228.1 GCA_021814145.1 Chloroflexota bacterium
GATGATCGCCTCTTCCCAGACAGGCCCGCGGTCGGGGTCATTGAGGAAGTGCAGCTCGTCGAAGATGACGCAGCCGACGCTGGAAAGCTCCTCGTCGAGGCGGGCGCGGCGCGCCATCTCCGCGACATCCGAGGGCGCGAGCGGCGCCTCTGCGTGCGGGTTGTAGCGCGCGTCTACCCCCGCCAGCAGCTCGCTCGCCTCGACTTGTGGGGTGACGTGGGCGGCGCGCAGGCCCTCCAGCAGCATGTTGCGGTAAATCTCGGTGGTCATGACGACGATGCGCGCGCTGGGGTTCTCAACGATATCGCCAGTGAGCAGGCCAACCTCGTCAGCGCCATAACGCGCGCGCAGATCGCGGAACTTCTGGTTGGAGAGCGCCTTGACGGGGGCGGTGTAGATCGCGCGCTTGCCATCGCGGCGCGCCAGCCAGATGCCGAATTCCGCCACTACGGTTTTTCCGGTGCCTGTGGGCGCGGCGACCAGCACAGAACGGCCCTCCGCCAGATGCTGGGCCGAGTCGCGCTGGAAGTCGTCTAGGGGATAGGGCTGCTCGGCGGCGAAAGCCTCGACCAGCGCGAGCGCATTGGGGTCGTGGCGCAGCGACCATGCCGGACGTATGGGTTTTTCCATCACTTCCTCACTCCGGCGGCGCTTGCGCTCGCGCTCGCTGCCGCTGACGCGGACTTCCAGCGGCGGACGGCGCGACTCCTCCGCGCGGCGTGTGGGGCGGCGGTTTTTCTCGCCGCTCTCGGGGCTGGCGGGTCGTGGTGTCTTCACCCGGTGGTAGCGGGGAAGCGGGCCCTTATTGTTACGGCTCATGCCTGTCGTTCCTAACGAAGCTCGTTTACATCGGTTGTGGTCTTGCCGGACTCCTCTTTATAGTGTCGCACGTGGCGCCACTCGCGTGCGCGGCGCCAGCATACGCGCTGGGCGCGCCGCGACGCGCGCGATAGCGGGCGTGCGCCCGCGTAGCTCGCCATCAAGGGTGATCTCGACGGGGTCGGGCGTCGTAATGGTGACCGAGCGTGCGCGAAACCAGCGCGCGCCGGGTAGCGCGCCGCCTTCCTGAGGCGTTGCGTCCGGCTCGCTACGGGCCAGCGCGGTGAAGAAATCTCCCAGCGCAGTGGCCATGTCCGCCAGGTCGCGGAGCGCGGGCGCCTCAATGAGGAGGAAGTCGAGCAAACCGTCGTCTTCGCGCACGGTGGGCAGGCGGAGCTCCATCCAGCCGCCAAAGACGGACAGGTTCATGGCGGCCAGCAGGGCGATACTGGCGGTGATGGCTTGTGTGGCCCCTTCCGGCTGGCCCGCCATGCTCTCGATGGTGAGCGTGACGGGGATGGGTGTGAAGCGGCTGAGCGATTCGAGGACCGAGGCGGCGTAGGTCAGTTTGCCCCAGCGCTGGCGCTGGCTGATATCTGAGGCCAGCCGGGCGAATTCGACGTTGAGGCCGAGCGTGAGCGCGTGGAGGAAATGGCCGCCAGTGGAGCGGGCGCGGACGGGCGCTCCGGGCGCGGGAACAAGCTCACCGGCGTCTATCAGGCGCTCTTCGCCGGATGCGATGAGATCAGCGATGAGGCTAGCGGCGGCGGCGGGATCCTCTGGCAGCGCGAGTGCGCGGGCGATGTCATTGGCAGTGCCAAGCGGGAGGATGCCGAGTGGCAGGTTCGCCTGGCTGGCGAGAGTCGCGACGCCGCCCACGCTGCCGTCGCCACCAGCCGCGATGATGGCGCGCACGCCAGCCTTGCGCCAGATCGCCGCCCGCCGCGCGGGGTTCAGCGCGCGCAGCCGGGTGATCGTGAGGACGTCCACGATGTCCAGGCCGGCGTCGAGTAGCAGCTTCGCCGGGTCGGCGTGGTCCGCCGACCCGGCGAAAGGACTGTAGACCAGGGCGACAGGTGGAGAGGACATAGCGCGTCCCGCGCTCAGCGCTTGATGATGCGCAGCAGCAGCACGCTCAACTCGAAGAGCGCGGTGAACGCGGCGCCAATGATGATCGGGCTGATGGGATCCGCTCCTGGTGTGATGAAGCAGGAGATAAACCACAGCGCGAAGAGAATGTAGAGCCGCTTCTGGCGCAGCATGCGGCTGTTGATGACACCGACAAGGCCGAGGAAGGTGACGACCAGCGGCAGTTCGAAGACGAAGCCGAACGCCAGCAGGAAGTAGGTAACGAAGGTGAAATAGGCGTCGGCGGTGATCAGCGGGATGAAGCGGTCAGAGCCGAATGCGAGCAACCAGTCTACAGGATAGCGCAGCACGATGAAGCCAACGACGAGGCCGATGGCGAAGAGCGCCACGCCGAGAAGCGTGAACGGTCCGGCGTACTTGCGCTCCTTGCGTGTCAAGCCGGGAGCGAGGAATCCCCACAACTGGTAGAGCACGATCGGCGAGGCGATGCTGATGCCGACAGCGATGGAGACCTTGAGGGCGACCATAAAGGGGCCGGTCGGGTCATTGATAACCAGCTTGCCCTTCTGGATGAGCTCCGGGTTGCCAGAGGCGGCGGGCAGTGGTGTGAGCAGGAAGCCGAAGATCGGGTCCCAGAAGATGAACGCGACGGTGGTGCAAACGGCGACCGCGATCAGCGAGATGATCAGCCGGCGGCGCAATTCTTCCAGATGCTCCGTCAGCGTCATGACCGCGCCAGTGTCCTCGTCTTCATCCTGGTCGGGACCGGCCGGGCCGCTGGAAGGCGTCACGCTCTCCAGGGGCTCGAATTCGCGCGCGTTTGTCGCTGCCATACATCGCTCCCTCACCGGTCGCGGATACGCGGCTCTCGTGTTTCGAGGTCAGGCGTCAGGCCCGGGCTGGGCGCCTGTGGTGGCGCTGATGGGCTGGGCTGGCTGCGCAGGCTGGGCTGGCTGCTCAACCTGGGTGGCTTGCGCAGGCTGGGTGGCTTGCGCGGGTGGCAGGGTAGGAGCGGCAGGCTCTGACTGACTCGCGGATACAGACGGTGTATCCAGGCCATTCGTCACTTCGCGCATGGACTTCTGGAACTCACGGATGGTCTTGCCAATCGAGGCGCCCATCTCTGGCAGGCGCTTTGGCCCGAAGACGAGCAGCGCGATGAGCGCGAGTGGCAAAAGATCGTACCAATGCAATCCCATGGCGATCACTCCCCTTTTGTTCGCGTATGGGTGGGAGTTAGGGAGGCGCTTGCCTCCTGGCTATCTGGCGCGTTCACGGCGTTACGGCGAAGCGCGCCAGATAGCCGTACATCATTCTGTTATTATACTCCCGGCGTCCCAGGATAGGTTACATGACGGCCCATTATCTTCGCGTCACCCCGCCAGGCCCATGTCATAGAGGCTGTACATAAAGGCATCTCCTTTGGGTTCAAGCAACACGGCGATAATGGAAAGCTGGCTGAATGTGCTCGTGCGCCAAGCGCTTGAGCATCAGGCGGATCATGCTGAGGTAGACCCACG
>JAKAIY010000096.1 GCA_021814145.1 Chloroflexota bacterium
GGCGGTGATCGCGGCGGCGCTGGGTGTCACTCAGCTGACTATTTATAGCGACGTGTCGGGCATTTACACCGCTGACCCGCGCGTCCTGCCTGATGCGCGACTGCTGCCCGCGCTGACGTATGATGAGGCGGCGCGCATCGCCGCTCTGGGCGCCAGGGCGCTGCATCCACGCGCGCTCGAGCCGCTGGTCAGCGGCGCTATCCCGCTCGAGCTGCGCGCCGCGTGCGCGCCGGACGCGCCGGGAACCGACATTGGCCCCGCCGCGCGCCTCACGCGCCAGCGCGCGCGTGAGGCAGCTTGGGCTGTCGTGTCGCGTCCGACCTCCAGACCGGGCGCGGTAGGCCTGACCGCGTTGCGGCTGCCCGCCTGGCCGCTCTGTGATGATGGCTGCGACTGTGGGGCTCTCGCCGCCGCCGTTGTCGAGCGATTCGCGCTCGCCCCGCTCACCGTCGCGCGGGATGAGCTCCGCCTCACGGTCTTGGAGTCGCGGACTGGTGAGGCCATTCGCGCGCTGCACGCCATTCTGGCTGGCTGCGCCAGCCGCCACGCGGGAGAGATGAGCGCGCGGCTGGCCGTGGGCGCCTGAGACTGGCTGATCGAGACGCCGTATCCTGGGAGGCGATAGCATGCGACGGATCTATACGGGGGAAGCGCTGGAGCGGAAGAAGCCGGTGATCGTGCTGGGCGCGACGGGACTGGTCGGCCAGCGCGTGATCGCCATGCTGGAGGGCCACCCGTGGTTCACCCTCGGAGCGGTGGCCGCTTCCGACCGCCGCATTGGCGCGCGCTACGGCGACGCCGTCCAGTGGAAGGTCGAGACGCCGCCGCCAGCCGCCGCGCTTGACGTGCGCCTGACTCCCGCCACGCCTGACGCCTCCGCCCAGGGCGCGCTCGTCGTCTCCGCGCTGCCCGCTGATGAGGCGCGCGAGCTGGAGCCGCTGTGGGCGCAGGCGGGGGCTGTCGTGCTGAGCAACGCCTCCGCCTACCGCATGGCGGATGATGTGCCGCTGATCGTGCCGGAGATCAACCCCGACCACCTGGCGATGATCGAGACGCAGCGCATGCGGCGCGGCTGGCCCGGCGCGCTGATTACCAACCCCAACTGTTCGACCATCGGACTCACGCTGGCGCTGGCGCCGCTGCGCCTGTTTGGCTTGCGGCGCGTCATCGTGACCACGTTCCAGGCGGTTTCGGGCGCGGGCTATCCCGGCGTTCCCTCGCTCGACATGATAGATAACATCATTCCGTATATTGGCGGCGAGGAAGACAAACTGGAGACCGAGACGCGCAAGATTCTCGGTGGCGTTCTTCCTGACGCGTTCCAGCCACTGGGCGCGAAAGAGACGCGCATCAGCGCCACCTGCGTGCGCGCGCCGGTGCGCGATGGCCACCTTGAGGTGGTCAGTGTAGAGCTTGCCGCGCGGCCTGATGTGGATGACATCGTGCGCGCCTGGCGCGCGTTCACCGCCGAGCCGCAGCGGCTCAGCCTGCCCAACGCCCCCGCCGCGCCTTTGGTCTACCGCGAGGAGCGCGACCGCCCGCAGCCCATCGCCGACCGGATGGCGGGTGACGGCATGTCGGTGAGCATCGGGCGGCTGCGCGCTCACGATACGCTGACCCATAGCTTTGTGCTGCTGAGCCACAACACGATTCGCGGCGCGGCGGGCGCGGCGCTGCTCAACGCCGAGCTTGCCCTGGCGCGAGGCCTACTCGACTGAGGTGGGCTTGCGCTCGCCGCGCTCCGCTTCGCTCAGCCAGGCGAGCGCATTGATGAGCGCCAGGTGAGTGAACGCCTGCGGATAGTTGCCCAGCAGCGCGCCGGTTTCGGGGTCAGCCTCCTCAGCGTAGAGCCCGAGGGGGCTGGCGTAGGCCAACAACGCGTCCAGCCGCTCGCGCGCTTCGCTGACCTGGCCCATCAGGCAGAGGCAGCTCACGTACCAGAAGGCGCACGCCAGGAAAGCGCCCTCCCCGCCGCGAAGGCCATCATCCGTTGCGGGCGCGCGGCCCTGCCCTTTCCCGCCACCCTCGCTCACCAGGTAACGATAGAGCAGCGGTCCCTGATCCGCCAGCAACTCGCTGGTCACGCGCACCGTGCTCTGGATGCGTGGATCATCGGGTGGCAGAAAGCCGGTCAGCGCGAGGCGCAGGTTCGAAGCGTCCACCGTCTCGATCCCGTAGGCCTGAATAAAGGCGTTCAGCCGCTTACTGTAGCCGTGGGCCTCGACGTCTTCACGAATCGCCTGGGCCGTAGCGCGCCAGCGGGCGAGCTGGCCATCGGACGTGTAGCGACTGATGAGGGTAATCGCGCGGTCCAGCGCTACCCAGCACATTGCCCGCGAGTAGACGAACGCCCGCGCTGGGCCGCGCTCCTCCCAGACGCCGCGGTCAAGGTCGCGCCAGTGGTCACTGACGAATTCCGCGATCTGCGTCATCAGCTGGCGCATATCACGCGGGACCTGTCGCACAGGCTGGTTCATGGCGAAGCCGCTCGCATTGGCGTAACGCAGCGCGGAGTCGGCGCACTCGCCGTAGATGTCCATTTGACGCTGCGCGGCCGCGCCGTTTCCGGTTCGCACAGGCCGCGACCCCATGTAGCCTTCCAGATGGGTCAGCTCGTGCTCGCGCAGCGCGCCGTCTGTCTCGCCGCGAATGCTATAGAGGACGCGAATATCATCACCGTTGCGCAGATGGAGATCATGCAGGAAGTGGAAGTAGTCGCGCGCCTCGCCCATATAGCCAAGCCGCGCTAGCGCTTGCAACGTAAGCGACGCGTCACGTAGCCACGAGTAGCGGTAGTCCCAGTTGCGCTCGCCGCCAACGCCTTCCGGCAGCGAGGTGGTCGGCGCGGCGACGATCGCGCCTGTGGGCTCGAAGGAGCACAGCTTCAGCGTTAGCGCCGATCGCAGCGCCATCTCGCGATAGGGTCCGTCATAGGTCATCCTGGCTGACCACTCTGTCCAGTAGTGGAGCGTTTCGCGCAGGTCGGCGTCGAAATCCTGGGTGAGCAGAGCGCGCAGCGTCGCTTCCGCCTCGGACTGGTTACGCGCGTAGCCGAGCGCCACGGCCAGCCGCTGACCCTCAATCAGGGGCGCGGTGACCTCCACCAGGCCGTCTGCGCCGTTTCTGACCGCCAGCGCGGCGTGGCTCGCTGTTCCCGGCGCTGGCAGTGGGCGAATAACGAGCGCCAGATAGCCCGTTGGGTCATCGCTGACCAGCGCGAATGTATCCGCCGCCGTCGGGCGTGTGACCATGTGCCCGCTGTGGCGGGCGTAGTCGGGCGTGAGCTTGAGCGACACGCGCGCTGTGGCCGCTCCAGAGCGGCAGGTGATAAGGCGATTGACGCGGTGCGCCGCCGCGACATCATTGCCGATCTCTCGCTCCAGGCTCGCCCGCTGCCCATGTGGCGCGGTTGGGGAGATGGCGGCCAGCGCGCTAAGGACGTGCGCGCGTGGCTGGCGCTTGCGGACTGGCATGAAGTCTGTCACAACCAGTTCGCCGGACGCTGTGGTGAAAACCGTCTCCAGGATAGTTGTTTCGGGCAGATAACGCATCAGCGACTCGCTAGAATCAGCTGGCCTGACCTGGAAATAGCCGCCGCGCTCGTGATCGAGCAGGCGGAGCAAACTGGCCGGGCTGTCGAAGTGTGGCAGGCAGAGCCAGTCTATCGCGCCGTTGGGAGCCACCAGCGCGGCGGTGCGGCAATCGCCGATGACGCCGTAACTGGCGATAGGCCAGTAGCGGGGATCGGCCTCATCTGTTTCCGCCAATCGCGCCCGTACGCCATCACTCAGCCCCATCATTCACTCCTTGTGCGGTCAGCGCGGTCGCGTTCGTGGCGCGGTCGCGCGATCAAGGCGCCCGCGCCACGTATCCGCGCTACTCGTCTAGCGTCACGCTTCTTCACACGATAGTATAGTCCTACTGTGATATATCTGGGCCGTTTGGATGTGCGGCAGCCTCCTCTGGCGTGTACAATAACCCACACATCCGCCGCTTCCGGCGCTGGAGCCGGGCAGTGAATCGCGCTGTTCCTTCGTCCCCCCAGACGCTTTGGCGTGATCGCGAGGCAATATCACGATTGGAGACCGCGCATGGCGACGACGCAGAGCCAGGACACCCAGAATCCTCCGACACCTCCCGCGAGCGTGGACACTGACTGGCTGACAGCCGCTCAGCGGCGGACGCTCGAAGCGATTTGCGACGCGCTGATACCCTCCGTTCCCGCGCCTGAGAGTGAAGATGACTCGTACGGCTACTATGCCCGCTCTGCGCGCGATCTTGATGTGGCGCGCCTGATGGCGGAAACGCTCAGCCAGGAATCACCGGAGTCACGCGACCAGTTTAAACGACTGCTTGACCTGCTTGGCTCCCCAGCTGGTGGTCTGCTTGTCGTGGGGCGCCCGAGAGGGCTGGCGGACCTGTCACTTACCGAGCGCCAGCGGGCCTTGCGCCGTATGAGTCTCAGCGCGCTTCCGATGCTGCGCCAGAGTTTTTCCGCGCTCAAGCGGCTGGCGCACTTTATTTTCTACTCGGTCCCCCAGGAAGATGGCCGCAACCCCAACTGGCCCGCCATCGGCTACACGCCCGCGCCACCGCCACCGTCCCCCGAGGCGGCGCCCAAGCGCATCCGCACGCTTGCGGTCGAATCTGACCTGGCGCTCACGGCGGATGCGGTGGTGGTAGGCTCTGGCGCGGGCGGCGGGCTGATCGCCGCGCGGCTGGCGGAGGCGGGCAAGGATGTGATCATCCTGGAGAAAGGCGGCTACTTCAACGAGGCCGACTTCAACGGCTCCGAGGCGCTGATGACGCCACAGCTCTACCTGCGGCGCGGGACGCTGGCCACCAGCGACCTGGGAATGATCGTGCTGGCCGGCTCCGCGCTGGGTGGCGGCACGCTTGTCAACTGGAGCACATCGCTGCGCACGCCGCCCGATGTGCTGGCGGAGTGGGAGCGTGAGCATGGTCTCACCGGCGTCACGACGCCGGACTACCAGCGTGGCTTCGATTTCGCTGAGGCGCGCATCGGCGTCAACACCGACGATAGCGACCCCAATCCCAATAACACCGCCCTGATGCGCGGCTGCCAGGCGCTAGGCTACGACTGGAAGCGCGTCCCACGTAACGCCTCAGGCTGCGAGCAGCGCTGTGGCGCCTGCGGCTACGGCTGTCCGTATGGCCGCAAGCAGTCTACCATGCTCACCTTCCTGCAAGACGCTCATGACAGGGGCGCGCGCATCACCGTGCGCTGCGCGGTCGAGCGTGCGCTGGTCGAGGCGGGCAGAGTCACGGGTGTGGAAGGCTGGGCGCTGGATGAGCGAACAGGCGCGCGCCATCGCGTAACGGTGAAAGCGCCCATCGTCGTTGTTGCGGGCGGCGCGGTGGAGTCGCCCGCGCTGCTGCTTCGCTCTGGCCTGCGCAATCCCAACATTGGCGCGCATCTGCGGCTGCATCCTGTCGTCGCGCTCGCTTCCTATTACGAAGACAAGATTGAGCCGTGGAAGGGATCGCTTCAGACCGTGCTCTCCGACCACCTCGGACGTCTGCGCGGCGGCTATGGCCTGCGCTTTGAGGTCGCGCCCGCGCATCCCGGTATGCTGGGGATGGTGACGCCGTGGGAGAGCGGTGCGCAGCACAAGCGCGACATGACGCGCATTCCCCACGTCGCCACGTTCATCGCCTTGATGCGAGACACCGGCGAGGGCCATGTCACGCTTGACCACCAGGGGGACCCCATCCTGAACTACTTCCCGAATGACGTGGACCGCCGCTATCTGGCGCAGGCGATGGGCGAGATGGCGCGCATCGCCGCAGCCGCGGGCGCGACGCGCATCGCGACGCTGCATAACCGCCGCATGGAGCTGAACGCCGAGGCGGGCCAGCCGGGCGCGTTCACCTTCCAGCGGCTCAACGACTTCGCCCGCGAGGTGGAGCGGCGTGGAATAGCGCCTAATACCGTCCCGGTCTTCTCGGCTCACCAGATGGGAACGTGCCGTCTCGGCTCCAGTCCCAAGACGGCTGTGGCCGACCCAACCGGCGCAGTCTATGGCGTGAAGGGGCTGTTCATTGGCGATGCCAGCGGCTTCCCCACAGCGTCGGGCGTCAACCCGATGCTCTCGATCATGGCGCTGGCCTATCGCGTCTCCGAGGGCATCCTCGCCGGGTCGTAGTCATCCGGAGCGTCGAAGCCGGGGATCCAGGTGGCAGCCTCGCGGCAGCTTCTCACATGTGGCGGGACCTGGAGCAGGCGTGGGCGTCCGGCAGCGGAGTCGTGAATCTCGAGCGCGATGAATGGTTCATTGCCTGGGAGGTTGACTCGCAGCAGACGGAGCGTACTGTCGCGAATCATGTCGGTATCGAATACCTCCGCCGCCGCCTCGCGGATGAAACGCTCCGGGCCAATTCGCTCCAGCATGACGCTGCGCACTGCGAAGTTCGGTTCGGCCAGCGCTTGCTGCGCAGTGAGCGCTTCAGGGTGAAAGGCGGCCTGCTCGGTGATGGTGACGCCATTCCAGCGGAGTTGCGTAACGCTGACCGAAGCGGGCAGTTCACGTAGCCCGGAATCCGCCACGTCCAGCCAGCTTGTCACGCGCAAATCGCCAGGTAGGCTGGTCAGCCGCGCGCAGCCGCGAATATTCAGTTCGTTCACGCGCCGCAGATTGGGTGGCAGAGTCTCCAGCGCGACGCAGCCGCGCGCGCTCAGCGTATTCATCTCGATGATATCCGGATTGTCCCATCGCGTCAGCCCTGCGCAGCCATTGATGTTCAAGTCGCGCGGGCGCAGGCTGGCGGGCAATTCCACCAGCCCGGAGCAATCTTCCAACCACACATCCTCCGCAGTGATGTGATCGGGTAGGCGCGTCAGCCTGGCGCTGGAGATGGATATCTTCTCGCTGGCGGTGAAATCGTCGGGCAGCGCATGCACAAGGGGACAATTGTACAGGAAAAAGTTCTGCGTCTCGATGTGAGCCGGAAGCTGGCTGAGCGACGCGCACCCGGCGAAACGCAACGTCTTACTGCGTAGCTCAGCTGGCAAGACGCTCAATAGCGGGCAATCTTCAATATCGAGTCTTTGTAGCTTGCCAAGGAGTTCTGGCAAGCGCGTGAGACGCGGACAGTTGGCAATATTGAGATTCCCAACCTCGTACCAGAATTCATTCGATCCTATAAACTCGATGACGCTGTCTTTCGCGACGTCTCCTTGATAGAAAAATAAGTTGAGCCAGCGGCAGCGCATGATATGCGGCAATTCTGAGAATGGCGAACCGTTAAGAATTAAGATGTGGCCTGCGATAAGCTCATCAGTTGGCAAAGCGCGCGGTGGGATGCGCAAGCCCGTTTCATAGTACGTGAAATGACCTGTAACCTCCAGGCGTTTCGGGACGCTTCCAGCCTGTATCGCCGCCACCGCCTCATCAGGGGACATGACCACGATATCCCCCGCTCCCCGCCTCTCTTCAGTCATCACCGTTCGTTTCCCGCGCGCTGTAGCGCGTGATTAGTCGTTGTCCCCCTGCCCGTCCGCGCCGACCAGGGCGTCAATCTCGGTCAGGCAGGCTTCGGGATCAGCGCGCCACAGGCGGTAGGGCAGGCGGTGGGCGCGCCAGCCGGCTCGCTCCAGAATCGCCTGGCCCGCGACGCTATCGAACATGGCGTCTTCTTGTTGGGTGGCGCTGCGATCCGGGTCGCCGTCGCAGGCGATGGCTAGCGCCTGCCCGCCGCGCTGCGCCACGATGTCCACCACGAAGCCCGCCGCTGGGTAGCCGCGGTAGATGGTGTAGCCGCCGCGCCGCTCCAACGCCTGCGCCAGCTCCTCCTCGAAGGGTGTGCCGCGCGTGGGGTGATCTTCGGGGCTGTCAGGGTCCAGGCAGTCAGCGGCGTAGCTGAGGTATTCGCCCAGCAGGTGCTCGCGCGGCAGGTGTCGTGGGTCGAGCCCGGTGAAAATCACCTGCCGCCGCCGTGCGCGCGTCACCGCGACGTTGAACAGGTTGTCCTGGTTCATGAATGTCACGGTGCTGCGGTGTGAGGTTGGGTCAGCGCAGAAGCTGAGCAGCATCATGTCGCGCTCATCGCCCTGGAAGGTGTGCGCCGTGCCGACCGCGATCTCATGGTCCTGCACGACCTTCGACTTCACCTTCGCGGCGATCTGCCGGTTGAGGTAGTTCACCTGGTCACGATAGGGCGAGAGAACGCCGATTGAGGAGCGCTCGCTCGGCGGCTTCTTGGCCTCGGCGGCGGCGATCCTGTTGATCTCCTTGATGATCGCCTCGACCTCTTCGACGTTATAGCCCTCTTTGCGCCGTGTGCCGTTGACCCGGCGCAGCTCGACGCTGCGCAGGCCGATGGTGTCGGGCCGTCGCGTCATAACCCGCAGCGCCTTGCCATAGAAGCGCTGGTTGCTGAACTCGATGATCTGCGGCAAGCTGCGGTAATGCTCGTCCAGCAGGACGACATCATCCTGCGAAGGCAGCGCGCCGTTGACGACATCCAGCAGGCTGTGCGTGCGGTAGTTCCACTGCGAGCGCTGGCTGGGTGAGAGACCATGCTGCGAAGCGAGCGCCGCCTGCCGGTCCTCCCGCAGGAACGAGAGGTGCCGTAGCTGTTTGGGGTCGCCGCAGACCACCGAGCGCCGCGCGCGGTAGAGCAGCGGAAGCGCGCTGGCCACATCGCACTGCGACGCCTCGTCAATCACGACGATGTCGAACATCTCGCGCTGCAGGGGCAGCAGCTCGGCGGCGTGCTGGTTGGTGACCGCCCAGATGGGGAACGCGCCCAGCAGCGCGCCGAAGTCCAGCTCGGCGAAGATGCGGTCCTGCTCGGCGGTGCTGCGCGCCTCCAGCGCGGTCTTGAAGAGCGCCATCGTGCGACGGTTCAGGCGGAGCGCATCGGCCAGCGCGTCGCGGCGGCGTGTGGAAAGCAGCTCGCCTACCAGCGCGCCGCGGTCGGCGCGCAGCCGCGCATGGCGGGTCAGCAGCGCGTTGATGTCCTCGCGCCCCGCCAGGTCGCGGTCCAGCTCGATGAAGGCTGACCGTACACGCTGCCGTTCGATGATGTCATCCAGCCGCGCGAGCGCCGCGCTATCAACCCCCAGTTGCGCGGCGATCTCGCTGGAGCGCTGCTCGCGCTTGCGCCCTTGCAGCCAGCCCGTCAGCGGCGCGCGCCCGCCGGAGAGCCGCCGTAGCTCCTCGCTGGCGGCCACCAGCGCGTCTATTCCCAGCGTGTCCGCCGCCGCCTCATCATAGGCCGGCGCGGTCATGCGCTCCAGCGCGCGATATGTCTCGGTCCAGCGTGTCTCGGACGCCAGAATGTACGCGATTTCCTCGTCGAGCCGCTTCAGCTCGGTGTCCGCCGCGCGCAGTCGCTCCTCCAGCATTTCGATCTCGCCGGGGCGCGGCTTGGGCGGCGCGCCAGTGCCATCGAAGAGGTTGTCGAGGAACTGCTTCAGTTCATCGCGGTAGCGTTTGTCGCCGCCGCGCAAGATGACCGTCAGCGCGCCCAGATGCGGACGCAGTTTCTCGACGACGACATCCACCGCCTTGTTCATCTTCGAGGAGAGCAGGACGGTCTGGCCGCGCGCCACGGCGTCGAGGATCAGCTGGGCGATGGTGAAGGATTTGCCAGTGCCGGGCGGGCCGATCACCAGCGTCAGCGGGCGTGTCTCCGCCTGCCGCAGCACGGTGGTCTGCGCCGCGCTCAGCTCCGCGCCGGAGAGCATCGAGCGTCCCGCTGACGCGCCGCGCCCGTTCGCGCCTAGCCCGCCGGCATGCCCGCCGCGCACGGGCAGCGCCGCGTCACCGAAGATCGCCGCCAGCGGGGTGGACATATCGCCGCGCCCGGCCATCAGCTGAAGCTCAGTTAGCACGCCGCGCGCCTCCACGGGCCGCCGCGCCAGCGCCACCGACGAGGCGCAAAGCAGCTGCACTGGGCTGTCATGCTCCACCAGATCGCGGATCGCTTCTTCGCGCTGGAGTTCCGGGAAAGCCGCCAGGTCCTCGGTTCCCAGTTCGGGAATCAGCTCGCCAACAACGGCGGCGAACTCACGGAAGCTGTTCTGGTCGAATGGCGCGCTCGGCGCCTGGCCCAGAATCGCCTCGGCGTAGGCCTGCGCCTGCTCTTCATTCTCAGCGTCAATCAGTGAGGCCAGCAGCGGGAAGTTGATGCGCTGCTCCTCCAGGTCCACGGTCAGCCAGGCCTGTGAGCCTTCCTGCTCGATGCGCGCTGGCCAGTAGAGCAGCGGCGCGCAGTACAGATCGCCTTTCTTGCGCGCGCCTGGCGAGGGTCCCCGTCCGACGAGGAAAATCGAGCCATAGATCAGGAACTTCTCGCGCCGGTTCACGTCCGCCGCGTTCTGCGCGGTGATGCCTGCGCTCAGCGGCACTTCCAGGCGGATCGCCTGAGCGGTCAGCAGCGTCTCCACGCCGTCGGAGAACATCAGATATTCCGCCTGGGCCTTGTCGAGCACGTTGGTGATCGCGCCACCACGCGCGTCGGAGGCGAAACAGTCGTGGTAATAGCGACAGACGCCAGCGAAGAGTGTGGAAGCTGGGCCAGGCGTCTGCTCCTCCGCCTGGGCCGGACGATCGGGCCACTCAGCGACGGGAGTCAGCCCGCTGCGTTCGACAGCGCCATCCGTCCTGCGCGCGCGCGCTTTCCTGTCATCCTGAGACGCGCGACCGCGCCGGAAAATCGCCATTGTCGTACCAATCCCTTCGCCCACCGCGCGGCGCTCATCCAGTGCAGGAAGCGCCGTTCGCATGGCGAAGTATAAGAAGCCACGCGGCGCGGCGTCAAACGAACGGCCCTGACGGGCCAGCCCAACTGGCGGGGGAAGTGGTGGTAAAGGGAGCTGATCTTGTCCTGCCGCCAGCGCGTTACCCGTCGTCATATTCGCCTGATGCGCCGCCTCTAACTCTGTCTGCCTCCCTCGCAGGCCAGCGAGCTGGACAATTCACGTGTCCTGTCCAGTTGATCCGCAGCCTTGGTATCTTGCGTGTCGTCACCACCGGCGCCGTTTCCCTTCACACTATGCGCCTGCTTCTGATGACGCGCGAGGAGCGCCTGGCAGGCGCCAGCGGTTTCAGGAGCATGGGGTGACCTGGCCGCCCGGATGGTGGGCTGGCGCGACTTTCAGGATAGCCACTCCCCGCTTTCGGAGCGTTTGACGCTCCTGCGCGGGCAGTGGTACACTTTAACTGCTGTGAGGCGCTTCGTTCCGCATGTACCCCGGCGACGTGGCCAAGTGGCAAGGCAAGGGTCTGCAAAACCCTGATCACCGGTTCGAATCCGGTCGTCGCCTCCCATATTCAGACAACAGGCGGGTCGCTCCGAAAATACTGGAGCGGCCCGCCTGTTGTCTGGTGGTGCGCTTATGGCAAAATACGCAGAGTGCGTCGTCTTGTCGCTCACCCCCCATAAGCTCGCCCTACATCTTTTTATGAGCGACAAGACGACGCCTGAGTGGCCGCGCTCACCAGCGTGAGCGCCTCTCGCCCGCGGCGCTGAATAGATTCCCTTCCACCCCACATGACAGCTACCACCCATCGCGCTCGTGGCGTCTCACGAGAGGAAACCGCGTATCGGCGTTGAATCGCCGCCCGGCCACCACAGGCCTTAATATAAGGCCTTGCTACGCTCCATCGCTATATGCCCGCCCACATGATTACCCACGTAAATTCGGAATATTCACAGTGATCGCGCTGAATAGTGTGTGCTACAATACGCCGCGACGAAATTCTCGGCACGATGACGCCCTGCGGGTAGACATGATATGGCTCCATCCTCACAGCCTCGTTTTGGCGACTTGCTCTTCTCTTATCGCTGGAAGGCAGGATTGACCCAGGAGGAGCTAGCGGAGCGCGCCAGGATGAGCGCGCGAGGGATTAGCGACCTTGAGCGGGGAGTCAATCTTGTTCCCCAGCGCAAGACTGTGCTGGCGCTCGCTGAGGCGCTCAGACTCGATCCAGATGAGCGAGAGCGTTTTATCGCGGCGCGCCGCCGAGGCGCCTCACCGGAGGCGCCGGATTATGAGGGCCTGGCCCCACTGCTTTCCGCCAGTCCGGATTCCCCGAAACTCATTGGCCGGGAGCGTGAGCAGGCCCAAATTGAGCGGCTGCTTGCGGGTGATGGGGCTCCGATGCTGCTGTTCTGTGGGGAACCAGGAATCGGCAAGACGCGTCTGCTGCAGGACGCCGTGGAACGCGCGCGGCAAGAGGGGTGGACAGTCTTGACAGGCGGCAGCCATCAACCAGATGGCCAGCACCCCTATGCGCCACTCATTCAGGCGCTAGAAAGCCATCTTGCTGGACTATCCCGCGCGCGTCGTCGCAGGCAGGTGAAGGGCTGCGAGTGGATGGCCCGCCTCTTGCCGGAATTGGTGGGCTCCAGTCTTACTCCAGATTATCCGTGGCGCTTGCCGCCCGAGCAAGAGCGGCGACTCATGTTCGCCGCCGTGGGTCGCTATATCGCGCGCATCGCTGAACCCGTTGGCGTCCTGCTGGCGCTCGACGATTTGCAGTGGGCGGCGCCTGATGGCCTCAGTCTTCTCGCTGCGCTCCTCCGCTCCGCTGCGGCGGCTCGTCCCAACCGGGTGCGTGTTGTCGCCGCCTCTCGTGATACGCGCCTTGACACCAGTCATCCGTTGCCCGCGTTCGTCTTTGACCTTACGCGCGATGGCCTGGTATCCGTGACGCCCCTTGGCCCCCTGGGAACGGAGCAGGCTGGTGACCTGCTACACTGCGCGCTAGCGGACATTGAGGGGGTCCCGCAGGAGGAGCGAGAGACGCTTATCCAGCGGGTAGCCGCGCGCGCGGGTGGCGCGCCGCTCTTTCTCATGAGCTTTGCGCATGAGATACGCGCCAATCCGGCCGCCTGGGGCCAGTCGCTCGAAACCGATATCCCAGGGGATATCGCGGAGATGATCCACCACCGGGTCAACGAGCTGCCAGCCACAGCGCGTCATGTTCTCGCTGTCGCCGCGGTCTATGGCCGGAAAACGCCATTGCCCCTGCTCGTCACCGCCAGCGGTCTCACTGAGCGGCAGGTCGTAGAGGCTGTCGAGGTGGCGACCGCGGCGCGTCTGCTCACCGAAACGGACGACGCCGCCTGTATGTTTGCGCACGATCTCTTTCGCGAAGTGATAGCGGCTCACCTTAGCGTTGCGCGCTCGCGCATGCTGCACCACCAGATCGCAGAGGCGCTGGAAGCGGATTCGCTTCGCGCGCAGGCAGAACCGCTCGCTTTTCATTATGGCCGTAGCGCCGACATCGGCAGAGCGACGCTGTATCTTGAGCGCGCCGGAGATCAGGCGCTGGCGTTACGAGCGTATGCGGCGGCCGAGGGATGTTATCGTGACGCTCTCGGCCATCTGGCTCCTTCTGAGGCTAGCGGACGCTTGTGGGAGAAGCTTGGCTCACTATTCATGGGGTGCGGTAGGTATGATGACGCGATAGTGGCGCTGGAAGATGCGCTGTCCAGCTATCGCCGCGCTGGCGACCGCGATGGCGTCGGAAGGGCAGTCGCGCAGATCGGTTGGGCGCACGTGCGCGGTGGCGCCGCTGATCGGGGTCTGGGCCGCGTAGAGCCATTGCTCGCGCCGGAAATGATGGCGGACCTTGCGCTACCGACACAGGTGGCGTTGCTATGCGCGCATGCTGTGCTGCTTTTCGCCCTGAATCGCTATGACAGGCAGCTCGCGAGCGCCCAGCGGGCCGTCGCCCTCGCACGCGAGGCCAGCGACACCGGGGCGTTGGCGCAAGGGAGGCGCCTGGAAGGTCTTGCGCTTGTGTTGCTTGGGCGGTTTGACGAAGCGCTGCCCGTCGTGCTGGAAACCATACGCCTCGCCGAGCAAGCTGGCGACCTGGATAGCTTCTCCGCGGCGCTCAATGATACCGCGGCGGTGTATCGCATTCTTGGTGAGCTCTCGGCAAGCTGGACCTATAGCGCGCGGTCGGTCACAGTCGCTGAGCGATTGGGCGACCCCACCGGGATCGCCTTTTTCGCGTCGAGCCACGGCGACAACGCCTACTTGCTGGGCGACTGGGCGGAAGCGCGCCAGAACCTAGAGCGCGCCGTGGCGATGGTGCGCGAGATGGGCTCCTCATGGGTCGCGCCGTACCCGCTTTTGTCGCTTGGCCAGCTAAGCCTGGCTGAAGGACGGGATGAAGAAGCCACCCGATTGCTCAATGAGGCGCTAGCCTGCGCCGAGCGCGGCCATGACCTTCAGGCGCTGCGCTGCGCTCATGCCGTTCTCGCCGAGCGTGATCTGGTCGCTGGGGCGGCCGCTGATGTTCTTCAGCGTCTGCAGCCGTTGAGCGCCTCCGCCCGGGCCGATGAGAAGGATGGTATCGCCCTGCTTCCCCTGGTGGGCTGGGCGCGGCTCAGTCTGGGGGATCTCAGCGGGGCCGCCGAATCGCTCGGCGCGTGTTTGCGGCGAGCGGAGACAACGGGCAACCGGCTGGTGATCGTGGATGCGCTGCTCGTGAAAGCGCGATTGCTGCTTCGTCAGGGCGAATGGTCACAGGCGGAGGAGGCGCTTAACGGCGCGCTCGCCAGCGCGCAGACGATGACGTACCCCTACGCTGAGGCCAAAGCGCGATTCATCTATGGGCGGTTATACGCGGCGACAGGCGCGCTGGACCAGGCGCGCGAGCAGTATAAACAGGCGCTCGCGATATGCCGACGCCTGGGTGAGAGGCTCTACCGGGCACATATCGAATATGCGCTCGCCCAGCTGCCTAAGGCGAAGAGGCGTTCCCAAATCCGCTTGTCACCGCCAGATCCTGGACAAATGGCGGCTGAATCGTGAAAACTCCGCGCTCCCTCGTTGAGGAGCGCGGAGTTTTTGGGGGGATGGCTGCGCTGGTTACCGCTCAATGTCCCGCTTGAGCAGGTTCCAGGCTTCGCGCGCCTCCTCCACTGAGCCCTCATCCTCAATCGTCGAGATGTCGCCAGGGTCCCTGTTCAGGGTAACGGCTTTGAAGACGCGGCGCATGATCTTGCCGCTGCGCGGCTTGGGCAGCGTGTGAACGTAGTTGATCTCGCCGACCACAACGACCGGGCCCAGCTCCTCGCGAATCGTAGCCAGAAGTTCTTTGGTTAGCTCATCCGAGGGCGTGTATCCAGCGCGCAGCGCCACAAAGGCGGAGACTACCTCGCCACGTAGCTCGTCGGGGCGGCCTGTCACCCCCGCCTCCGCAACCGCCGGGTGTCGCAGCAGCGCGGTTTCGACCTCGATCGTGCCAATGCGATGGCCCGCGATCTTGATAATCTCATCAGCGCGTCCAGCGAACCAGACATATCCATCGTCGTCTACCTGGGCGGAATCACCCGTGTAATAAACACCCGGCAGGATTTGCCAGTAGTCCCGGCTATAGCGCTCCGCCTCGCCCCATAACGCGGGAGTGAGCCCGGGGAAAGGTCGCTTGATGGTCATGACGCCTTTTTCGTTCGGGGCGACCGGGCTCCCATCAACTGGTGAGACGACCTCAGCTTCGATGCCAGGCAAAGGGATGCCCGCAGACCCGGGCTTGATCGGCAGCAGCCCCAGACCATAAGGGTTGCCAAATATCGGGCCGCCGGTCTCAGTCTGCCACATATGGTCAATCACCGGCACACGGTTGCGCAGCGCTTTCTTTTGCAGCCACTCCCACGCGGGCGCGTTGAGGACCTCGCCCGCGCAGAAAGCGCGCTCGAGGGCATCCTGATTATACCGGCGCGGCGGCTCGTCTCCATAGCGCATCAACAGGCGAGCGGCGGTTGGCGAGGTGAACACGCCAGTCACGCTGAATTCTTCGATGATCTGCCAGAATACATCCGGCCCGGGATGATCCAGCGCCCCTTCATATGCGAGCGTCGTGGCGCCAGCGAGGAGTGGAGCGTAGACGATGTAGCTATGGCCAACCACCCAGCCAAT
>JAKAIY010000229.1 GCA_021814145.1 Chloroflexota bacterium
GCGCTGTCAAGACGCCGCCATACGTCTCGATGCCCAGCGAGAGCGGGGTCACGTCGAGCAGCAGCACCTCGCGCACTTCGCCGGTCAGCACGCCCGCCTGGATCGCCGCGCCCAGCGCCACGACCTCATCCGGGTTCACGCCTTTGTTCGGCTCCTTGTTGAAGATGCGCTTGACGACCGCCACGACCGACGGCATGCGTGTCATGCCGCCGACCAGCACGACCTCGTCAATCTGCTCCGGGCGCACGCCCGCGTCAGCCAGACACTTGGAGACGGGCGTCGCCGAGCGCTCGATCAGGTCGTCAACGAGCTGCTCCAGCTTGGCGCGGGTCAGCGTGACCGCCAGATGCTTCGGACCGCTGGCGTCCGCCGTAATGAAGGGCAGGTTGATCTCCGTCTGGGAGGCGGAGCTTAGCTCCTTCTTGGCCTTCTCAGCGGCCTCCTTGAGGCGCTGGAGGGCCATCTTGTCCTGGCGCAGATCAACGCCCTGCTCGCGCCGGAACTCATCAGCCAGCCAGTTGATGACGCGCTGGTCGAAGTCGTCGCCGCCCAGGTGCGTATCGCCGTTGGTCGCCTTCACCTCGAAGACGCCTTCAGCCAGCTCCAGCACAGAGATATCGAACGTGCCACCGCCAAGGTCATAGACCGCGATGCGCTCGTCCTTCTGCTTCTCAAGGCCATACGCCAGCGAAGCGGCGGTCGGCTCGTTGATGATGCGCAGCACTTCGAGACCGGCGATGCGGCCAGCGTCGCGTGTCGCCTGGCGCTGGGCGTCGTTGAAGTAGGCCGGCACGGTAATGACAGCCTGCGTGATCTTCTCGCCCAGATACGCCTCGGCGTCGGAGCGCAGCTTCTGCAGAATCATCGCGCTGATCTCAGGCGGGCTGTACTGCTTGCCCATGACCTCGACCCAGGCGTCGCCATTCGCCGCGCGCACGATCTTATAGGGCACCAGGCGCTTCTCGCGGTCCACCTCAGGATCGTCATACTTGCGCCCCATGAAGCGCTTGATCGAATAAATGGTGTTCTCGGAGTTCGTGATCGCCTGGCGCTTCGCGACCTCACCGACCAGACGCTCGCCGCTCTTGGTGAACGCGACGATTGATGGCGTGGTGCGGTTGCCTTCCGCGTTCGGAATGACGGTCGGCTCGCCGCCCTCCATGACCGCGACACAACTGTTCGTGGTTCCCAGATCAATACCAATGACTTTGGGCACAAGACCCTCCTCAACCTAACCGAATTGCAATCGCAGCATCTGAACCGAGTCTGATCGCGCCTGCTACTCGCCGCGCCTATCCATCCCGCGCGCTCCCTTTCGCGCCGGGCCACTCGACAGGCGGCCCCTCATCAGGCGCTTCCGCGCCGGGTGGGTCCGCGCCCGTCTCGAACGCCTCGGTATACGCTTCAGCCAGCAAATCGTTGAGCACCTGCGTCAGATGCCGCACGACGGCGATTGCGCGCCCGTATTGCATCCGTGTCGGCCCCACGACGCCCAGCAGCCCACCAGGGCGCCCTGGCGTCCCGTAGCGCGACGCGACGACGCTCATATCCTTCATCGCCCCCGCGCCTGTCTCGGAGCCGATGATGACCTGCACCCCCTCACCAGCCATGACCCGCGGCGCTATGGATGGCAGGAAGCGGTGGCGCTCCAGGGCCTCCACCACCTCACGGATGCGCTCCGGGTCCCCGCGCGTGAACTCATCGCGCCGCAGCAGGTTCGCCAGCCCTTCGTGGTACACCGCGTCCGGCAGCAGTAGCGACGCCTGGCCCAGCAGGCGCGCCAGCGAGTCAATCACTAGCCGCTCATCTGGCGTCAGACCGGGTTCCAGCCGCGCCGCGACCCGCCTGACCGTCTCCGCGTCAGCCCCGGCGAAAAGCTCATTAAACCGGCGCGCGATATGGCTCAAGTCCTCCTGCCGGTAGGGCTCATCCAGCGCCAGGCGCTCCTGTTGCACCGAGCCATCCGCCAGCACCAGCACCATCAGAACCAGCGATTCATAGAGCGAGAGCAGCTCGAAATGCTTGATCTGCGCGACCGCGCTGCGGGGCGGCGTGATGATCGCCGCGCTCTGCAGCGCCTGCGCCATGACCGCCGCCGTGAGCCGCACCCATTCATCGAGCTGGCGCTGCACCTGGAAAAACTGGTGGCCAATCAGGCGCTGCTCCTCGATGGAGAGCTGCGATTCGCCCATCAGCCGCTCGACAAAGTAGCGGTAGCCCAGATCCGTCGGCACGCGCCCGGCGGAAATATGCGGCTGGTAGATCAGGCCCTCTTCTTCCAGCGCGCTCAGTTCGTTGCGGACCGTCGCGGAAGCGTAGCCCGGGCCGTGGATCGCCGCCAGAAGGTCGGAGAGCAGTTTGGAGCCAACTGGTTCGCCCGTGCGGACATACTGCTCGACCAGCGCGCGAAGGATGACCTCCTTGCGCGGGCTGAGACGGCGGTCCACCGACATAGCGTTTCTCCGGCCAGCTTGCTGGCGCTCTCCACGATCATCTGTTAGCACTCGCATATCGTGAGTGCTAACAGATGACATGATAGCCTCACAGCCCGGCCATGTCAAGATTTTTACTGAATCGGGCGAGGCGTGATTCCTGGCCGCCGGGAACGCCTCCAGGCGTCTCGCCATCCAGCGCGCGCAAGCAGTACGATACCAACAGACCGCCAGACACCTCGCGCCTGGATCCATTCCGCGACGCGCGATGAAGTCAGCGCATGCGCGCCAGATTCCTTGGGGGCAAACATGACACCATTTACCTTGCCATCGCCAGAAACGCCTTTCGGCCGGCGCGTGGCGCGCCGCCTGCGCGACAGCGTTGTCGCCTGGCTCACCACAGTCACCGCCGATGGGACACCGCAACCCAACCCTGTCTGGTTCCTCTGGGATGGCTCCAGCTTCCTGATCTACAGTCTGTCCGGCGCGGCGCGGCTTGAGAACATCGCCCGCAGTCCGCGCGTCTCGCTCAACTTCGATAGCGATGGTCGCGGTGGCGACATCATCGTCTTCACGGGCAACGCCCAAGTGGCGCCCGATGAGCCCCCCGCCGACCAGAACGCGGCCTACCTCGCCAAATACCGCACAGCCATAGACGCCAGCTTCGGTGGCCCTGCCGCGTTCGCCGCGCGCTATTCGGTCCCCATTCGCATCACGCCGCTCAAGGTTCGTGGTCATTAGGCTATGGAGACACACGCGCGGCATTGACCATGCCCTACGCCGGGGCTATACTCGGCTTGTATGCTTCGTACTGCGGCATTGTCGCATCCTCTGAAGGGACAGATCATGGGCGCCTATGAGATCGCGGTACTGGCCGGTGATGGCATCGGGCCTGAGGTGACCACCGAGGCTGCGCGCATACTCGAAGCGGCTGGCGAGCGCTTTGGCCATCACTTCACCATGCGCGCGGCGCTGAGAT
>JAKAIY010000230.1 GCA_021814145.1 Chloroflexota bacterium
CTCATCCGGGCGAAGGGACGCGACGACCCAAGCTCTCCTACGGCCTCCCAGGGCCTGAGGGGGAAACGGCCTGTCGCGCCCATCTGTGGCGTATCATGACGCCATACTACACGACTTTTCAGATACAAGGGGGGAATCTGGCGTGGGCGTTTGCGCGCCTATGAGCCGCTGGCCGCGTCGCTCGCGGGCGTGGGCAGCGGCGGGTCGCCCTGCGCGCGGGCGTACTTGGTCAGCGCGAGCAGGATGGCGGTGGCCGCCGCCGCCAGCGCCGCGCGGGCCACGTCGCCCCAGTTGACGCTCTGCTGGCCGAGCGCCTGGGCGACGATGGGCGCCGCCGCGACGAGGCCAGCGCAGAGCAGCCCCTCCATCAGCCGCAGCAGCGCCCGCTCGGCGGGCGTCAGCGCGAGGCGGGCGCGGGCGCGCTGGGTGAGGGTGAGTAGCGTTCGCATGGGTGTGTGTCGCTCCTTTCGGGTGTATCCGGCTCGGCGGGAGATGTCTGACGGGAGACGCCCGGCGAATGAATTCGCGCCTGAAGGCCTGACGGCCACGAGGTCCGCCTGCGCGGACCCGAGTACGGTAGAACACGCGGACCCGCGCAGGCGCGGTTTTGTGGCGGCCGCGCCGCCTGGAGGCGCGATTTCATTCGCCCGCTCGCCGCGCGCCTAATAGCGCAGCGTCTCGCCGGGGTAGATGAGGTCGCCGTTGTGGCTGTCAGGCTGGCCGTGGGCGCGGGCGGCGGCCTCGATGGCGTCGCGGTTGGGCGTGTAGAGCGAGGCGCGCCAGTCCGGCAGGCCGAGGCGCTGAGCGATGGCGATCAGGGTATCGCCGGGGCGGACGGTATAGGTCCGCGAGCCGGACGCGGGCGGCGCGACGGGCGCGGGCGGGGTCGCGCCGCCCATCACGGCGGCGATGGAGCGCACGTAGTCCTGGCGGGCGAGCGCGGGCTGGTATTCCCAGAGCCAGATGGTCGAGTGGCCACGGGCGTGGGCCTGGCGGGCAAGCGCCAGCGGGTCGTTGGCGCCGAACTCGGTGGTCAGGTCCAGCGCGGGCTGCACGCAGGTCTCGCCCAGGGCGATCAGTTGCGACTCGTTCGCCGCCAGCCAGTTGGTATACTGCTGCGGGACCCAGGCGTTGACGCATGGCGCCAGCGCGCGGGTGACGCCTGACCAGTTCTGCTGGTAGGGGTCGGCCCAGGTGGTGACATAGAGAAAGCCGGAGACCGGGCGCATCAGCGTGGCGAAATGGACCGCGTCGGCGGCGCGCCCGTTCCACTCGGTCTCCATATCGGCGCAGACGGCGCCCTCGTTGGCGTCCATCATCTCGGCCAGCAGGCGGCACTCCTCGACGATCTGCTTCGCGCCGAAGCGCGGGCCATAGCAGTAGGCGAAGGGCAGGTAGCCGCAGCCTTCGGCCAGCGTGGCGGCGCGCTCCTCGCGCAGGTGGGTGGTGGTCGCGTACCACGGGATGCCGCCATCGAGCCGCTTGGGCGCGATGGTGTCTACGCCCATCGCGCGGGCGGTCTTCGCCGCGCGGGCGAAGTCGGCCACGTTCCAGCGGGCGCACTCCACGCCGATGAACAGGACGACCTTGCCAGCGATCGCGCTGGCCTGGGCGCAGTTAGACATGGCGCGCTGGGCGCCGTTCGGGTCAGCGCCGCTGGCGCTAGCTGAGACGTCGCTGGGTTCGCTGGTTGTCATTGGGTATTCTCCTCCACTTCATCCATCCACACACATACAGGGTTGGGGCGCGGACCCCATCCGGACCCCATCCGGCCTTCGGCCACCTTCCCCTCTGAGGGGAAGGACTGGGGGGACTGCGCGACGGAGGGCAAGGTTGCGGACCCCATCCGGACCCCATCCGGCCTTTGGCCACCTTCCCCTCAGAGGGGAAGGACTGGGGGGACTGCGCGACGAGGGCAAGGTTGCGGACCCCATCCGGACCCCATCCGGCCTTTGGCCACCTTCCCCTCAGAGGGGAAGGACTGGGGGGACTGCGCGACGAGGGCAAGGTTGCGGACCCCTTCCGGCCTTTGGCGGCTGGCGCATACGAGGGACGCGCTACGAGGGACGCGCTACGAGGGACGCGCTACGAAAACCGGGCGAAGCGGAGCACGTGACAGTGAGGTAACACAAAATGTGACACTCCTCTGATGCGCATGCGCTCACGCGCCGACCGTGGTCCATGTCCCCGTCCAGGCGACCGCGCCGGAGGCGGCGGCGGTGACGGTGATCTCGCAGCCCCAGGGGGTGAGCGAGCCGGCGGTGACGGTGGGGCCGGAGCCGGTGTTGGTCGCGTGGATGGGCGTGAAGGTCAGGCCGGTGGGCGTCTTGCTCAGCGTCGGGATGAAGCTGACGCCCGCGCCGATGACCTGCCCCGCGCTGGCGGAGGGCGCGCGGATGGCCGCGAAGCCCATCTGCTGCGCGCCCGGCGACTGGGTGAGGCGGTAGACGCCACGGCGGCGGCGCAGCGCGTCATCGGTGAGGCGCAGACGGGCGAGCAGGCCCTCCACGCGGTCGGCGTAGTTGTCGAGCTGCAACGCCAGCGTGATGTCGCCGCCGGATGTCTCGCGGTATCTGGTCTCGACGATGTAGAACTGGTTTACAACACAAACTCACTGTCACCCTGCGGTGGAGCGATAGAGGGTAGCGATGCCTGACGGGTTGCGTTCTTCCATCCTTGGGTGCGGTACCAGGAATACATATTTGGCCCTATAGCGTGACTTTTGCGACCAACTGAGCGAACAATACAAGTATTCAGAGTCGGAACCCTGACAAGTGAGGTGGCTTGTGGCACTAGGCGAGTTTGAGACAGACACCCTGACGCTCAGGGCTTCATATTTCAGCAAACGTCATTCTGCGAAACGAACAGACGATTATGTCTTTTCGCAACTCATTCCATATATCGGTAACAAACGCAAACTGCTTCCGCTCATCTCCCGCGGCCTTGCGAGTACTGGCTGCGCGAACGGCACGTTTGTGGATCTATTCACAGGTAGTACGGTCGTAGCACGTTTCGCCAAGACACTTGGATATCGAACACTTGCCAATGACTGGGAACCATATTCCTACGAAATTGCTCAAGGTACTGTCGCGCTGAACCGTGTCCCAGATTTTGAAGCGCTCGGCGGTGCGGAGCATGTATTCGACCTCTTGAATAACATTACGCCTCAGTCGGGGTACATCGCTGAGCATCTTTGTCCCCGCGACGACGAGCATCCTGATCCAGAGACGGAGCGCATGTTCTTTACTCATGAGAACGGTGAGCGCATCGACGCGATGCGCGAACAAATAGCGGAATGGGAGAGAGAAGGCAATCTGTCGCTGGATGAGCGAGCTTACATGTATGTGTCCAGGGGAGTGTGGGCTTTGGTGATTCCCCTCGGTTACTCAGTGGCCG
>JAKAIY010000231.1 GCA_021814145.1 Chloroflexota bacterium
GTAGCGCAGCGCCCAGCGAGCGTCTGCGGGCAGATCGAGCGAGATGACGCCTTCACCCTCATCGTCGTCGTGAAACGCGTGCCCACTACGATCTACACGCTCCTTCTCGGGGAGCAGCGGCATCAGCGAGCCAGGCGCGAGCGAGAAGCCTTCCATGCCATAGGGTTCGGTGAGCATCGTGTCTGGCTTGCCGCAGATCAACACCGTGCGCGTGTCCACATGGCGAATGAGCGAGCCAGCCAGACCGTAGTCTCCATCAGCGACGGCTTGGCCGATGGCGCTGGCGCGGTCTGACATGATGGCGCCTAATTCGTCTGCCCACTTCGCATCGGCTTCGCTATGGGCAGCGTCGAGCAGCGCACGTTCCTCAGCGCCGCCCATGATGATGCCGGCAGTTCCGCCCGCATGTCGCTCCAGCCATGCGCGGGTGTTAGCGAGAACACCTTGCTCTTCCTTGCTTGTGTAGGGGTAGACGCGCGCGTCGTGGTCGAGCGAAGGCGGAGCGATGACGATTTGCGCCTCTCCACCCCAGCGGGCGCTGCGCCCCCAGCGCTGCACAAGCGCATTCGCCGGGGCAAGCTCGGTGAAGATGCGCTCCGCGGAGATGTCTAGCCCGACCTCGATCACCTGCGTCGCCACTGCTACACGCTTCTCGCCTCCGTGGCGCCCATCTTTGCCAAACGCCGCTTTAACCGCCTGCTCATGTGCGCCACGATGTTCCTGGTAGAAGCGGGCATGCAGGACCGTCAATCGTTCGCGCCCGATGCGCCCCTCCAGGTCGCACGCCAGGTCTACCGCGCGCTGCACGGTATTGACCACGACGAGAATGCGGTCGCCTGGTCGCTCGGTATGCGCCTGCGCGATCTGCTCGGCGCTGAGTGGCTCGTCCTGCCAGCGCACGGCGCGCGTGCGATCAGCGAACCCTAACGTGGCGATGTCATTGGGGCTGAGGGGAGCATCAAAGATCGTCGCGCCGAGCGCCTCAGTCACAGCCTTCGCTGCCACGGGAGTGAGTGTCGCCGTCATGAGCAGGAATGGCAGGTCTGGTGGTCTGGTCTTGAGCAGACAGAGCAGTGTGGTCAGCGCCTCACCTCGTGGGAAGAGGTGCAACTCATCGGCGACGAGGTAGCTGCCGAGGATGGCGCCTGCGTTGACAGTTCTGCGCCGTTTGGACGCGCTATACGATATGCGTAGCACCGAGCTGAGCGCCTGATCGAAGGTGGCGACGGTAGCGACCGCCTCGAAGTCGGGATCGTCGGGTACGGTTCCCGTCTGCTGCCGCACCCAGGGCTGTGTCGCTTGCCCGCTCAGCCCCAGACTTCGGGCTACTTTATCAGGATAGAAACGCTCGGTGAGCGCTCTAGCCTGGGCAGAGGTAAGTGAGCGCATCGGCGTCATGAAGACCATCTGCCCCGGCTGAGATGGCCCCAGCAGATGTGCGGCGAAGGGCAGAGCAGCGGCGAGCGTCTTGCCCGCGCCAGTCGGCTGGATGGCGACCACACGCTTGTGTTCGGCGAGCAGCTGCGCCAGACGTCGCTGCATATCGAGCGGGGTGAACGCTGGCTTGCCCATGTCAGGCGTAACAAGGTCCTTCACTCGCTGCACGAATGTTGCGTTATCGAAGGGAGCGTCGAACGGTTCTCCTGTCGCCATGATGTCCTCCTGGACGTTCTCCCGTGAGAGCGCGAGACGGCGCGAAGGGAAGCGCATGCGCCCACGCGGCGCTGGGCAGCGCAGTTGCGATGGGAAATGGGAAGCGTACGGCGAGGGAGCGCCGCATAGAGAGATCATCCATCAGCGGGCGTCGAAACCGGAAACGCGGCTCGCTGGATAGCCCATTTGGTGAACGAACGTCTCACGGCAGCCGCAGGTGAGTCAGCCAGGAGATCATCAGAGGAGTTGGAAGAGGCGCAGATGGCGCGCTGCGCCGCATTGCAGCAGCAGCCGGAGCGTATGCGCTCCGCGACGCTGTTTCCTTGGTGGCCGCGACGGGTGAAAAAACGCCAAGGTCCCAGATGGAGCTAGTATGAAGGAGAGGCGGACATAAGAAAAAGCCGCTGAACTCAGCGGCTTTTTGGCGGAAGGGGTGGGATTCGAACCCACGGAGCCGGAAACCCGGCTCAGCGGTTTAGCAAACCGCCGCACTAGACCTACTATGCGACCCTTCCATACTTGGCGCATATTCCAGAAGTGAAGCGCCGGGAACTGGTGCCAAAGGGGGGACTCGAACCCCCACGGGCGTGCGCCCACAACGCCCTGAACGTTGCGTGTCTACCAATTTCACCACTTTGGCAAGGTTTAGCAGGGATGCCAAACACCCCCTCAGGGAAGGGACACCAGTTATACTACCCTACTCCCGCCTGCCTTGTCAAGCGCAATCGTCGCCTGTTTTCGCCCCTTTTGGAGTGGCCACACGGCGCGCGGATCAGCGGCGGTCGAACTCGCGCTCCAGCGCGCTCAAGCTCATCTTCACCAGCGTCGGGCGTCCGTGGCAGCAACTCTGGAACGCGCTCGCGCTCTCCAGCTGACGAACTAGCTCACGCTGCTCCTCCGGCGTCAGCGTCTGCCCGGCCTTGATCGCCGCCTTGCAGGCGACGTTGGCGAGCGCATGCTCTTCCCAGGTCTCGCCGTGGCTCGCCGCCTCGGCGTCAGCGCCCGCCAGGGTAACGACCAGATCGCGCAGCGATTGCCCGCGCAACTTGCCCGTCAGCGTCGCTGGCACGGCCCGCGCCAGCATCGCATCCCCACCGAATGGCTCGATGTCGAACCCAATGCCCCGCAGCGCATCCAGATGCTCCTCGACCCGCTCGCGCTCGCCCGGCGCCAGCTCCAGCGCCTCCGGCTCCAGCAGGAGCTGCGTCGTCACCGCCCGCGCGCGCCACTCCGCGATCATGCGCTCCAGCACGATCCGCTCGTGCGCCGCGTGCTGGTCCACCATATAGACCCCATCCGGCCCTTCAGCGATGATATAGGACTGCGAGACCTGGCCCAGCACCCGCAGCGCGGGCAACCGTCCGCCGCCTACCGGCGCGTCCGCCGCTGGCGCTCCTGGCGCGCTAAAGCCGCTCAGCCGCTCGCCAGCCGGATCGCCGCCACGACGCCGCGCATCGCCGCCAGCCCAGAGCGACGTGGGCGCGGCAAGCGTTTCCTGGGCTTGCGGCGCTTCCGGCGCGTCTTCCCGCGCCACTGCGTCATCAGCCGCCGCGCTGGCCGTCGCGCCATCGAGCGGCGCGGCGGACACAGGCGCGGCCCAGCGCGTCTCCACACCACTCAGGCCCACCGGCTCCCAGGCGGGCGCGGCGAAGACCCGCGCGGACACTTCCGGCGGCGCCGCGGTCTCGAGATCGGAA
>JAKAIY010000097.1 GCA_021814145.1 Chloroflexota bacterium
CAGGTCTTCCACCAGTCGCCGGTTAATCTCGCTTGACACATGTCCGCGCAGCCAGACCACCCCATCAATCACCTGGATGTCTATCCCGGAGATATCCACCCACATCCGCGGATACCTTTCGAGCGCCTGGCGGATATCCGCGCGCAAAGCGTCATCCGGATGATACGGTGTAAGCGTCAGCCCCGCGCCGTCGCGCTCGCTGGAAAGAGCGAGCGTTCCCGCGTCTACCTTGGTCAGCCCCCTGGCGGACACCGACATGGAGCCCATGCTGCGATCAATCACGATTCTCAGCGGCGTGCGCGACGCGCTATCAAAGGTGATATGCGCCAGCCTGCCCGCGCGCTTGCCATCCAGGGTTACCAGCGTGGCGGGGGTAAGTCGCGCGCCTGCCGGAGGGGTGGCGCTCAGCGCGGAACGGGGCGCGTCCAGGGTAATCACTTCATCAGTCCCCTGTGTGAGGCGCTCAAAGCCGGCATAGACCAGGCGAGCGAACATGCCAAACCGAATCCCCACACCAATCGCCGCGCCAGTCGTGGGATCCACGACCATTTCGTTTACTGTCCCGCGCTCGCCCTCAGACGTGAGCGCGTCCGCGCCAAAGCGCACTTTGCGCGCGGTGGTAAACCCAGCCACTAGTGTCTCCATACTGACTCGTTACCTTCGACTATTCAGGCGCGGCAAACGCCGCGCATCGTGCGGGCATGCTTTCAGGAGATCCATAACGTCCCAATTTTCAGTGTACCATGGCGCGGGAAACAGGGCAATCAATACCGGCGCAAACGCCATACCGTCCGCTCACCACACACGGGATAGACAGCGCTACGCGCCACCTGTACACTGGAAGCGCGGCGCTCACCGTTTGGCCGGACAGGGGCGCGCCAACCACAGGGGAGCGTGACGCGAGATCGGGATGAGGAGAAGTGGGTTATGCTGCTACGCTTCGGAGCGATCGCCATCGCGGCGCTCGCCATCGTATCAGGCCTCGCGGGCATACTGATCGGCGGACTGGTCGCAGTGACGGGAACCGCGCTCGATGTGTTCGCGCGCCCGGGGCAGGATTTCCTGGAGATCACAGGCGGCTATGTGCTCATCGTCGCGGGGCTCACGGTAACGCTCATAGGTCTGCTCCAGGTCATCTTTGGCGTCGGATTATGGCGGTTGAGCGGCTGGGCCTGGATCGCTGGCGTTATCATCCAGACCTTCACGCTCATCACCGCTACGCTGGGCCTCTGCGCTGGAGCCGCTATCCCCGCATCGCTGCTCACCATCGCCATCTCCGGCTCCATCCTGGCATTCCTGCTCACCCCCCACGTCCGCAAAGCGTTCGGACAGGCGCGCGTCAACGGGTCCACGCGGGAGACGCTATAGCTGACCCGCCAGCGCCATGTGGTCAACCTTCAGGCAGCGGTCCATAACGACCTTCAGGCCGCCGCGCTCAGCGATTGTCGCCCCTTCCAGACTTATGACGCCCAGTTGCAGCCACAGCGCCTTTGCCCCTATTCTGACCGCTTCCACCGCGATCGCTGGCACAGCGCCAGGCTGCCGGAAGACATCCACAATATCCACAGTGAACGGAATATCGCCGAGCGATGGGTAGCTCTTTTCGCCCAGAACCTCCAGTATGGTCGGATTGACTGGAACGATCTGGTATCCCTGCGCCCGCATATAGGCCGCGACCTCATGGCTGGGCCGGGCAGGGTCTGGAGAAAGCCCCACCACGGCGATGACTTTCGCCGTCCGGATGATCTCAGCGATAATATTCGGGTTCTGGTATCGCTCTGGTATACGCTCCATGCGCTCTTCTTTCGCCCCTATCAAGCCTCGACGCCTGTCTTCTGGGACGCGCGCTATTTCCCCAGGCGACGCGCGCTAGCGAACGATGGTCAGCATCGGGCGGATATCGAACCGTAGCTCAGCGTGCGCGGCGCGTAACGCGGCCTCAGCCGTCGCGGGATCATCCGCGCGGGCGAAGATAAAGCCCAGGTAGCTTGCGCCCTCCGGCAGCGGAATGATCGGCGAGCGCAATCGCGCCGTGATCTCCACGCCCGTCACATGTGGCGTCGCGCAGGCCCGCTCAATCCCCTCAACGGCGTGCAGGATGCCCGCGCGCGGGATGGGAATCATCATGACGCCAGCCGCCGCGCCTGTCCGCTCTAACGAGGGTGCCTTCATTCCCAGCGCATGCCGCAGCAAAATCTCCTCCAGCCGCATCCCCGCGCCGAACTCCAGCACAGTCGAACAGAGGCCGCCAATCGAGCGTCCGGCGATCTCCAGCATCCAGGGGCCCTGGTCGTTCACCCGTAGCTCGGCATGGACAGGTCCGTCGCGCAAGCCAATGGACTTCGCCGCGACTGCGACCGCCTCTGAGATGGCAGCCTGCGTCTCGTCAGGCAGCCGCGACGGGGTAACATAGATCGTCTCCTCAAAGAACGGGCCGTCCAGCGGGTCGGGCTTATCGAAGAGCGCCAGCGTGCGCAGGACGCCATCCTCTAGCAGTCCTTCCAGGGCGACCTCAAAGCCCGGAATGAAATCCTCGATCAGGATATCGGTTCTGTCCTCTGGATTGCCATCGCCGAGCAGCAGGCGCTTGACGCGCGCGAACGCCGCCTCCAGGTCTTCAGGGGTATCCGCGCGGATCACCCCCCGGCTTCCGGAGAGGCGCAACGGCTTGACCACGCAGGGAAATGTCACCTGGCGCGCGATCTCGCGCGGGTCATCGGTCAAGTGGAAGCGGCGGAATATCGGACAGGGAGCGCCACCCGCGGACATCAGCGCCCGCATGATGCCCTTGTCACGCGCGGCTTCAGCGGCTTCAGGAGGATTGTGCGGCAATCCCAGCGCCGCGGCGGCGCGCGCGGCGAGCAGCGTCGCGCTGTCATCCACCGCGACAATCGCGTCGAGCGGATGCTCCCGCGCGTACTCCACTATTGCGCTGGTCGCGCTTTCGATGTTGGCGAAATCAGTCTTGAGCGGCACATCCCACTCATCCGCCAGCTGGGGCGGCAGGTCGAGCGCGCGCGCCACGTCCACATCGAGCATGCGCGCCGCCGCCATGAAAGCTTCCGCGCGATAGGTGCCGGGAGTGACGAGCAACAGGAGCCGCTTACGCCGTGGTTGGGGTGAAGCGGTGGATCGGGCCGCGCGGGGCCTGCGCGTTTTCGTTGCTCGCTGCATCTTCTGGGCCATGTTTATGATTCACATCCAGGCGGGTCCGCATGCGGGCGCGCATCCCAACCGCGCGCCATCCAGCGCGACCACTGGCGCCACTCGTAGCGTATCACGTCCGCGGACGGTACAACACCTCACCAGCATGCTCGACGAGCAGCCGCCCCTCATTCTCCCGGTCAGCCCACGCGCGCGGATCAATCTCACGATAGTCACGATACCCCAGGCTGATACGCTCGCAGCGCTCGCGGGGAATGCCTGTCGCCAGCGTCACCTGAATGCGCGGAGACTCGACGCCTGATGCCGCGTCGTAGGTTCCCGCGCCACGAACGTGCGTGCTGTGCGCCAGGATCATGCCTGGTATGACCCGGAACCGTTCCCACTGGCCCAGGAAGTAATCGCGGACATGGTAGCCTATTTGGTCAATCAGCGCGCCATGCGAATAGCTCACTTCCGTGAGGTGCGGCGCGTAGATGATGACCTCGCCGCCATCCTCAATGACCGGCTCGGTCTTGTACATCGCCTTCGCCGCCGTCCACAGGTCGTCGTAGCGTGTGGATGGAGCGGAGAGCACACTGCTATAGGCGCGTGGCGTGTAGATGATGTTGAGCCGCGCCGAGTGGTCCGCCGCCGCCTCGAACGCCTCAGTCACGCCGCCAGCGTAGAGGCCACATAGCCGCGAGCCACGCATCACCATCGCCAGGAGCGCGACCGGGCGAGGCAGGGCCTCCGCCGCGCGGTTGATGACGCGGCGCACAGGCGTATCCCTGACGCCAATCGTCTTCATGCTCGTCACCAACGCGCCCAGCCAGTGCGTATAGTTGATGATCTCTGGACCCGCGACCCCTGGAAAGAGGTACTTCGCGCCGCCGGAGAAGCCCGCCACCTCGTGCGGAAAAACCGGCCCGCAAATGATAATGTGATCGTAGTCCAGCAGCTTGCGATTGATCGTGACTGGCGTCTCCTCACCCAGCAAACCATCCGTAAGCCGTAGCGTCTCCTCCCGCGAGATGGTCCCAATGCTCGTCAGCGCGTCAGGGTGATCCCATCGGTGATTGAAGATGCGTGTGCGCGGATACCGCGCCTCGCGCTCCACTGCGGAGACGCCCACCAGACGGTCTATCGCCTCCGCGCTCATCGGTGGATGGGTGCCTAGCGCGATCAGGTAGTCCAGCCTGCGCGCGCGCTGGCCCAGCGTCTCGCCGAGCAGACGAAACATCAGCGGGATCGGCGCGGTGCGCGTGCTGTCGGGGATAATGACTAGCGCGCGCTTGCCGTCCAAGGGCAGCGCCGCGAAGGTCTCCGCAAGCGCCTCCGCTACCTGTGACTCGCTAAGACCGGCGTCATCGCTCGCCTGCGCGTACATCACCCACTCCTGTCCCGTCATGCGTCATCAAACGCCACTGTACGCCGAGAATCCCCCGTCCACCGGAACAACAACTCCCGTCACGAACGCTGCCGCCGGGCTGACCAGCCAGAGCGCCGCGCCAACCAGATCATCAGGCTTGCCCAGCCGTCCCATTGGCGTATGCGCCACAATCGTCCGGCCACGGTTCGTCCAGCGCTCTGTCGCAGTATTGTAAAGCAGGTAGCGGTTCTGATCCGTCAGAAAAAAGCCCGGCGCGAGCGCGTTCACGCGAATCTCCGGGCTGTATTCCTGCGCCATATGGGTCGCCAGCCACTGCGTAAAATTCGCCACTGACGCTTTCGCCGCGCCGTACACGCCCACCTGGGTCAGCGGGCGCATCGCGCTCATAGAGGTGATGTTGAGGATGGCGCCAGAGCCACGCTTCGCCATGCCTTGCCCAAAGATCTGGCATGGCAGCGTTACACTCATCATGTTCTGCGCGAACACCGCTTCGATCGCCGCCGGATCGAGATCGAAAAATGGCTGGGCTGGGCTGGACGTCGCGCGCGGATCGTTCCCGCCCGCAGCGTTTACCAGGATGTCCACCGGCCCCAGCCGCGCTTCGATATCCGCCGCCGCGCGCGTCAACGCCTCGCGGTCGAGCGCGTCACAGGGCGCGGCGAACGCCTCCACGCCCAGCGCGACGAGCTCCGCCACTCTCTGCTCGCAGGCGTCGCGCCGCCGGCCCATGATCGCGACACGCGCGCCAGCCTGTCCCAACCCGCGCGCAATCGCCCCGCCCAACGCTCCGCTGCCACCAGTGATAACGGCCACCTTGCCGCTGATGTCGAACAGGCTGTACACACCGCGATCACTCATCGCCAGCTACTCCTCCGATTCACCAGACGAAAGCGCGCCAGGCTCAACGGCTACAGTGTCGAGCAATGCCCGCAGCGCCGTAACCATTCCCGTCGTATCGCCATCATACAGCGCCAGGAAGCAGGGCCGCTTCCGCTGGTTCATCGCCTGCCATGTCGCCAGCGACTGCGCCTCCAGAAAACGCGCCGTATACGCGCCCATGACAGGCGCTGCATGCTGGAGGGCCACCGCGCGCATGCTGGCGACGCCTGGCGGGCCGTCCATCTCGCTCTGCTCAGTCGAGTGATACGCGGCCGGCGCGCGCCTCAGCTTGTACGGTATGCCGAGCCGCTCCACCGCCAGGCGTCGCAGGCTCGCTTCGAGCGCCGCCAGCGCGCCGGGGTCCGCTTCACCATTGATCGTCACATCCAGGTATGCCAACTCCTGCTCCGCGCGCCATACGCGGAGCCAGTCAGCCAGCATGCTCGCGGGTTTCGTCGCGCTGTTCCATGTTCCGTCGCGGAAAGGCGCCTCTAGCGCCAGCCGCCCCTCGCGTAGCGTCGCGCTTTCGAACACCGGGCGCGCCAGAGCGGCAGGCGCTGAATCGCGCAGCGCGCGAGCCCCCGCCTTGTACGCCTCCACAGCGGGCTGACCCGCGAACGGAATGTTCCACAGATAGCCGTACAGCGCCATCGTAAGCTGGAAGCCAGAATACAGAGCGGCCAGCCCTGCCAGCCGTTCGGTCATGTCCGGCGAAGCGATCAGCGGCTCGACAATAGTGAACACGCCGCTGTCCAGGCCGGAAGCCTGCCGGGAGTCGCCGGTGACTCGCACGCGCAGTGAGGCTGGCGCATCCGCGGGAAGCGCTTCCGGCGCGAAAACGATCACACCCTTGCTGTCCTTGCCGAGGCTTTCCTCCATCAATTGCTCGGTCCAGTCGCGCAGCGCCTCCCATCCCGGCGGCGTTTCCATGCCCAGGCGCACAACACCGCGCCACGCCGCCCCCGCGAGCGCGCCAGCCAGGCGCGCCCACTGGCTCTCCGCTGGGTTGGCGCGCGCCCCATCCAGGTCATACGCCGCCCACGCCATGCGCAGCGCAGCGCCTAACGCGCCCGGCTCGCAGCCCTGTCCAGCGAAATACAACGCCACTGGGGTAAGGAACACGCGGGTCCCTGGCGCGCTCATCCTGCCGCCAATGCCGGAGCCGCCGTCGAGCTGCAGCGGGAATCTGGGTAGCGCTCGGTCGCGCGCGTAGCGATCCAGGTAGGAATCCGGTAGCGTCATGACCATCTGGTGGCTCGCCGGATCCAGCCCAGCGTCGCGTAACACGCCCGCAAACCATTCGAGGTGGCTGATCGGCTCCTCGGAGGTCATCCCCAGCGCGACGGCGATCATCACCGCTGTTTCAAGGTCCGCGATGTCGCTCGCGACAGCGTTGAGCGCGGCGGGGTCGGAGCTATCGAGCGGATGAACAGTCACCGCGCCATGTCCATAGCCCAGCCGGCACAGCGCTTGAACACTCAACACGGATCCGCCCATGCCGGCCCAAATGACATGCCGCGCGCCGCGCGCGATCAGCGCCGCCGCCTCGCGCTCAACCTGCTCCAGCGCCTCTGGGTGCGCCAGCAGCCAGGGAACCATCTCCACCCAGTCCAGCTTGAGCGCGCCGCCCTCGCTTCCCAGCCGCGCCATCGCGCCATCGCGCCGCCGAAGCTGACCGATAGCGTCCTCGCGCGTGAGGCGCTCCAGCGCGTCCTCAGCTGTCATGCCGGACGCCTGGTCAGCCATGTGGTATTTGACCTTTCACGAGCCACGGGTGAAACGCGATGGTGATCACGGTTGCGCCAGGAACCGCGCTCGCGACTCCTCGATGACGCGCCACGCCTCGTCTACGTCATGCCAGGCGCGCACTTCCGTCTGGACTCCCTGAAGTTCCTTGTAGGTGCGGAAGAAAGCCGCGATCTCAAGCTGCCAGTGAGTCGCGAGATCGTGCAGCTTGAGCGTCTGCGCGAAGCGTGGATCATCATGGGGCACGGCCAGGACCTTCTCATCTTCGCCATGCTCATCCACCATGGTGAGCGCGCCGATTGGCCGCACGCGCATATGGCAGCCGGGGAAAGTCGCCTCATCTACGACGACCAGCGTATCCAGCGGGTCGCCATCGAGCGAGAGCGAGCCAGGGACGAAGCCGTAGTCCGTCGGGTAGTGGATGGAAGAATAGAGCACACGGTCCAGCCTGATGATGTCCCGCTTGTGGTCATACTCATACTTGTTCCGGCTTCCGCGTGGGATCTCGATAATGACCTCCACCCATCCCGCGTCACGTCCGCCAAGAAATGTTCGGCCCTCATGCTCGCTCATGAAAATCACCCCCCAAAACGTCGCGCGCGCGTTCTATCGCGTTATCCGTCTAATCCAGCTAATCCAGCGCCAGACTCTGCTTGCGCGCCATATAGCCCAGCTTACCGATCAGGTTGTCAATCGTTTCTTCCCAGACGAACTCGGCGGCTGTGCGATACGCCTCCGCGCGAATCTTCTCACGCTCGGCGGGATGGCGGCGAATGTGCGTCAGATAACCGACGATCTCATCCGGGTCGTCAGTCTCCAGCGCGACCGCGTTCTCGAATGAGACCGCATAATCCTCACCAGTTGAGCCAGTGAAGGCTATGCCGCGCGCCGCCATGACCTCCAAACCGACAAGGCCAAATGGCTCATGGCCACTGTTGGCGAGTGTCGCGTCAGCGGCGGCGTAACATACGCGCACAAACTCTTCCGGCACGAAGAAGCGCAGGTTGTAGATATCAGCGTCACCTGCGTCACACAGGAGCTGGATGCACTCCGTAGCGGTCGGGCGTTTCGCCTCAACATCCACCACGCGCAGACCTAGCGCCCGCGCACGCGCCAGCACCTCGGCGCCATGCGGTTCGATACCGCCCCGGATAACCATCGTCACCGGAACACCACTATATTTTAACCGTGAAACCGCCTCAACCGCCATTACCCAGCGCTTGTCAGGATCGAACCGCCCAATCTTGAACAGGAACTGCCGGTCAGGATCGCCGCGCCGTATGACCTCGCGCAGCCGCTCGACCATCTCCCCATCCACTGGGTCCAGAAAACGCCGTGGGATGCCGTTCGGGATCACCAGCGCGTTGACGTTGTACTGCCACAGCCGGTGCTTCATGTAACGGCTAACTGTGGTAATGGTCGCGGTGAACCCCAGCCGGCCCCAGTTGACGCGATGCAGTGACATCAGACTGTTGCAGTTCCACATGATGAGCGCGCGGTAGCGCAGGTTGGCCGCGTAGAGCAGATCGGAAATCCGGCTGACGGCTTCGGCGGTGTGCCAGTCCTCGCCGATGACGACGACGATCTTGCCCTGTTCGATGGCGGGCCGGGCAATGTCGTCGCAGACATGACGTGGCACAGAGTCGTTGAAATCGTTCAACTTGCCTTCTTCACCGTCATAGACGCCAGCGGGATGATACTTGCTGATCCACTGGCACCAGCGTTCGATGCGCAGCCGTCCCTCCACCCGCTCTTCCACTGAGGGCTTGTTGGGGTCGCCAACAAAGATCAGATGCGTCTCATACCCCAGCGACGCCAGCGCCTCTGTCAGCTCCGTCACTCGTGTGCCCAGCCCCCCGGCGGTGGAGTAGACATCCGGTCCCTCAAAGCACAGCGAGACGAAAACGGTGTTTTCAGGCGAGATGCCGTGTGAAACAGCGGCGGACGCCGCCGGAGTGATGGCGCGCTCCACTTTCGGATTGCGGCGGCGCGGGGCGCGAGGCGCGGAGTCAGCGGGCCGCCGCGGTGGCGTGTGCGGCGCTGTCGTCTTGCGCGCTGGGCGTGGAACAGGGTTCGTCGAGGTCTCCTGGGGAGGCATGTCGCTCGATCCTCTCATCCGTACCGCTCCACGCCTGTGGCGCCCTGGAAATTCCGGCGCGAGCGTGGCGCATATCCTGTATCTTTACTGGCAGAAACCGCTGGCTTGAGCGCGGTTTGACGCGAGGCGAAATCCATAGCGTCCGCTCGTTAGACGCGCCGGACCCCAATGTAGTCACCACATTACACGCTTGACGCGCGCGGCGTCCAGGCGATTGCGCATTCTCGGGAAGCGATCAGTGTGTCGTGGACGGCGTGTTCTCCCCTCCCGCGGTGTCTTCTGGGGATGCCGCGCCGGGCTCCCTGGGTGGCGGGTTGGCGTCCACAATGATCACATTTTCATCTTCGCCCCATACCGGACGAGCGGGCTGCGGATACTCACGCAGGAAACGCCGTCCCATGCGCCACCCTAGCCGCATCAATCCCACAAAGAGGGCCAGATACCCAACGACCGTCACCACAATCGCGATCGCTATCCCAGCGTTACCCAGCGGCCCTGACAGAAACGCTCCCAGGAATCCGATCACGATATAACTCAGTGGAGCGAGCAGACAGGCGAGCATGGTCGCCAGCAGGCAGCCCAAATAGCCACCATGCGTCGGCCAGTCGTATCCGGGCGGTGTGGCGCCCGCATATCGTGGGTCTTCCGCTGGGCGCGCGGGCTGGGCCGCGCTCCCATCATCCACCCGGGAATCTGGCTGAAAGGGTTCGTTCGCCACGCTCGCCTCATTCTCGTTCAACTCGCCGCGCGTCACATGCGGGCAGCGCCAGAGCGCACTCTTCTAGCATATCCTACCCATACCCGGCGCGCCACACAACCTGGCGGGAGCCACATGTCGTGTTACAATGCCGGCTATGAGCATATTAAACGCGGCGCCCGTCGCGCGTATTGTCATTACAGGCTCCTCTGGCGCAGGTAAAACGACCGCTGGCCTGGCGCTCGCGCGCCTGCTCGGCTGGCCGTTTACCGACCTGGATGACGCCGTTATCGCCAGCGCCGGAAAGAGCGTCGCCGCCATCTTCGCCGAGGAAGGCGAGGACGGCTGGCGCGCTCGCGAAACGGCGGCGCTGGCCCACGTTCTGCGCGCCGAGCGCGTGGTGGTCGCCACGGGCGCGGGTCTCATCGAGCGCCCGGAGAATCGCTCGCTGATCGCTGAGACGCGCGCCTGGACGCTCGCGCTCGCTGCGGAGCCCGAAACCACGATCGAGCGCATCCGCGCTCAGGCGCAAGCACGGGACATTCCAATCGGCGAGTTACGTCCGATGCTGTCTGGCCCCGATCCACTCGCCCGTCTGCGCCTGCTCCATGAGCGGCGTGCGCCGCTCTACGCGCAAGCGGATGATCGTGTGCAGACGGACAGCGCCAGCCCCGAACGAATTGCGGCGCGCGCGCTGGCCGCTCTCATCGTGGCCGGGCGGCTGCCATCAGAAGGCGCTGTGGCGCAGACCCTGCGCATCGCGGCGGGCGCCGGCTACGACGCGATCACCAAATGGGGCGCGCTCGCGGATCTTCCCGAGCGCCTCGCCGCGCTCAAGCTCCCGCCGCGCCTCAGCGTCGTCACAGACTCTTCTGTGGGCGCGATCTATGTGGAACCGCTCACCCGCCAGTTGCGCCAGGCGGGCTTCGAGCCAGAGGTGTTTACGATCCCCGCTGGCGAGGCCAGCAAGTCGCGCGCGTCACTGGACGCCATTCACGACTGGCTGGCGGAGCGTCGCGCCGAGCGCGGTGAGGCGCTACTCGCGCTAGGTGGCGGCGTCGTCGGAGATCTGGCGGGATTCGCCGCCGCCACCTGGCTGCGCGGAGTGCCGCTGATCCAGCTTCCCACCTCGCTGCTCGCCCAGGTAGACGCCTCTATCGGCGGCAAGGTAGCGATAGATCACCCACGCGGTAAAAACCTGATTGGGGCGTTTTACCAGCCCCGCCTCGTTATCGCCGATACCGCGACACTGCTCACCCTGCCCGAACGCCAGCGGATCGAGGGTTGGGCTGAGGTTATCAAGCACGGCGCCGCCCTTGACGCGAACTATTTTTCCACTATCGAGCGCGACGCGGATGCGCTCCGGGCTATGCGCCCCCGTGAAATCACCGCCGCCATCGCGCGCTCAGTGGCTATCAAAGGCGCCATCACTGGCGGAGACGAGCGCGAGCGTGAGGGCGGCCAGCGGGCGCTGCTTAACTTCGGCCACACACTGGGACACGCTATCGAGACCGTGACAGACTACAAGGCGTGGCTGCATGGGGAAGCGGTTGGCGCGGGGATGGTCTTCGCCACACGCCTAGGCGTCCGCCTTGGCGTCACGCCGCCCAGCGTGGCGACCCGTCTGGAAGCCCTGCTCACCCGCTTCGCCCTGCCAGCGCGCCTGGATGGTCTGAGCATGTCCGCGTTGCTGAACGCGACCCTCTGGGACAAAAAGGCCCGCGGCGGCCACGTCCGCTGGGTACTGTTGACCGCGCTTGGCTCCGCCACGCTTTCCAGCTCTGCGCCGGAGGATGCGCTGCGCGCCACACTCGCCGAGCTGGGCGCGAGCGTGGACGGCTCAGCCCCACTACCTGACAGCGCGTCTTAGCGTCAAGGAGGAAGCGGTCATGCCGGAACCCAATGGTGACACACGAGCGCGCATTCTCGTCGTGAGTGGCCCCAATCTCAATATGCTGGGCCACCGCGAACCCCACATTTACGGTTATGTGACGCTTGACGAGATCAACCAGCGCGTGACGGCCCGCGCCGCCGAGCTGGACGCCGACACACACTGGTTCCAGTCGAATCACGAGGGCGCGCTGATAGACTTCCTGCAAGATGAAGCGCCCGGCGCGCACGGCCTCATCATCAACCCTGGTGGCCTGACCCATACCAGCGTCAGCCTGCGTGACGCGGTCGCCGAAAGCGGTCTGCCCGCTATCGAGGTCCACCTCTCCAACATCTATGCGCGTGAGCCGTTCCGCCATACATCCCTGCTGGCCCCAATCTGTCGCGGGCAGATCACGGGTCTGGGCTGGCGCGGCTACCTGCTGGCGCTTGAGGCGCTGCTCGCCATGCTGCGTGAAGCCTGAGCCAGCGGGTCGCTCCATATCGCGTCCCTTCCGCCCGCCCCTCGTCGCTCTATGCTCCAGGCGCTAGAATTCTAAACAGCGGGGGCATACCAGACCCGGGTTCGCGTATGCGGACCCGCGCGTGACTTCACCCTCACGGCGCGGCGGCGCGGATTCCGCTATGAATCTATGAATCGCTCCCGGGCGCGCGGCCAGGGAAATCAGAGAAAGAAGGGCTCCCGATTTCTCATACACTGTACGCTAGGCGCGGCGAATTATCACACCGCGTGATACTCTTCAAGAGTGAGCCACTCAAGCATTGAGGTGACTGACTTATTCATCAAACGCACTCCAGAGGATTGTTGAGGCATCATGAGCGCTACCCAATCAGCATCACAGAGCCAGGAGGACGCCGATCGTGAGCGTCAGATGTCGCTCGTGCGCCAGGCCGAGCTCATCATCAGCCATGTTTTGCGCGGCGGCGTGCTGCTCAGCGCGGCGGTTATTTTAGTCGGCGTCGCGCTGTATTACAGCCAACCTCAGCCGGGAGGCGCGGCGGCGACTCTGACCTACCCCCACTCACTGGGCGCCGTTATCCCGTCACTGGCCTCAGGCTCCCCCGAGGGAATCATCACGCTTGGCCTGCTGATCTTGCTAGCCACGCCCGTCATCCGTGTCGCTGTCTCGATCATCGCGTTCGCGCTGGAACATGACTGGATGTACGTTGGGATAACGTCGCTGGTGCTAGCCTTGCTGCTCGCCAGTATCCTCGTATTGGGCAGCGTTTTCGGGCATGGTGCGCTTGAGCGGCAGCAGCCACCCAACCTGATGAACTTCGCGCTGATCGCGCTCGCCTCCATCATCGCCGGGCTGGTTGGCTCGCTGGTAGGCCTGGGCGGCGGTGTTCTGGTCGTGCCGCTGCTGACGCTGGCTTTCGCGGTCTATCCAGAGGTAGCCGTTGGCGTCTCAATCGTCTCCGTCATCGCCACATCCAGCGGAGCGGCGGCGGCTTATGTGAAAGACCATATCACCAACCTGCGCGTCGGCATGTTCCTTGAGATCGCGACGACAATCGGCGCGATCGCTGGCGCGTTCCTGGCGACGGTCATCGCGCCCGGCTTGCTCTTTATCATCTTTGGCGTTGTGCTGCTGATCTCGGCGCTGCCGCTGATCGTCAAAATCGGCGAGGAAATCCCCGAAGGCGTCACGAACGACCGCTGGGCGAAGCGGCTGGCCCTCGCGTCGAACTATCCTGACGAGAAGCTGGGCCGCACTATTGACTATCAGGTCACGCGCGTGCCAGCGGGCTTCGGCATGATGAGTATCGCGGGCCTGCTCTCCGGCTTGCTTGGCATCGGCAGCGGCACATTCAAGGTGCTAGCGATGGATACCGCGATGCGCCTGCCGATGAAAGTCTCTACTACCACCAGCAACTTCATGATTGGTGTCACGGCTGCGGCTAGCGCGGGCATCTACTTCCAGCGCGGCGATATCAATCCGCTCTATGCGGCGCCGGTCGCGCTGGGTGTGCTGGTAGGCGCGACGATGGGCGCCAAGACACTCGCGCGATTCAGCAACTCTACCTTGCGCAAGCTCTTCGTTCCAATTCTCGCCGCAATCGCCATCGAGATGCTGATTCGCGGCGTGGGCTATCTGATGAGCGGTCATTAATCCGGCCTGGCTAGTCTCGCCCCCTCCGTCGCCGCTGGCTGCCCGCGTAGGATAGCCAGCGGCGATGGTATGCCCGCGCTTCGCAGATAGAGCGCACCCGCGAGAAGCCAGAGCGCGATAATCGTTACTGAAATGGCAATATGATTGAACGGCATCAACGAGATTGTGACGATAAGCGTCAACACGGCGAGCGGAGTCCACAGCCTCCAGCCATGTGACACGCCACCGCGAGCTATGCGCATCGCCGCGACTAGACACGCCCAAAACGCGGGCAGCAGCCAGGTCATATGGAATCCGCACGGGATGTTGTAGTCTTGAGCCATCAGACAAGTGAAGGTGGCTCCGCATCTGAGCGTTGAGGAACTTGAGCGCCGGTATCGTCGTGCCCAGGAGCCGCCCGAACGCAGCTGGTGGCAGATGCTCTGGTTGTTGGCGCGCGGGCAAACCGCACGGCAGGTGGCCGAGAGCACGGGCTACTCCGCCTATTGGATTGGTCAACTCGCACGGCGCTATAACACGCAGGGGCCCGACGCGATGCGCAATCGGCAACGCTTCGCGACCGGCGGCTCGTATCGCCGTTCCATGCCGCTTTCGGAGGCGCAGCGCAACGAGTTGCGTGAGGCGCTGGCTGGACCGCCGCCCGGGGGAGAGGACGGAGAAGGCGACTTGTGGACAGCGCGGGCGGTGGCGGAGTGGATGAGCGCGCGGCTGGGGCGCCCCATCGCGGTGCAGCGGGGCTGGGACTACCTCCAGCGGCTGCGGCAGAGCCCCCAGGTTCCTCGACCGGCCCACACCCAGGCCGATCCGGCGGCGCAAGCCGCCTTCAAAATAAACTCCGCCCGCTCCTGAGGAGCCTGGCGACCGCGTTTCCCCGCACGAGCGTCGAGCTCTGGGCGACCGACGAGCATCGCATTGGCCTCAAGCCCATCCTGCGCCGCGTCTGGGCGCCGCGCGGCCAGCGGCCAGTCGCTCCAGTCCAACACCACTATGCCTGGCGCTACGTCGGCGGCTTCGTCCATCCGGCCTCGGGCCGCGCCGTCTTCCATCTCGCCACGAGTGTCTCGATTCCGCTCTTCGAGGTCGAATTGGCCGCCTTTGCCCGTCACGTGGGCGCTGGGGCACGCAAGCAAATCGTGCTCATCCTTGACCGCGCCGGCTGGCATACCCGCGTGAAACTGCGTGTCCCCGACCACGTGCATCTGCTCTTCCTGCCCGCCTACTCACCCGAACTCCAGCCTGCCGAACATCTCTGGCCGCTCACCAACACCGCGCTCGCGAACCGCCACTTCGCCAGCATCGACGACCTCGAAGGCGCCCAGGCCGCGCGCTGCGTTGTCCTCCAACGCCAGCCCGAGCGCATCCGCTCTGCAACGCTGTTCTCCTGGTGGCCACGGCGCATCAGGAGACGACAAGGGCCGAGACGGAACTAGAGGCTGTACATAAAGGCATCTCCTTTGGGTTCAAGCAACACGGCGATAATGGAAAGCTGGCTGAATGTGCTCGTGCGCCAAGCGCTTGAGCATCAGGCGGATCATGCTGAGGTAGACCCACG
>JAKAIY010000098.1 GCA_021814145.1 Chloroflexota bacterium
TGTGACAGAAACGGGAGGCCCGCATGGCGCGCTCATCTGAAGCGCCATGCGGGCAGTGAGACGCCGCGCCCCAGGCATAGCCCGGATGTGGGCTAATCAGGCCTTCCTGGGCTCCTTGCCGATGCGTCCGAAAATCCCTTCCAGGATGGCGTGGATGATGCCGAGCACGATGCCGCCGAGTAGCGCCCAGAGGAAGCTGTCAATCTTAAACGCGGGAATGACGAACGACGCCAGATAGAGCATCAGCGCGTTGATAACGAGCTGAAAGATTCCCAGCGTCAGGATCGTGATCGGCAGGGAGAGAATAGACACTACCGGGCGGATAAAGCCGTCAATGACGCCAATGACGACACCCAGCAGCAGCAGCGTTGTCCAGCTAAACGGCTGGACGTGAACGCCGGGCAGGACGAGCGCTGTGAGGCCAATCGCCGCCGCGCTGATAAGAATGTCCACAATCAACCGGACCAAGAATCTGCCCATGCTTGTGTCCCTCCCTGCATAACGCTTGTCATGACGATTCCGGAGGCGCGGACGCGCGATGACGTTCCTCGCGCCTGCTATCCCTTATGACTACGGATTGGACGCCGGGCGGTTGGAGTGGGGAGGTCGGGAAAGTGGCGTAGGGTGGCGCGCGGCGGCTAGGCCTGGGGCGCGATGTACACAGCGACGGGGCCGTTGATGGGGGTGATGTAGAGCTGCGCGCCATCGGCTGTCCACTGCGCGGCGTGCAGGGGAAGATTGGCGCAGGGCATATCGAGGATCGCCGTAGCGGCGCCTGACGCGATGTCATAAATCCGCATGCGCGCATTGGGCTGTGTGCGGTCGCAAACGGCGACGCGGCTAGCGTCAGGCGCGAACCAGAGCAGCGCGTCATTCTGGCCGGGCTCGCTGCCAGCCTTGCTCGCCGTCAGAACCCGCGTGACCAGCGTCTGAACAATGGCGTCAGGCGGAACGCTGGCGGGAGATGAGCCCACGCCACTGACTGGCAGACTGAGCGCCGCCCACATCAGGTAGCGCCCATCGGGCGACCAGTCGAGCAGGGCCGCGCCGCTCAGGATGTCAGCGGTTGAGACACCGATATGGACAGAGCCGCCTCCAGCGCCGAAAAGGCGCACGCCCTCACTTGACCAGAACCCGATGACTGGCGTCTGGGGCGAGGTGACGCCCGTCGGGCCAGCGGCGCCGGTGGGCGCGGGTGAGAGCGCGCCATCAGGACCCCACACGAGCGGGCCGCTGGCGAAGACTGACGTGGGATCAGGGCTGGCGATGAGCTCCTGCTGGCGCAGATCATAGACGCGCATGGCGGGCGCTGTGGGAAGCTGAAACTGGGTTACGACCTTATATGGCGACATTGACCAGATGATGATCGTGGAAGAGCTGGACGCGGCCAGCATGGAGCCATCCGGTGACCATGCCAGTGTGGAAGGCGCGTCCCCAGCGGTCCAGGTGAGCGCGGCGAGCTGGTCCTCTGACTTGGCGCTCCACAGGGTAATACTGGGGTGCGCGCCAGCATGCGCTACGGCCAGCGTTTGCCCATCCGCAGAGAGCGCGATCGCGCTGGCGCCAGCAGTCGCGGCAGGCATCCGCCATTTGGCGCCCAGCGCGATGGGCGCGCCCGGCGGCGCGCCTACGGCTCCCTGAGCGCGCCACTGATTGATCAGCGAGAGAAGGGGCTTCTCCTGGCCGCGCGTCACCTGGAACAGGGCAATCTGCGCCACGACCAGCAGTGTGAGCGCCAGCAGCGCGAGCCGTCCGCGCGGGCCGATGAGCGGCTTGCCGCCGCGCACACGCCGCAGTCTCCGATTGGCCGCTTGCCGCTCGGCGGCGGCGTTCGTCAATCCCTCACGCTTGCAGCGGGCGCAGGAGCGGACATGCGTCTCGATCGCCCGGTTCACCGCCGGCGTCAGCCGCCCAAAGTGGTAGTCCACGAAGCGCTCAACGACTTCTTCGTGGGTTAGCCTCTGCTGCGGCCTTCCGTGTGACTTCTGGCTGAACACCGGCGCGCGGTCCCCCACATAGTTTCCGTTCAAGCGTGTCACTTCCATCGCGTAGACTACCAATAGAAGCCCCCGCTCGTCAACTCTCCCTATTTCCGGGGCGCCAGCGGGCGGCGCATTGCGATGGAGCGCCATGCGACCTTATAATGGCGGAGCGGAGCATGCGCTATTCTAATCGCGCCTGGCGCGCGACGCTGGGGTGACGAGATGAGTGAGATGGATGATTGTGGCGCTATGGACGCGAGTGGCGAGCCTGTTCCTGCTGGAGACCCGCTCTCGCGTGAGCCAGCGCCGGATGACGCCGTGGTCTTTCTGGCGGCGACGCGCTCCGCGCCGCCGCTGGCCGAGACAGCGCTCTACCGGCCTGGCGCGCTGGTCGCCGTGATTTTTCTCATCCCGCCCGGCGTCAGCGCGCTGGTTCTGGCGGCGCTGACTCCAGGCACGGGCGCGCCTGTCTGGCTGCCGCTGACGCTGCTCCTGTGGGTCCCCATTATGCTGGCGGGCTGGGTCATGCTGCGCGGCGTGCGGCTGACGCGCGAGGAGATCGCGTTTGGGCGGCCACTGCGCGCCTGGTGGGTGATCCCGCTCAACGCCATCGAGCGCCTGGAGTTTCATGGCCCGCTCATGACGCTGGTGACCACATCCGGGCGAACGGTGTCCTTCATGCCCGCGCTGCTGAGGCGCGGCGCGCAGCTCCGGCGCCGGCTGCTACTCAGCCTGCCCGCGCAGGCGCTGACAGGCGAGGCGCGCGCCGAGGCGCAACGTCTGCTCGGTCGAGACATGCTCCAGGAAAGCGGCGCGGAAGGCGACGCGCTGACCGTCCGCCCGCCGCGCTGGTCGCTGGCGCTGGCGGGCGCGCTGGCGCTGGCGGGCGCGCTGGCGCTGGCCGCTATCATGATCTGGGCGCCCGCTATCTCCTGGGTCGCGCTGGCTCCGGGGGCGCTGGCGCTGCTTAGCCTGGTGGCGGCTCTCTGGCTCGCGCAGGAGGTCTTCATCAGTCATCGCGGGGTAATCGTGCGCTTTCCGCTCACCCGCGTCACGCGCTCAGTCACCTGGGATGAACTGGTCGCTATCGAGCGCGCGCCGGGTGAGGTCGCGCTCATCCTGCGCGCCCGGCGAACGCTCATCTGCGTGGGGCCGGGCCTGCTCGGCGCGTGGGAGGCCCGCGGCATGCGCGAGACCGTGAACCGCTATGCGCTGGAACATGGAACGCCGGTCGCGCCGCGCGCCCGCCGCTAGCGGACTGGACGCGACCGGCGTTCCGCGCTATCAGACGCTCACAAGGGCCGGCGCGCGCGAAGGGGCCGGCTGCGCGGGCGTGGCGCGCACCCGCCGCAGGCGTGATGGCAGCACGCCCAGCTCCTCGCGATACTTGGCGATTGTGCGGCGGGCGACCTCAATGCCGCGGCGTCGCAGAATACGCATCAGCTGCTCATCGCTATACGGGCGCTCCACGTTCTCTTCGCTGATAATGTCGAGCAGGGCCTTCTTGACCGGCAGCGATGCGTCGAAGAAGTCGTCGAATGACGCCGTCTGGCCGTTGGGAAGCAGCACATACTTGCCATCGGTGGCGCGGCTGACGGTGGACTCGTGCAGGCCGATGCGGTGCGCCACGTTGGCGCGGGTGAGCGGCCTGAGAGCGGACTGGCCATACTCCAGGAAGTCATGCTGCATCTCGATCAGCGCGTCGGAGACCCGCTGCATGGTATCCCAGCGCTGGCGCAAGGCGGCGATAAAAGCCTGCGCCTGGTCCACATGCTTGCGGACATGGGTGCGGGTCGCGTCATCCTGGCTAATGTGGGCGAGATGCTTGCGCGCCCAGAGATATTCAGCGTTGACGCGCAGCACATAGCGGTTGCGCTCCACAACATCGGCCACATAGCCCGTGGCGGTCTTGCGGATGACGACATCCGGGCGTACCGGCGCGGCGATGGGGGCCAGGGCGCTCACGCCCTCCTCGAATCCGTGGGCGGGATAGGGGTAGAGCGAGGAGCGAATGAACTCCCACTCGGTCTCCACACGGCGTGGCGTCAGGTCCAGGCTGCGGGCGATCTCGCGATAGCGGCGATGGGCCAGCTCGTTGAAATGCTCGCGCACCATCACCTCCGCCAGCGGATGCGGATCACCCGCCTCACGCAGACGCTCGAGCTGGAGCAGCAGGCACTCCTGCCCGCCACGCGCTCCGATGCCCGGAGGGTCGAGACGCTGCAAGGCTGTCAGGGCGCGCTCAACCGCGCTCACATCGCATCCGAGGGCGTCAGCGGCGTCGGTAATGATCGTTGGGGGGAGAAAACCGTGATGGTCGAGGTTCCCTACCAGATATTCAGCGATTGGCGCGTCTTCATCGGGAAGTGAGAGACACAGCGCCTGAAGCAGCGCTTCGCCGGTTGGCGCGATGGCCGCCACGCGAGTGATCGGGTCGTCCAGGTCTTCATCGCCACTGGCGCCACCGGAGGAATAGATCGGGCCATCCAGGTCTACCATGTCCTCGCGGACGCGCTCATCGCTCGCGGCGCGCGTGGCGCCATCGCAGACAGGACACCGCGCGGTGGTGGAATCCAGCGGGCTGTTGCAACGCGGGCAGCACTGGCAGGTATCGGCTTCCAGCGCGGGGTTTTCGTCCGCCTCCCGCTGCACTACTTCATCCAGGCTCTGACTTGGTATCTGGAGAAGGCGGACGGCGGCGATCTGGCGATAGGAGATGCCAGGCGCCTGCACTGGCGTTTGTGTCACCTCCGTGCGCATCTCGATCACATCCACAGATTCCGCTCCTTTCGTGTCTGGCGCTATGGATGAGTTTTCCCAAAAACAAGGCATCCGCTGCGCTATGGCGCGCAAGCTCATCCGCTGCGCGCCATGCGCCCCATTGGCAAGTTCCATGCCAAGTTTTCGACAACTCTCTCCCGCGACCGTTGCCCGCAAGCCGCCGTCGCGGCTCCGCGCACCCCCTCGCTCTTCCGCCATTCAACCACACGATGGCCGTTCTAGGCTAGCCATTATCGTGTGTTATGTCATGTAGCGGACCCAGTTGTGCCGGATTTGTGATGTTGCCCGCGCGCTGGAGCGCGTCAGCGTGCTACAACACAGAGGGTATATATTGAGGGATGACGCGCCATCGCACGGGAGAGGAGCCACACGGTGTCTGGCTTGCTGGTCGGGTTGGCCCTGGCCTCGATTATTTTCTTCTCCGTGATTCTGATTACCGCCGCGCTGATGATGCGCGGCCAGTGGGATGACCTCGCCCGGCGCTCGCCAGTGGAGCGCCCGGAGCGTCCGCGTCCGCCCCGGACATAGAGGAAAACGGCGGGCGCGACCCTGCCACTCATTTCACCGCTCGTTTCCGCTATACTACACATATGCGAGCGACAGTCAGCCATCACCGCCACTTGGTGATGGCTTCATGGTCGTGAAAGACTGATAGAGAGGCAGAGCGCTATGACGGAAGACCGGCGCGAGGCCGTCGCGCGGGAGCTCGTGGGCGAGCTTGAAGCGCGCTTCCCCTACGCCGCCGCGCTGATCAGCGGGATGTCTGGCCTGCGGATTACCGATAGCGGCCAGGAGCAGAACGCGAACGAGGAAACCCCCTCGCATGGCGTGGTGTTCACGGTCTACAATGGGGCGAGCTTCGCCGAATACGCTAGCGGCGAGACGGACGCTGACCGGCTGGCGCGCGGGGTGCGCGCCTGGGCGGCCGGGCTGAGCCGCCGGAAGGATGGCCCGCCCATCGTCTTCGCCGGGCATGCGACCATCGCAGGGCAGGGCTGGCGCGACTTCGCGACGCCGGTCGCGATTGACCCCGCGAGCGTGCCGCTGGCGCGCAAGCTGGACTTCGCGCGCGACCTCCAGCAGCGGCTGGCCGCGATGGATCCGCGCGTCGTGCGGGCGCAGATCGCCTATATGGAGCGGCGCTACGAGTCCATATACATCGGGCGCGGGCGGCTGCTGAGGCAGCGTCTGTCGGGGATAAACCTCAACGCCGTCGTGGTGGTCCATAGCGAGGGGCGGACAGCCTATAACATCTTCGCGCGCGGTGGCGCGGGGGGCTTCGAGCTGGCGCGTGTCGCGGATGATGATCTGCGTGAAGTGGTGGACGTAGCGGTGCGGCTGCTGGCGGCGGAGCGCATCGAGCCTGGACTCTATGACATCGTTACCGATCCAACCGTCTCCGGCGTGATCGCGCATGAGTGTTTCGGCCACGGTGTCGAGATGGACCTGTTCCCCAAGGGGCGGGCGCGGGCGGCGCTCTACGCGGGCCAGCGTGTCGCGGCGCCGGGGGTGGAGATGTACGATGATCCCAGCGTGCCGGGCGCGTTTGGCTCGTACTTCTTCGACGACGAGGGCGAGCTGGCGCGGCCCACGCGCATCCTGCGCGATGGCGTCCTGGAGCGCCCGATCAGTGACTTCGCCTCAGCGACCTACACACCCGGCGCGCATACCCCCAACGGCCGGCGGCAGGACTTCACCCGCAAGGTCTACGCGCGCATGAGCAACACCTTCTTTGGGCGTGGCAAGGTTCCGGTGGCGGAGATGATCGCTGGGGTGGAGCGCGGCGTCTATCTGCGGCGCATGGAGAGCGGCATGGAGGACCCGATGGGCTGGGGAATCCAGGTGACGGCGCACTATGGCGAGGAGATCATCAATGGGCGGCTGACAGGACGGCTGTTCTCGCCAGTGGGCATCTCCGGCTATGTGCCTGATTTGCTCCAGAGCATCAGCGCGGTGGGCGACGATTTCGCGCTGGAGATCGGAATGTGCGGCAAGGGCCATAAAGAGATGGTCGTCGTGACGGCGGGCGGCCCGCACCTGCGGATGAAAGCGAGGCTGGGCTAAGATGCGCGCGGATGAGACGCTCATACAGGAACGCGATCACGCGGCTACTCTGGCGGGCGCGCTGGACACCACACCAGGCGTGGACGCCTGGCAGGCGGCGGTGACCCAGCGCGAGGAGGCGCAGATCTACCTGATCGGCGAGCGCGAGGAGTCGCGGCGTGTCGTGACGGACGAGCGCGTCAGCGTGACGCTCCATAACCTGCACGCGCCACACGCCAGCGCGGAAGGCGCCGGCCAGGCGCTGGGCGCGACCAGCTTCACCATGCCAGCCAATGCGCTGGAAGACCGGGCGGCGCTGGCGGCGCGGCTGCGCGACGGCGCGCTGATGGCTAGCCTGACCGACAACCAGCCGTTCGCGCTGCCCGGCCAGCCGCGCGAGGGCTATCCAGAGGTTGAAGCGGCTGACCCAGAGCTGGCGGGTGATATGACGCTGGCGCTGGAGCGCGCCGCCCAGCAGCTTAGGACAGCGCTGGAACGCAGCTCGGGGGTGCGGATGAGCGGCGCCGAGCTGTTCGCCACGCGAGCGCGCGAGACGTTGCGGACGAGCGCGGGTGTCAACGCCGCACAGGATTCGACGGCTGTCTTCCTTGATCTGGTTCTGCTGGCGGGCGAGGGCCTCCAGACGGCGGAGTTCCACGTGGAACTGCGGCGCAGGCGGCTGCGCGACCTGTATTTCGAGCGCACGGTGGCCGCGTATGGGGCCTTCGCGCTGCACGCGCTCAACGCGGTGGCGCCGTCAAGCTGGCGCGGGCCGGTGATCGTCAGTGGCGAGGCCGCCGCGCAGCTCTTCAACCCGTTGTTATTTCAGGCCAGCCCATTCGTGGCGCATAGCTCGGCGCAGCTCAAGAGCCAGCGCATGAGCCGCTTCACACCGGGCGAGCTGGTAACGCCAGAGCCGCCGCGCGGCGATACGCTGACCCTGGTCAGCGACCCGACGCGGCCTTGGGGAACACGCACCGCCGCTTTCGATATGGAGGGGCTGCCCGCGAAGCGCGTGACGCTGATCGAGGACGGCGTTTTCCGCAACTACTGGGCTGATGCGCGCTACGCCAGTTACGTGGGCGTCGCGCCGACGGGCGAGATTGGCAATCTCGCGGTGCGGACGGGAACAACGCCGTTGCGCGCGCTGCGCGGCACGCCGGCGGGGCCGGTCTATGAGGTTGTCTCGTTCTCCTTCTTCAATCCCGACGCCATCACCGGCGATTTCAGCGCGGAGATCCGCCTGGGCTACCGTCACGACGCCTCGGGGGTGACGCCGATCAAGGGTGGCGCGCTGGTGGGCAACCTGTTCGCCGCTTTCGGCGACGCGCGCTTCTCCGCCGAGCCGTACACAGACGGAACCTATTACGGCCCGGCGGCGATCCGCTTTGGCGACCTTGCCATAGCGGGCGAATAGGCGCCTGCCGTCTCTTCCGGCGAACGCGACAGGGCGAGCGGGGCCGCGCGCTGGCCGCGCCAGGGGGGTGATCCGGCGCACGGCGACCATTCACAAGCCCTGGTCGCTCGCGCGGCTGGGCTTGACGCCTGGCTGTGGCGCATGGTATTGAGTTAACGTCAACCGTTTGACGTTTGTGACAAGTGAGATTCATAAAACCGCAACGGGAGCTCGGGGAGCCGGGCTGAGAGGGTGGCCCAAACCGCCACCGACCGACGGAACCTGATCTGGGTAATGCCAGCGCAGGGAGTGGAGCTTCCGGTCCAGGGGATGATGTCGTGAGGCGTTTTCCCGCCGGAAGCAGGCTTTCAGGGGCGCTGGCGTATGGGCCGGCGCCCTTTCTCGTGATGACGGGATCGCGGCTCCGGCGGGAAACGGAGCGCACGGATGGCAAGCCTGCGAGAGAGCGCCGCGCTCAGCGTGGCGACGGCGGAGCCGCTGCTGCGCGTCAGTGACGTGCGCAAGACATACAAGGGGCCGCACGGTGAGCGCACGGAGGCGCTGGCGAATGTGAGCCTGACAGTGGCCAGCGGGGAGCTGGTGGCGCTGGTCGGGCCGAGCGGCTGCGGCAAGACCACTCTGCTGGCGATCATCGCCGGGCTGGAGGAGCCGGACAGCGGCGAGGTGGCGCTGCGGGGCGATCCAGGCGCGCGGCGGCTCGGCCAGGTGAGCTACATGCCGCAGCGCGATCTGCTGCTGCCCTGGCGTGACGCGCTGGGCAACGCCATCGCCGGGCTGCAGGTCCAGGGTGTTCCCCGCGCTGAGGCCGAGCGCCGCGCTCGCGGCCTCTTCGCGGCCTTCGGGCTAAGCGGTTTCGAGCGCGCTTTCGCGCCCACGCTCTCCGGCGGGATGCGCCAGCGTGTGGCTTTCGCGCGCACAGCGCTGGTGACGCGCGACCTGATGCTGCTGGATGAGCCGTTCGGCGCGCTCGACGCGCTGACCCGCGCGGAGCTGCGGCGCTGGCTGGCGGAGATCTGGGGCAAGCTCGGCGCGACCTGCCTGCTGGTGACGCATGACGTGGATGAGGCGCTGCTGCTGGCCGACCGTATCTACGCGCTGACGCCGCGCCCAGGCCGTGTCGCTCTGGAGCGGACGGTCCCTCTTTCTGGCCCGCGTGACCTCGCTGACCTGGCGCGCCCGGAGATGGCGGCGCTGAAGGCCGAGCTGCTGGCCGCGCTGGAAGGCGAGCCAGCCATTCCGCCGCATACGCCGGCCATTCAAGGCCGGGAAGCTGAGCAAGGAGGCGCGCGATGAGCGCCACGCGGATAAGGCCGCCGGATGAGACGGTCGCGCCAGATGAGACGCGCGTTGACCTGACGGGCGAGCGAGGCGCGAGGCGCCGGGCGCCGTGGGTGGGCGTGGCGCGCGCGTGGCGGGTTATCTGGCCGGCGCTGGCGGCTTTCGCGGCGCTGCTGCTGCTCTGGCAACTGGCCGCCAGCAGCGTCACTGGCTACCTGCGGACGATGTACCCCACGCCGCTGGTCGTGCTGCAAACGCTGGTCGCGCAGCGCGACGCGCTCTGGGCCAACACACTGGTGACGCTGGAAGAAACGCTGATCGGCTTCGCGTGGGCGTTTATCGCGGGCGTCTTTTTCGCGGTGGTCATTGATGTCTCGCCGTGGCTGCGGCGGGCGATCTACCCGCTGCTGGTGGCCTCGCAGACTATCCCGCTGATTACGCTGGCGCCGCTGCTGGCGCTGTGGTTCGGCATCGGGCTGCTCTCGAAGTCCATCGTGGTCGTGCTGGTCTGTTTCTTCCCGATCACGGTCGGTCTGGTGGATGGCCTGCGCGGCGTTGACCCGGAGCTGATCAAGCTCTACCGCACGTTTGGCGCGGGCTGGGCGCGGCTGTTCTGGTCGGTGCGGCTGCCGGGGGCGCTGCCGTCGCTCTTCTCCGGCGTGCGCATTGGCATCACGTACAGCGTGGTCGGCGCGATCTTCAGCGAGTATGTCGGCGCGAGCGCCGGGCTGGGCTTTTACATGACGCTCAAGCAGCACTCGTTCTCGACGGCGGGCGTGCTTGCGACCGTTGTCGTTACCGCGCTGTTGAGCGTCGCGCTCTTCGCGCTGACAGCGATCATCGAGCGGCTGGCGCTGCCCTGGTATTACGCGCAAGGTCGCGAGAGCGCGACGTGAAACGCCCGCCGGGAGCGCCCGGCGAATGCATTCGCGGCTGAAGGGCCATGCGGCCACAACGCCCGCCTGCGCGGACGCGAACGCGGGCCGCGTGTTCTGGCATAGATTTTTTAGGAGTTTTTTCGATGGCATTCTTTCCACGATCCATCCGGCGGAACGCGCTGGTGGCGGGCGGGCTGCTGCTTACGCTGGCGATGACGCTGGCGGGCTGCGGCGCCAGCTCGACCTCGACTCAGACACCGCCCTCACAGCAGACGGTGACGCTGGCGCTCGACTGGACGCCTAACACCAATCACACGGGCATCTACGTCGCGATGGAGAAGGGCTATTACGCCCAGCAGGGGATCAACCTGAAGCTGACGCCCTACTCCAGCAGCGTGTATCCAGAGCAGCTTGTCGCGCAGGGGCAGGCGGACTTCGCCATCAGCTTCCCTGAGGCGGTGACGCAGTTCCGCGCGCAGGGGCTGCCGCTGGTCTCGGTGGCGGCGGTCATCTCCAGCAATACCTCGGCGCTGGTCTCACTGAAGGGCAAGGGGCTGGATACGGTCGCCAGCCTGGCGGGCAAGCGCTACGCGGGCTTTGGGGCGTCGTATGAGCAGCCGGTCATTGACCAGGCGCTGAGCTGTGGCGGCGTGAAGAATCCGACGTTCCAGAACATCACCACCACGCTCGACCCGGTGGAGGCGCTCAAGAGCGGGCAGTTCGATTTCGCCTGGGTCTATGAGGGCTGGGAGGTCATCCAGGCGCAGCGCGAGGGCCTGCAGCTCAACGTCTTCCCGCTGGTGGACTACTGCATTCCTGACTACTCCTCGCCGGTGATCGTCACCAGTGAGAAGATTATCCAGCAGAAGCCGGACATGATCAAGCGCTTCCTGGCGGCGACGGCGGAGGGCTACGACTACGCCATCGCCCACCCGAAGGAGGCGGCGGACCTGCTGATCAAGGGGGCGCCCGCCGGGACATTCGATGATACCGGCCTGGTCTACGCCAGCCAGAACTATCTCAGCCCGCGCTACGCCGCTGGCTCCGCCTGCTGGGGCGAGCAGACGCTGGCGAAGTGGACTAACTATCCCCGCTTCATGTACGACCACGGCGCCATCACGGACGCCAACGGCAATCCCATCACCACGCCGCCCGACTACGCCGCAGCCTTTACCAACCAGTTCCTGCCGCCGTGTAAGTGAAGGAGGCATAGGAGCGTCATTGCGCTTGCTCCTCAGCCCGCGTCAGGATCTCCATTCTCAGACGCGGGCTGATGCGCCGCCCTTGCGCGACCATCTGATCGAGGATGGGCGCTACCAGCGGCGTGGTATTCGAGACAACCGGGTCAGGGCTGGCCACGGCGCAGCTCTTCGTCAAAGTCAACGGTATCGTCAAAGTACGAGACGCCGTAGCGACCAAGCAGATCGAGGAATTCCCAGCGCGTCAGGCCAAGCAGCGACGCGGCTCGACCAGACGACAACACACCCTGCTCGTACAGCCGCACGTAGAGCGCCTCACGAGCGAGCGCCTTGATTTGCGCTTCGTCCAGGCCACTGGCGAGCGCCTCATCGGGATATTCGACTTCCACTTTCCGCATGCTCATCGCCGCATCTCCCGCTCCTGCTGGCCCACGAGCGCGCCTTGCCTATCTTGGAGCCGCTCGCTGGCGCTTCCCGTCGCTCCATTATACGTCCCAATGTTCGCCGAGGCGCATGGCTCCGCCTGCTGGGGCAAGCAGACGCTGGCGAAGTGGGCCAACTACCCGCGCTTCATGTACGACCACGGTGCCTGACTACGCCGCTGCGTTCACCAACGACTATTTGCCGGCGCGCGGGTGATGTAGGCCGCATGCGGACGGGCCGCTGCCTCCTATATAGTGGGAGACGGCGGCCCGCTGGCGTTTGCGCGCGCGGCTTCGGCTACTTCACGTCGGGGTAGGAGACGAAGACGGTCTTGATCTCGCTGAACTCTTCGACGGCTTTGTGGCCGAGCTCGCGGTGGCCGTTGCCGCTCTGCTTCACGCCGCCGAAGGGCAGGTGCGGCTCCGCTCCTGTCGTGCCAGCGTTGACGTAGATCAGGCCGGCGTTGATGTCGCGCATGGCGCGGAAGACCGTGCGCGCGTCCTCGGTGAAGATGGCGCAGGAGAGGCCGTAGATCGTCGAGTTGGCGGCCTGGATCGCCTCCTCGTAGCTGGCGACGGGGATGATCGAGACGACCGGGCCGAAGATTTCCTCCTGGGCGATGCGCATCGCCGGCTTGACGTTGGTGAAGACCGTCGGGGCGTAGTACGCGCCGCCCGCCAGCTCACCCTCGGTCAGCGCACGGCCGCCGGTCAGCAGGCTGGCGCCCTCTCCCAGGCCGATCTCGGTGTACTCATGAACGGCGGCGACGCGGCCCTGGTTGACCAGCGGCCCCATCTCGGTCGCCGTGTCCAGCCCGTCGCCCACGCGCAGGCGCTCGGCGGCCTCCGCCAGCTTGCGCCCGAAGGCGTCCGCGACCTTCTCATGGACGATCACGCGGCTGGTGGCGGTGCAGCGCTGGCCGGTCGTGCCGAAGCCAGCCCAGGAGACGGCCTTGACCGCCTCATCCAGATTGGCGTCGTCCATCACGATCACGGCGTTCTTGCCGCCCAGCTCCAGGCTGACGCGGCGCAGATCGCGCCCGCAAAGCTCTGCGACGCGGCGGCCCACCTCAGTCGAGCCGGTGAGCGAGATCATCGCCACGCGCGGATCGGTCACCAGCGCGTCGCCCAGCACGCCGCCAGAGCCCGTGACGAAGTTCAGCGCGCCTTTGGGCAGGCCCGCCTCGTCGAGAATCTCGGTCAGGTGGGCGGATGAGAGCGGCGTGTCGCTGGCGGGCTTGAGCACGACCGTGTTGCCGGCCAGCAGCGCGGGGAAGGTCTTCCAGGCGGGGATCGCCATCGGGAAGTTCCACGGCGTAATGACGCCGACAACGCCCAGCGGCTGGCGGATGGTCATGCACATCTTGTCGGGGATCGCCGAGGGAACGGTGTCGCCCTCAGGCCGTGAGCCCTCGCCCGCGACGAACTTGCCGAAGTCAATCGCCGTCTGGATGTCGCCCATCGTCTCGCGCAGCGGCTTGCCCATCTCGCGGGTCATGTCGCGCGCCAGCTCGGCCTGCCGCGCCTCCAGCAGCAGCGCCGCGCGCAGGATGATCGCGCCGCGCTGGGGGGCGGGCATCGCGCGCCAGGCGGGGAAAGCGGCCTGGGCGGCGCTGATCGCGGCGTCCACGTCAGCGGGGGTAGATTTCTGGAAGCGCGCGATCACCTCATCGCGGCGCGCGGGGTTGGTATCGTCAAAGGTCTGGCCCGATACGGACGGACGCCACTCACCGCCGATAAAGTTGAGGTAGGCGCGTGGCTGGGCCTGCTCCTGCGTCTCCGTTGACGCCGGGTGTGCGCTGGTCATGACGGTTGCTCTCCTGCGAGGGGCGCGCCCCTGTTGGGGGCGCGGATGATACGGCGCCGGGCGCGCCTGTTTGAGCAGGGTGGGCGTGGCGCCGGGAACATGTGTGGGGATGCGGGGCATCCGGCTTAGTATAACACGCGGCGTGGGGGCGAACTGGGGGTGTCATCCCGGCCTTGAAAGGCCGGGGCACGCGATGGGGGGCCTTGAAAGGCCGGGCGTTCAGGGGCGCGCCGCCGCTCCCGCCGCCTGCTTCGCGGCGTACTCCTGGCCCATCGCCAGCCGCTTGCCGATGGAGGGATGGTTGTAGAGCAGGAACTCTATCCACGGCGCGGGCTCCAGCTCAGCCAGGTTCTGGTTGGCTAGCCGGGTCATCGCGCTGATGAAGGCGTCTGTCTTGCCGGTTGTCTCCAGCGCGTAGATGTCAGCCTGCGCCTCGATCCAGCGGCTGACTCCATTGACAAGCGGCATCGTCACCAGGCCGAAGATACCGAGCGCGACGGCGAGCAGCGGCAGGGTGGCGGGATCAGCCAGGCCGAAGTAGCGCGAATCGGCGCTCAGGATGGCGTCGAGCGCGAGGCTGGCGATGAACAGCCCGCCGAGCGTCGCGATGGTCTGCATGCCGATCAGCTTGGGGATGTCGCGATGGACCTGATGGCCAAGCTCGTGGGCGACGACAACCTCGATCTCGTCGGGAGTGTAGTGGTCGAGCAGGGTATCGCCGATGACGATGCGGCGGGTATTGCCCAGACCAATCACCATCGCGTTGGCGGCGGTCGTCTTTTCGCTCATCTTCATCGCGTAGATGCCGCGCACGCGCGTCCGGGCGCGCTCCGCCAGCGCCAGCGCGCGCCGCTTCACATCGTTATCAGGCAGCGGCGTGAGCTTGTAGAAGAGCGGCAGCAGCAGGATGGGGGCGAGGTTGGCGAGCAGGACGGTGAAGACCAGCATGCCCAGGCCCGCCCAGAGCCACCAGAGGCCCGGGCTGACGGCCAGCAAGGCGTAGACCGCGACGACGGCGACAATCTCGAAGACCAGCGAGAGCGCCGTCCCTTTCAGCTCATCCCGCGCCCAGGCGGCGGGAGTCTGTGTCGAGAGGCCATAGCGCCGGGGCAGGATGTAGCCGCTGTAGTAGTCCAGCGGCAGGCTGAGGACGATGGAGATGAGCAGCAGCGCCAGCGCGTACGCGCCAATGCGCGCCGGCTGCCAGCCCCAGGCGGGCGACCAAGCGGGGACGAAGGCCAGCGCGTCGCGCAGCCAGAAGTTGAGGCCAGTGAACAGGAAGATGGTGACGAGCGCCGCCGTCAGGCACAGGCTTATGAGCGAGAGTGTCTGGCGCTGGCGGGCGTAGCGGCGCGCCTCCGCCTGGCGGGTGGCGTCGAGCGTCGCGGGCTCCAGTGGCGACGGCTCGCGCTCCGGCGCGGGCGTTGCGCCGGATGGATCCGCCGCCTCAGCGGTGAAGCGGGGATAGCGTGGTTGGACGCGCGCGTAAGCCGGGCGCGTGGAGCGGCGGATCAGCATGGTTCTCAAACTTTCACGCGCCCAGCCCGGAAGCGCTCAGGCTGTGGCTGGCGCGCCCCGGAGCAACGTCTCGGCGCAGGCGGCGCCCTCCGCGAAGCTGGTCAGCTGGGCGACGGTGAAGGTGCGCGAGCCG
>JAKAIY010000099.1 GCA_021814145.1 Chloroflexota bacterium
GCCCCACTCATTGCGCGCTTGCCCCCGTTTCGCCAGCGCGCCGGCCAGGAGGCAGGCGGGCGGCTCCGTGGAAGCTGGCGCCGTCTGTGCGGTATCTTGAGCGCGCGCCCGAAAACACGCTCACGCGGCGCTGGCCGTGAGGCGCGTGTGAGCGGGCGCGGCGCGCCTGTAAGGTTGCTGTGATTATTCTATGCGACCTAACTTCTATGGCGGGGCCATGTGTCAGCGCGGATGGGAAGGGCGCTGGCCGCGCGCGGTGGGGCCATGTCCCGGTTATGGCGGGCTATGTGAGTGGAATGCGCGGGATTACCCATGACGACCTGGTATACGCTTGACACTACGGAGGCGCTTGAGCGCCTCCGTTCTGATGTCTCCAATGGACTGAGCGAGGCTCAGGCGCGGCGTCTCCTGGAGGAGATCGGCCCGAATGAGCTGGTGGAACAGGCCGCGCGCAGCCCGCTCGCCATTCTCTGGGACCAGTTCAAGTCCGTCATCGTGCTGATCCTCATCGCGGCGGCGCTCATCTCCGCTGTCCTGGGTGATTACAAGGATACCGGGGCCATTCTGGCGATCGTGGTCCTCAACGCGGCGCTTGGCTTCACCCAGGAGTTTCGCGCGGAGAAGGCGATGGTCGCGCTGCGGCGGATGGCGGCGCCGATGGTGCGCGTCCGTCGGGATGGGCGCGAGCGGACGGCGCCGTCACGCGAGCTGGCGCCGGGCGACATCGTGCTGCTGGAAGCGGGCAATGTCGTGCCGGCCGATGGCCGCGTGCTGGAGAGCGCCAGTCTGCGCGCGCAGGAATCGGCGCTGACGGGCGAGTCGGAGCCGGTAGACAAAACGTCGCAGGCGCTGGCGGAAACCGAGGCGCCACTCGCCGAGCGTCGCAACATGGTCTATATGGGCTCGGTCGTCGCGTATGGGCGCGGCGTGGTGGTCGTGACCGCCACGGGCATGCGGACCGAGCTGGGGCGCATCGCCACGCTCCTGCGCACGGTGGAGCGGGAGCCCACTCCCTTGCAGCGGCGGCTGGACAACGTGGGCAAGTGGCTGGCGATCGTGGCGCTGACGCTGGTGGTGGTGATCGTCGGGCTGGGGCTGCTGCGCGGCGAAGACCTTGAGACGCTGCTGCTGACCGGCGTCAGCCTCGCCGTCGCCGCGATTCCGGAAGGCCTGGCGGCGATCGTGACGATCGCGCTGGCGCTGGGGTCCCAGCGCATGCTGAAGCGGCAGGCGCTCATCCGCAAGCTGCCGGCGGTCGAGACGCTCGGCTCGGTGACGGTGATCTGCTCCGACAAGACCGGGACGCTCACGCAGAACCAGATGACCGTGACGGCGCTCGACGCGGCGGGGGACCGGGTGGATGTGGCGGAGCGGCTGCGCGAGGGCGCGCCGGAGCTTGAGGCGGGCGGCGCGGCGCTTCCGCTTCCGCAAGCCCCGGCGATACGGCTGCTGCTCGCGGGCGGCGCGCTCTGCAATGACGCGCGCATCGAGCGAAATGAGGAGCAGGCCAGCGGGTTCGAGGTGGTGGGCGATCCCACGGAAGGGGCGCTCGTTGTGGCCGCCGCCCGGTTTGGCCTGATGAAGAACGACCTGGAGGCGGCGTTTCCGCGCGTGGGCGAGCTTCCCTTCGATTCCGAGCGCAAGCTGATGACGACTATTCACCGGCTCCCGCCGGAGTCGCTCCCCGAGAGCGTTCTGGCCCCGCTCGACGCGCCAGGAGACGGCGAACGCCCGTCCTATGTGGCGTTTACGAAGGGCGCCGCCGATAGCCTGCTGACGCGCGCGCGCGCTGTGTGGGCGGATACGGGAGGCGTCATCCCGCTGGATGAGCGCCAGCGGGAGCGGATCGAGGCCGCGAATGAGGCGCTGGCCCGCCAGGGAATGCGCGTGCTGGGGGTGGCGCTGCGACCGCTGCGCGCTTTCGAGGGCGCGCCATCCGTGGAGGAGCTGGAGCGCGACCTGATCTTCGTTGGCCAGGTTGGCATGATTGATCCATCGCGCCCGGAAGCGAAGGACGCGGTATTGAAGTGCTCGCACGCGGGCATCCGCACGGTGATGATTACTGGCGACCACCCGCTGACGGCGCGGGCGATCGCGCAGAGCCTGAACATCGCGACGGACGGGCGGACCATAACCGGCCAGGAGCTGACGCGGCTCTCCGTAGAGGAGCTTGCCGAGCGGGTGGAGGAGACGCCCGTCTACGCGCGCGTCGCCCCGGAGCACAAGCTGGCGATCGTGAAGGCGCTGCAGAGCCGGGGGCATATCGTCGCGATGACGGGTGACGGCGTGAACGACGCGCCCGCGCTGCGGCAGGCGGATATCGGGGTCGCGATGGGGCGGACCGGCACGGATGTGGCGAAAGAGGCGGCGGACCTGGCGCTGCTTGATGACAACTTCGCCACGATTGTCGCCGCCGTGGAGGAGGGGCGCGTCATCTATGACAACATCCGCAAGTTTATCCGCTACCTGCTGACGACGAACTCAGGGGAAATCTGGACTATGCTGCTGGCCCCGTTCCTCGGCATGCCACTGCCGCTGCTGCCGCTCCAGATCCTGTGGATGAACCTGGTCACGGATGGGCCGCCGGCGCTGGCGCTCAGCGTGGAGCGAGCCGAGCCCGCCACGATGAGCCGGCCCCCGCGCTCCCCTCGTGAGAGCCTGTTCGCGCGCGGGCTGGGCTGGCATATCATCTGGGTCGGCCTTCTCATGGCGGCGCTCACGCTCAGCCTGGGCTACGCGGACTGGGCGGCGGGGTCCGCCTCATGGCAGACGCTCGTGTTCACCGCGCTGACGTTCGAGCAAATGGCGCATGTCCTCGCGATACGCTCCGAGAGCTCGTCGCTCTTCCAGATCGGCCTGTTTTCCAACAAGCCGCTGCTGGGCGCGGTCGCGCTGACGATCGTGTTGCAGCTGGGCATCATCTACCTGCCGTTCATGCAGAATATCTTCAGCACGCTGCCCCTGACGGCGACTGAGCTGGCGCTGTGCGCTGGGGTAAGCGTCGTGGTGTTTCTCGCCGTAGAGCTGGAAAAGCTCGCGCGGCGCTGGGGGAGCCAGAGAAAGAGCGGAGCGGCGGCATGATTGTCTGGTTGCAGTTTCTGGCGCTCTCGGCGGTTATCCTGGTGGCTGGAACGAACATCTCCAAGTATGGGGATGTGATCGCCGAGAAATCGGGGCTGGGCCGCACATGGATTGGCGCCATCCTGATCGCGTCGGTGACGTCGCTGCCGGAGCTGATCACCGGCGTCAGCTCCGTGACGCTCTTCAACGTTCCCAACATCGCCGTCGGTGATGTGCTGGGCAGCTGCCTGTTCAATCTGCTGCTTATCGCGCTACTCGACACGCTCTCCCCGAGAGTTCCCGCCGTGACGCGCAGCGCGCCCGGCCACTCGCTGGTCGCCGCCTTTGGGGCGCTGCTGCTGGGCATCGTCAGCTTCAGCATCGTGGCGGGGCCACACCTGCCGAAGCTGGGCTGGATTGACAGCTCGACGCTCGTTGTGCTCGGCGTCTACCTGCTCGCTACGCGGCTCTCGTTCACCTATGAACGGCGTGAGGCTAAAGTGGGGATGGGCGCGGCGGAGGCGATCTACGGCCAAATCAGCGCCCGGCGGGCGTATGTTCTCTATGCGGTCAACGCGCTGTTCATCATCGCCGCCGCGACATATCTTCCGTATATAGGCGCTGAAATCGCGGATATGACGGGCCTTGGAACGGCCTTCGTGGGCAGCCTCTTCATCGCGCTCACCACATCGCTGCCTGAGATTGTGGTCACGGTTTCTTCAGCGCGGCTTGGCGCGATTGACCTGGCGTTTGGCAACCTGCTCGGCAGCAACCTGTTCAATCTGGCGATTCTGGCTGTAGACGACGTGTTTTACCGTCAGGGAGAGCTGCTGGCCAATGTCACCATGAGCCAGCTCACCGTCGCGCTGGCGGCGATCGCCATGACGGCGGTGGTGATTATCGGGCTGGCCTATCGTCCCCTGTCCAAGCGCCTGCCGCTCTCCTGGGACGCTATCGGGCTGGTGGTGATCTATGCCGTGGCGATCATCATGCTGGCGGCCATGAACTAGCGCGCCGGTAGAGTGGTCACGGAATGAGGCCATGACCGGCGCCAAGCTGTGGCGCGCGCCGGCCAATGGCGGGGATACCGCTTCAACCCCGGTCGTCGCTTCCGGTCTGGTCCTGGCCCCATCCAGAGGACAGGTGAAGGCGCTGCGCGCGGGAGATGGAAGCCAGATGTGGACGTTCATTACGCCAGCGGGCAGCGCGGCCGGGGCTCCGTTGATCGGCTAGAGCGGGCGGGGCGTGATGGGCGCTCCGCATGCGATGGGGGCGCGCGTCGCGATACGCTGGCGGTGGCGTCAGGCGCGCCACTGTTCCACATCCGGCTCCCGGGTGAGCAATGGAGCCTGCGCTTCATCTGGCGTCCGGCGCACAAGCAGCAGGGAAACGGTGGTATCCCGCAGGAGGCGCTCAGCGACGCTTCCCAGGATCATGCGGCGAAGCCCGCCGTGTCCGTGGGTGGTCAGGCCGATGAGGTCGCAGTGATGGAAATCCGCGCCGCGCGCTGGGGATTGGGCCGGGGTGGTCGCGCCCTCGCGTGGGCGCCCCAGGTCGCGGGCGACGGACCAGGTAGTGAGCTCATCCGAGCTCTCGCCCATCTCCGCCACGCGGATGAGCGCCCCAGCGGGGTCCACGTGCGGGATGACGGACCAGGTGACGTTGAATGGCCGCCCCATCAGCGCGCCGGCGCGCACCTGCTCAGCGACATGCGCCAGATAGCGCGCGGATTCGCGCCACATCCGCTCATCGGGGATGATCCGCGACAGATGCAGGCCGCTTCCCTCGGGGTCGCCCAGCGCCTCCAGGAGCTCAGCCGCTGGCAAGAGCGCCGTCTCAGCCAGCAGCGAGCCATCGAGGGGGATGAGGATGCGCAGCGCGCACGTCTGGCCGGCGCGCATGCGCGTCAGCGGCGATTGTGGCTCGCGGATCAGGAGAACGCTGGCGGTGGCGTCGCGCGTCACGCGCTCCGCCAGGCGCTCGCGCGCCTGCCCGGGCTCGCCGGAGCGGCCCTGGCGCCCCAGAATGATCAGGTCCGCGCTGGCGGACGCGGCGGCGGCGAGAATCTCGCTGATGGCAGGCCCCTCGCGGACACTGATGCTCGTCTGCAAGCCGGCGAACTCCTCGCGCGCCGCGATCCTGCTCAGATAGTCCATAGCCGCGGCGTAGCGCTTCTCCCATTCGGCGAATTCACGCGGGGAAGCGCCACCAGGGCCGCTCGTGACCCGCAGCAGCGTGATCTCGCCGCCCGCGCTGCGCGCCAGGCGGGCGGCGATGGGCGTCACGAACTCGGAGCGCGGAAATCCGCTCAGGGGAACCAGGATGCGCTGAAACATCGCTATCACCTCGGCTGCGTGTGACTGGCGGGCGCTCTCTTATGAACCTTCCGCAACTCAGGCGCCGCGCTGTTCACACGCCAGCCGGGATGGGCGCGATTCGCCGGATGGGGGCCTACTCCGTCTTGCCGCGCTCGCGATAGAGCTCGGGAAGGGTGACCCGGAGCGGACGCAGGCCCTCGGCCCAGGCGTTGATCTCGGCGCCAAGCAGGGTGATGAAGCCGATGTAATACAGAAAGATAATGGCGACAATCGCCAGGCCCACCACGGAGCCGTAGCCGGGGTTTTTCAGGAAGAGGCTGCGGTAGAGCGGGAAGAGCTGCTCGTAGAGGACCAGCAGAACCGCCGCGACCAGCGCGCCGCGCCAGGCGACACGCCAGCCCCGCCTCCATGAGCGGCTCCGGCTGGGCACGAACAGATACATGGCGTAGAAGAGGATGAAGGTCATGAATATCCCGGCGGCGAGGCCTTCCAGGTAGCTGAGGATGTCCTGGGTTGTGGCCCCGGCTGGGGCGATGGAGCCGAACAGGCCGGAGAGCTCGCCGGAGAGCTGGCCAGAGGCGATGAAGGTCAGCGGGGCCAGGATGGCGTAGAGCAGCGTCATTCCGATCGCCACCAGATTTTGCGGCACGAGGGCGCGGGGACGCAGGCGGTAGATGATGGTGAAGCAGTTCTCCAGCGCGATGAAGAGCCGCGATCCGGCGAAGATCGCGGTGACGACCGCAATGATCAGCAGGGCGCCCGCGCTGGCGCTCAACGCCTTGAGCGCGCCCGCCACCAGCTGCTCGCCGCCAGCGGGCAGATGCGCCGTGAGTCCCTGGACGTAGGCGTCGAATGTGTCGGGGGAAATGGAGCCCAGCGCGAGGCCGGCGATGGCCAGTATGACCAGCGCGAGCGGCGCGGTAGCCGTCAGGTAGTTGTAGGCGAGCATGCCGGAGAGATTGAAGACCCAGTCCTCATTCAGCTTGCGCCAGAAATCAGTCAGCGGGCGCGCTCGGTCCCGCCAGTGTGACCACCACCCCGCGGCCATAAAATCAGCCCTCCCGTTCATCCCCCCAGCGCGTCATCGTGCGACCGCGCGGTGTTCGCCACGCCTGTGGGCGCACATCGGGCGCCAGCGGTGGGGCGCGCGCCCGCTACTCCCGTTCCAGCGCAATCTGCATGCGCGCGGAGCCGGGCGTGACGGCGACGCTTTCATCCACCCAGGAGCAGATGAGCCGCGCCGTGAAGCCGCATTCCGTCGCCAGGGCGGTGAACTCCTCTGGCGTGTAGATGCGCCAGTCGAAGTGGTCGCCGCCCGTGACGGCGCCCTGCGCGTCGCGGTAGGTTAGCTCCGAATGCCAGCGTCCGTCCCGCATATAGGCGCGCGTCCCGACGCTGACGCCGCCGATCTCCCGGCTCGACTCACCCTGATTGCGCTCGAAGTACGCGCGGTTGAAGCTGTCCACGATGAAGCGCCCGCCTGGGGTTAGTTTGTCGTGGATCGCGCGCAGGAGCGCGGCGTTGGTTTCATCGTCGAAATAGCTGAGGCTCTGCCACATGTTGATCACCGCGTCGAACGCGCCTGGCAGCGCGCCCACCTCCAGCATGTCGCCAGTGATGAACGACACGTCCACGTCCGCCGCCAGCGCGCGGCGCCGCGCCTCAGCGATGGCGTCCGCGTCGCGGTCCAGTCCCGTCACCGTGTAGCCCCGCGCGGCCAGCCCCAGCGCGTGCCGCCCGAACCCGCAGCACAGATCCAGGACGCGGGCATAGCGCGGCAGGGGGAGCTGGCGGGCGAGAAAGGCGACCTCTTTCTGCGTCATCTCCTCGGATTGCAGGGGCATGAAGAGCTGGAACCACTGCGAGGAGTAGGTGTTGGTCGTCATGAGCGCTCCTTCCATAATGGGGGCGTAGGCCGGCCCGTCCTGATCGTTCTCCCGCCACCTTTCCGCTCCACGCCGTCCGCCAGTATAGCGTAGTTAGGGACGGCGCGCCAGTGTTCATTGCGAAGGTGAAGTAGCGGCGAGTGGGGTGAATTCATTCGCCGTGCGTCTCCCGCTGTGACAGCGCCCGCTCCCCTCGCGTTGTATGGAGTAATGGTCTATGAATGTCAGCCTGTGGCGTTCGGCGGGCAGCGGAGAGTGGAAGACGATGGACGAAGCGGAGCCAGTGAAGGCGAAGCGGCGCGGCGGACGGCGCGGGAAGACCCGCGAGCCGGAGCGCGTGGCGGATACGGGCGCGCTGGACGCGGAGGCGCTCGGCCTCGCGCTGATAAATGATGCGGGGCCAGAAGACGCGCCAGAAGGCGCGCCTGACGGTGGCGCGACCTCAGCGACATGGCGCGTCCCGCCCGCGCAGCCATACCTCGATGATCCCGCATGGGCGCCGGAGCCGATGGCGCCAGGTGGCGCGGCGGGCGCGGACGTGGACGCCGACCTGCCGTGGTGGCTGGCGCTCAATCGCGTGAAGGGTATCGGCCCGGCGCGCTTCCGCCTGCTGCTGGACGCCTTTGGCTCAGCCCGCTCGGCGTGGGAGGCGTCCCTCGCTGACTGGCGCGAGGCGGGGATGGATGAGCGCACGGCGGCGGCGTTTGGGCGCCAGCGCGCGGAGGTCCATCCCGAAGCGGAGATGGAGACGCTGGCGCGGCTGCGCGTGGCGGCGCTGCGCGTGGTGGACCCGGCGTATCCGCGGCTGCTGCGTGAGATTCCCGCGCCGCCGCCGGTGCTCTATGTGCGTGGGCGGCTGCTGCCCGAGGACGAGCTGGCGCTGGCGATTGTCGGCACGCGGCGGGTCAGCGCCTATGGCCGTGTGGTGACGGAGCGGCTGGCGGGCGATCTGGCGGCGCAGCGCGTGACCATCGTGAGCGGGCTGGCGCGCGGGGTGGATACCTGCGCGCACCGGGCGGCGCTCGAGGCGGGCGGGCGCACTATCGCCGTGCAGGGCTGCGGGCCCGATCTGGTCTATCCGCCGGAGAACGCGCGGCTGGCGGCGCGCATCGTCGAGCAGGGCGCGGTGGTGACGGAGTTCCCGCCGGGCGCGCAGCCGGACGCGGGCAACTTCCCGGCGCGCAACCGCATCATCAGCGGGCTGACGCTGGCGACGCTGGTGACGGAGGCGCCGGAGAAGAGCGGCGCGCTGATCACGGCGCGCTTCGCGGCGGAGCAGGGGCGCGATGTCTTCGCGGTGCCGGGCGCGATCACCAGCCGGGGCAGCGGCGGGACGAACCGGCTGATCCAGGACGGCGCGAAGCTCATCATGGCGGCGGAGGACGCGCTGGCCGAGCTGAACCTGAGCATGGCGCCGCAGCAGTTGGAGCTACGCGAGCTGCTGCCAGAGGACGAGACGGAGGCGGCGCTGGTGACGCTGCTGCGCGCGGCGGGCGATCCACAGCACATAGACGACCTCTGCCGCGCGTCGGGGATGCCGGTGGCGCGCGTCTCTGGCGCGCTGGCGATGATGGAGCTGAAGGGCATGGCGCTGCTGGTCGGGCCGATGACTTACGCGCTGGCGCGCTAGCGCGGCGTGGGCGTGCGATCAAGGCTTGTGAATGGTCGCCGTGCGCCGGCTGGCGGCTAAAGCCGCGCCTAAGGGCCCCGTGCGGGAACCCCGAACCCGCGCGATGGCTTCGCTCCGCTCGCCTGGCGGCCACGAAGCCGGCCTGCGCCGGCTCAGCCTCGCACGCGCGGCGCGGAAAGCTCAACAATTCACTAGCCCCAGGCGTGCGATAAAGCGACGTTGACAGCATCACTATGGTGTGTCAATATCTCGGTAGTTGTCAATAGTTACCGAGAATTAAGGTCATATCACATGGAACTGGCAGGCGGTGACACATCCTACGCCGAACAGGCGCGGCGGCTCACCCAGGAGATGGGCGCGATCCGCCCGCGCGACCTGGCCGCGCGCGGTATCCCCGCGCGCTACGCTTCCCGGCTCGCGCGAAGCGGCGTGCTTGAGCGGATTGATTGGGGATTGTACGTAGCGGCGGGCGGAGAGATCCACGAGAGCCAAACGCTAGTTGAGGTGACCCGGCGCATACCACACGCGGTGATTTGTCTCCTTTCCGCGCTCCGCTTCCATAACCTGACGAGCCAGGCGCCGTTCGAGGTATGGGTGATGGTGGATGTCCATGCCTATGCGCCACGCGAAACGGCGCTACCGGTACGCGTGGTTTACGCGTCTGGCGCAGCGCTGACAGAAGGCATTGAGCCGCATCAGGTTCTGGGGACGGAGATTCGCGTTACCAGCCCGGCCAAGACTGTAGCCGACTGCTTTAAATACCGCTCGAAGGTTGGCCTGGATGTGGCGCTGGAGGCGCTGCGCGAGACCTGGCGCGAGCGGCGCGCCACAATGGATGAGCTATGGCGCGCTGCCCAGGTCTGCCGTATCGCGCGCGTGATGCGTCCGTATCTCGAATCACTGGAGACGCTATCATGAGTGGCTCTCCAAGCGACGATGCCTATCCGCCAGCGCCGGAGCCCAGGGACCTGGCGGCGTCCATACGCGGCAAGCTCAAGAACCAGGCGAGGGCGCATGGTGAGGACATGCTCTACCTGCTCTCGCGCTATGCGCTCGAACGCTTGCTGTATCGCCTCGGACAGTCACGATACGCCGAACAGTTCGCCATCAAGGGCGCGCTGCTGTTCACACTCTGGCGGGATCAGCCACACCGCCCGACGCGCGATCTTGACCTGCTAGGCTTTGGATCAGATGACGCCACACGTATCCAGCGTATCTTCGCCGATCTTTGCGTATTGCCTGTCGAGGAGCATGATGGGCTAACCTTCCAGTCCGAGACGCTGCGCGTGGCGCCGATCCGTGAGGCGCAAGAGTATGGTGGGTTGCGTGTTGAGCTTTGGTGCTCGCTTGATCAAACGCGCATTCGTGTTCGCGTAGATATTGGATTCGGTGATGCGGTTACGCCAGCGGCTGAGTACGCTGATTTTCCCTCGCTTATCGGTTTGCCAGCGCCTCATGTGCGTGTCTATCCGCGCGAGACCGTTGTGGCGGAGAAATACGAAGCGCTGGTGCGACTGGGTGCGATCAATAGCCGTGTGAAAGACTTCTATGATCTATGGACACTTGCTCGTGGATACTCATTCGCTGGCCCTGTTTTCTCGGATGCGCTCAAGGCGACATTCTCGCGGCGGGCAACGCCGCTGCCAGCGGTCACACCTATCGCGTTGACGAGCGCCTTCGCGGAAGACCCTGGCAAGCGCCAACTCTGGCAAGCGTTCTTGACTCGATCAAAGCTTGACGCAGGGGCGCTTAGTCTGGGTGGCACGGTAGAAGCGCTTCGAGCCTTCCTGACACCTCCCACGCTGAGCATTCTGTCCGGCCAGGTCTTTGGGGAGCGCTGGGAACCAGGCGGCCCGTGGACGGCGGACAACGGTTGATGTAGCTGGCCCCGCTGGTCGGGCAGACGAAGCTCATGGTCAAGCCGAGCGTCTCCAGCGCGGCGCAGGCTTGCCGCCGCATGCGGCTGTCGGGGTCCGCAAGGGCGGCGAGGTAGAACTCGGCGGGTCTGTTGGGCCAGGTGGGCATGTTCGCCTCCTTGGAGCTGGCCGCTGGCCCTGGCGCTTGCGCTGCTGGCGACCCACTTTCATGCGGGCTGGAACCTGACGTTGCGTGAGACGCCGGATCGGGTGGCGGCGATGGTTCTCGGCGCGATCTAGCCTGTCCGGCTGGTTCTTCTCGCTGTCCCACGGCGGTGGCGCGAGATACAAGCTCAAGCTGGCGCGCGCGCCAGCGGGGATCACGCCGGATTCTTCCCTACGCCGTCGCCTCCTCTTCCGCCGCGCTGACGCCGACGAAGCCGCTGCCGGGAATGTAGTCGGCGCTCTGGTGGCGGAAGAAGGTGTTGTAGAGCTGGGCGTAGCGGCCACCACGGGCCAGCGTTCACCTGGTCGCGCAGATGGATGGCGATTCTTCCTGCCGCGCCGAACCGGCTGTATATGTCCGCCACTCCTGCGCTACTCCGCTGGAAGGCGCTCCCTGAGAGGAATGACTGACAGAAATATGCGTCGCCGGTGACTCTGTCGCCATACGCGCGGTAATTGCCTTGCGCACATATTCCGAGACTGATTCACCAGACTGTCGCGCCGCGCTCAGCAGCGCATGAAATTCGTCGGTTGGCAGGCGGAGCGAGAGTACCGAAGTCCGACTGGGCCGGCGCTCAATCCTCACAGGCTCCTGCTCCCACATCTCCTCATCATCCGCGTCGCGCTCTAGCTGTCGCGCGACTTCTTCATCATGATCACGCCGTTTTTTCATGCTCATCGCGCCTTCCAATACCAGGCCGCCTCGCGCGGTTTACTTGGCCATCCAGTGATAGCGCGCCATACGCCAGAATGCGCGCCGATCTGACAAATACAAACAGTCCAGAGGCGACCAGCGCGATCAGGGCCGATCATCAAATGGCTCGCGCTACGATTGCGGCGGTTGGCGATGAATCTTGGCTCGCCGGCCCAAATCTCATCCTCGATCATCTCCGGCGTAATGCCATGGGTATCAAGATGCCCAATGTTCGCGTCATCCCATTCCCAGGCCTCGATGTACAGATCCACCGCCGCGCCTCTTGACGTTCTGTATACATGTATATACGATTGTATACACACAGATAGCAATCCGTAAAGAGAGGGAGACGGTGCCAAACAGCGCTATAGAGACTGTGCGAATAGATATGCTCATGCCCGCGAATCACGTTGAGGCCGTAAATGGGCTGCTCTATCTATCTGGCGGCGGCTGGACCGATCTTCACCGCCGCATCGTGGGACGCCAGGTCCCGCCGAGCCACTTCGGCGTGGCCCTGGCGGTTCGCGTGCCGTGGAATGAGACGAACACGCCGCACAAGTTCGTCGTGGACATTCAGAATGAAGACGCGACGGCGAGCATCGCTCATGTGGATGGGGAGATCAATATCGGGCGTCCACCACAGATAACGCCTGGAGCGGCGCAGCACGCGGTTATCGCTCTCAACGTGGATACGGTTTTTCCCGCGCCCGGAGGGTATCGCATCATCGCCTCGATTGATGGTGACGCGGACACCATAACCTGGCCGTTCCAGGTCCATGACACGCACGTGACGGCGTAGGCTTGCCCAAGCCTCCACCTCCTACGCCGTCGCCTCCTCTTCCGCCGCGCTGACGCCGACGAAGCCGCTGCCGGGAACGTAGTCGGCGCTCTGGTGGCGGAAGAAGGTGTTGTAGAGCTGGGCGTAGCGGCCACCACGGGCCAGCAGCCCCTCGTGCGTCCCTTCCTCGACGATGCGCCCGTGGTCGAGGACAATGATGCGGTCAGCGCGCTTGACCGTCGAGAGGCGGTGGGCGATGACCAGCGCGGTGCGACCCGTCAGCGCCTCGTCCAGCCCCTCCTGGATCAGCTCCTCGGTCAGCGGGTCCACGCTGGCGGTCGCCTCGTCCAGCGCGAGGATCGCCGGGCGCTGCAGGAGCAGCCGCGCCAGCGCCACCAGCTGCCGCTGCCCGAGCGACAGCCCGCGCCCCAGCTCGCCCACCGGCGTGCGCAAACCATTGGGCAACGACTCGATCCAGTCGCCGCCGCCCACGCGCCGCGCCGCCGCCTCCACCTCCGCCTCGCTCGCCTCCGGGCGCACATAGCGGATGTTGTCGGCCACCGTGCCATCGAAGAGGAACGGCAGCTGCGGGACAACGCCCAGCTGACGGCGGTAGTCCGCCAGGTCCAGCGTGCGGATGTCGCGCCCGTCAATCAGGATGCGGCCGGACTGGAACTCGTAGAAGCGCGACACCAGCTTCGCCAGGGTGGTCTTGCCCGCGCCGGTATGCCCCACCAGCGCCACCGTCTGACCGGCGGGGATGCTCAGCGAGAAGTCGGTCAGCACTGGCTCGGTGGGATTGTAGGCGAAGCTGACATGGTCGAGGACGATCTCGCCGCGCAGCGGCCCCACAGGCTCGCTGGCCTCCTGGCGCACGCGCGGCGTCGCGTCCACCAGCGCGAAGACGCGCTCCGCCGAGCCGAGGCCCTGCTGGAACTGGCTCCAGAACGAAGCGATGCTGGTCAGCGGGAAAGTGAAAAGCTCGATGGACTGGATGAACAGATACCATGCGCCCGGCGTCACCAGATGCGACGCCACCTGGAGGCCGCCGAAGTAGATCACCGCCGCCGTCCCCAGCCCGGCGATGGTGTTGAGCAGCGGGAAGATCGCGCTGAACGTCAGCCCCTGCCGCAGATTGACGGCGTAGGAGCGCTGGTTGACGGTCTTGAACTCGCCGTAGATCGCGCGCTCCTGGCGGAAGCTCTTGGCGACCGAGATGCCGCTCATGGTCTCCTGTACCAGCGCGTTCACGCTCGCCAGCGCCCGCCGCGCCCGCTGCGTCGTCGTGCGCGCGACGCGGCGGAAGGCCAGCGCGACGGCGAAGCAGACCGGCGCGATGCTGATCGCCACCAGCGCCAGCGACGGGCTGATGATGAACAGCGCCACCGTCACGATCAGCACCATCATCACCTGGCTCACCAGGTTCAGGCTCAGCGTCACGACCGTCGCGAAGTCCTCAGTGTCCGAGGTGACGCGGCTGACGATCTTGCCGGAAGCGAACTCGTCGTAGAATGACATATCGCGCGCCAGCACGGCGGCGAAGGCGTCCTCGCGCAGCTTCAGCGTCACATCGCCCACCGCGCGGGCGGTGTTGGCCTGTCGCACGAAGTTGAAGACCCATGAGAGCGCGCCCGACAGCAGGATGGCGCAGACAATCACCACGATAGCGACCGTGCCGCGCGAGGACGAGTAGACATCTATGCCCTTCGAGATCAGGATCGGCAGCGCGGCGTCCAGCAGCGAGGCCAGCAGCGTCATCGCCGAGACGAGCAGCATTGTCCGCCCGCGCGGCCTGAAGTAGCGCAGGATGCGCCCCACCAGCGCGCGGTCCGAATAAACGCGGTCATACGCCTCAGCGTCCAGACCATCCAGTACGAAGCCCATGCGTGTGATCTTCCCCTGTCCTGGCGCGTGTGTGGCGGTCGGGCGGATAAATCCGCGCCTACGGGCGTTCCGCCGCCAAGCCTGCCTCCGCAGGCTCCCCGCCCCTACGCCGTCGCGTCCCAGCCCGCGCAGGCGGGCTTCGTGGCCGTCAGGCCCCTAGCCGTGGCTTCAGCCGCCGGGCGGATTGCCCCTACACCACTGGCTCGCCCGCCGCTGTCTCCTCCGTCTCGCCCGCCGCGCCGGCCGCGCGCTCGTAGTGGCTGAAGATGCGGCGGTAGAGGTCGCAGCGCGCCATCAGCTCCTCATGGCCGCCGGCGTCCTCCACCGCGCCGCCACGCAGGACGACCACCTGATCGGCCCAGCGGATCTGCGAGAGGCGCGGCGTGATCAGCAGCGTCGTCCGCCCGCGCATCACCGCTTGCAGCGCCCGCTGGATGGCGTCCTCAGTCGCGCTGTCAATCGCGCTGGTGGCGTCGTCCAGCGCCAGAACGCGCGGATTCACCAGCAGCGCGCGGGCGATGGCCAGCCGCTGGCGCTGCCCGCCGGAGAGCGTCACGCCGCGCTCGCCGATCACCGTATCATAGCCCTGCGCGAAGCCCATGATGAATTCGTGCGCCTGCGCCTGCTTCGCCGCCTCGATGATCCGCTCGCGCGTGACCTCCTCGCCAAGGCCAAAGGCGATATTATCAGCGATGGAGCGCGAGAACAGAAAGACATCCTGCTCGATGGCCCCGATCTGCGAGCGCAGGCTGTCCAGGCTCCAGTCGCGCACATCCACGCCATCCACCAGCACGCGGCCCGCCGTCACGTCATAGGTGCGGTTGACCAGCTTGGTGAGCGTCGTCTTGCCCGCGCCCGTCTGGCCGACAATCGCCACCGTCTGCCCCGGCGCGATGCGCAGCGAGACATCGCGCAGCGCGTGTGGCGGCGGCGCGCCGTCGCTGGCGTCCCCGCCGCCCTGGGGCGCATAGGCGAAGCTGACATGCTCGAAGACCACCTCGCCGCGCATCGGCGCGCTATAGCCCGCGCTGTTCTGGTCCAGCTCCGTCTCCTCGCGCATCACCGCCAGAATGCGGTTGGCCCCCGCGACGCCCAGCTGCACCAGCGAGAAGGTGAAGATC
>JAKAIY010000003.1 GCA_021814145.1 Chloroflexota bacterium
TCCTCCTCGAACGGGTTCTTCATCTACCCGATGAGAATCACCTGCTGGCCGATCTCGTCAACCGACCTCAAATCCCCACACTCAATTGGACACTATCGTGCGCCTGCTCACTGATTTCGCGTTCGAGCGGCTCGCGGCGAACCGCGTCTTTATCCAGTGCGACGCGCGCAACACCCGCAGCGCGGCGGTAGCCGGGCGCCTGGGATTCGCGCGCGAGGCGCCGCTGCGCAACGACCGGCGGGCCGTGGACGGGACACTGCGCAATACGCTCGTCTTCTCGCGCATCCCGGACGACCCGCGCTGGCCGCGCTAGAGTTCCTGCGCGCTCACGTCAGAGCCGCGCCCGCGCCCGAAGAGGAAGCCCACCAGCAGCGCGCCAAGAGCTATGCCCATCGAGCAGGCCAGGAAAGAGCCGAAGAACCACGAGACGGCGTCAATCGTAATGTCACTCTGCTTGACAAAATACCAGAGGCCGAACGCGGTGAGCGCCGCGCCGATCAGCCCGCCTAGCAGCCCCAGAAAATGGAAGCCGGGGCGGCTGACGAGCCAGGCTACAAACAAGCCGCCTGGCAACGAGAGCACGGCGGCGATAATCAGAATCAGCAGGTCGAGCGGCATGAATGCGCCTCCTGATGGGCGGAAATGGATACCGGCTCTGGCGCCGCGCTGGCGCCAGCTTACAGAATAGCCCGTAAAGCCGCTGTGCCTTGAGGCCATGCGGATGAACGGGCTTGCATAGGCTTGAGCCAAAAGCCTGTTGCGATTGTCTGGGCGCTTGCCATATGGTAGGCTCCTTAGAGCGACGGTCGCTTTATGAGATGCTCTTTTCAGACCATCTCGCCGTTGTCAGGATAGTTCGGGTCGGGCAGACCCGTCGCGTAAAGCAGTTCCGGTAGCATCAGCGCCTATCCCGCTTATGATGTTTCCCCCCGGTCGCGAGAATCCGCTAAGACTTTAGCCTATGCGGAGTGTCAACTGAGGATATCGTTGCTTATTGTACTACAGGCGCTCCCGCGCGCAAACAGGCGGCGTCGCCGGCGCAGGGCGGCTTGAACGTCGTTGACATACGGCGAGCGCGGGCGTTCGACAGCCTGCTACCCTCCGCTGTTGGCGCTGCCCCGCTCGCATGCGTGGGCGCGGCACGGGAGAACATCCGAAGAGGCGAGAGGGTATGAGCGATCTGCGGGTGGCGCTGCTGCAGATGGCGCCGGCAGGCGCGGACCAGCAGGCGAACGCGGAGAAGGCCGCGCGTTTCTGCCGCCAGGCGCGGGCGATGGGAGCCGACATCGCCCTCTTCCCCGAGATGTGGAACATCGGATATGAGGGATACGCTGATGAGCGGGATGGCGGGCCGGGGGGCGATCTCTGGCGCGCTCCCGGGCTCTGGGCTGAAGGCGAGACTTCGCTGTGGGAGGCCACCCGCGAGGCGCGCGAACGCTGGCAGGCGCAGGCGACGCCCCGCGACGGGGCCTGGGTGGGCGGCTTCCGGGCGCTGGCGCGCGAGCTGGAGATGGCGATTGGCGTGACCTATCTGGAGCAGTGGCCTGGCGCGCCGCGCAACACGGTCTCGCTGATTGACCGTCATGGCGAGGAGTCGCTCACCTACGCCAAGGTCCATACCTGCGACTTTGGCCTGAATGAGGCCGCGCTCACGCCTGGCGACGGATTCCCCGTAGCGGCGCTCGATACCGCGCTGGGACCCGTGCGGGTTGGCGCGATGATCTGCTTCGACCGCGAGTTCCCGGAGAGCGCGCGACTGCTAGCGCTGGATGGCGCCTAGCTGGTCCTGATCCCCAACGCCTGTGAGATGGAGCGTCACCGGATCAGGCAGGTCGCGACGCGCGCGGTCGAAAACATGGTGGCCGTGGCGCTGGCCAACTACGCCGCGCCCAAGGAGAATGGTCACTCCATCGCCTTCGACCCCATCGCTTTCGATGAGAACGGCTCACGCGAGACGCTGGTGATCGAGGCGGGCGAGGCTGAGGGCGTCTATCTGGCGACCTTCGATCTCGACGCCATCCGCGCCTATCGCCAGCGTGAAGCCTGGGGTGACGCCTTCCGCCGCCCGTGGGCCTACGCCGCGCTGACCAGGACGAAGGTCGCGGCGCCGTTCCTGCGGGTCAACGAGCGCGGCGAGCCATACCCGCGCAAACGGACCTCCGGGCGTTAATCGCCGGATGTTGTGGCGCCTGGCTGGCATTGCTCGTCTCAAGGTACAGGACTTGCGGTTATGACACCCACGCAATACCCTGTATCGTAGGGGATGTCTGGTCCGGACGATCAGCCCGGCGACCTCCGGCGACACCACGGAAAGCCTGCGCATGGTCCTCACCCCTGACTTACACACACCGCCGACAAATTGGGAGCATACCGCCTTGTTTAGCGAGCGCAATCTGTATGGCGATCAGCCGGCGCGCCGTGTCCTTCGCTTTGGGCAGCGCGTCACTGGCGCCGATATTCCCGCCGCCCCCGAGCGTGTGCGCGGCGTGGCGAATGGCCCGTTGGGCCGGCTGCGCGGCGCGCGGCTCCAGGCGCGTGGCCAGGTGGCCTGGCTGCGCCTGGGCGTCAGCGATCTGGGCCGGGAGCTGCGCACCGTCCCGCTCAACGCCACGCAGGGACCCGCTCCCACGCCTGACACGCTGGAGCTGCGCGGCGGCATGCGCGTGCGCTGCCACGAGGGCTACGTGGGCAAGCTGGCGGGTCTGGTGATTGATCCCACGCAGGGGTTGGTGACGGACCTGATCGTGAAGATTCGCGGTGACGCGATGGCTGATGTCCAGCTTCCCAGCGACCCGCTGTTCAAGCTGGGGCCAGCGCAAGGCGCCGAGGCGCTCGTGGCGCCCGCCTGGGCGGTTTCCACGACGCGCGTGGAGAGCGCGCTTCCTTTTCTCCGCGACCGTCTGATTCTGACGCTGGACGCGTCGGTTGAGCAGGTCGCGTCGGCGGCGCGGCTGCGCCGAGATGGACAGGTGGCGGGCGATATCTGGCGGCTGCTGGGCGAAAATCCCGCCATCGCGCCCTATGTGGGCCGCTTGCGCGTCGAAGTGCGTGATGGCGATGTCACCTTGCGCGGCGCGCTGCCCACGCCGCGGCACCGCGCCTCCGCCGAGCAGGACATCTGGCATGTCCCCGGCGTTTTCGCGCTCCACAACGAAGTCACCATCACCGGCGACTGAAGCCTTTCACGAGCGCCCGTACACCGGAATGCTCGCGCCGCTAATCAGCCCGGCGTCATCCGAGGCGAGGAACGCGATCACACGCGCGATCTCTTCCGGGCGGGGCCAGCGGGCGAAGTTGGCGTTGGGCATCGAGGCGCGATTGGCGGGCGTGTCTATGATCCCCGGCAGCAAGGCGTTGACGGTGATCCCGCGCTCCACCACCTCCTCGGACTGCGCCTCAGTCAGGGTGATGACGCTCGCCTTGGCGATGGCGTAGGCGGCGGCGTTCTTGCGCCCGCTGACCGCCGCGCGCGACGCGATATTGATGATCCGCCCGAACTGGTTGCGCTCCATCGCCCGCGCGGCGTGCTTGGAGAACAGGAACGTTGTCTTCAGGTTCAGCTCCAGCATGCGGTCGAGCGTCTGCGTGTCGAGCGCCGTGACAGGCTGTCCGGCGGCGTACCCCCCGATGATATTCACCAGGATGTCGAGCCGCCCCGCGCGCTGGACGAGGTCGCTCACCAGCGCGGCGACCGCGTTCTCGTCGCGCGCGTCGGCCACCGCCGCGCTCAGCCGTTCCCCATCCTCGCCCGCCTGCGCTTTCAGCCGCTCCAGCGCGTCGGGCCGCTCGCGGCTTGCGACCGCCAGCACGCTGGCGCCGCTTTCCAATAGCGCCAGCGTCGTCGCTGGCCCCAGGCCACCAAAAGCGCCCGTCACCAGCGCCACCCGTCCCGCAAGGTCATACCTGTTTTGCCGCCAGAGCGGCGCGCTGCTCATCTCATTCCGCTCCTCTACGCGCTCAATTACCCCCGCATGTGGCGGAGATGGTGAAAAAGGCTCTGGTTGCGCACGCTGTAGCGGACGCGCGATATGGTCACGCCCGCATCCGCCAGGCCATGCGCCAGCGCCACGGAAGCCTGGCGCGTCTCCTCCGCCAGCGTAGCGGCGCCCGCTGAGGCCAGCCGGAGCGCCGCTGTGTCCAGCGCCGCGCACGCCTCCTCCACATCGTCGCTGGCAAGGCGCTCAGCGAGCGTCTGGAGGCGATACGCGGTCAGCAACTCCAGCGCCAGCCGGGCATCGGGCGCGAGCGCGGGTGGAGTGGCGCCGCTGGCCTGTGGCGCGCGAAGCGGCGCGCTGTCGCGGATCACGCGCCCCCCATCCACCTGGGGCGCCCAGTACGAGGAATGGATGGTTCCCAGCTCCAGTGATCCGTTCACGCTGACGCTGAGGGTGGATGGCTCCAGCAGCGTCTCCCAGAGCGCCACGCCGCCGCACGCTTCCGCTCCACCAGCCAGCGTCCCCAGCTCAACCCCCACCGGCGCGCCAGGCGTATGCGGGCCTTCGAAGGCGTACGACAGCTCGGGAGCGATCCGCGCGGCGCGCAGGACGCTGACCCCCGGCGCTGGCTCCAGCGTCAGCCGCAGGCGTGAGGCGAGCGTGGCGCGCAACCGCTCGACCAGCCAGGTCAAGATGCGTGTCAGGCGAGATGGATCATCCACGAAAGCGCACACCCCGCCCGTGACGCTGGCGAACTGGTCGAACAGGTCGCGGTCCCAGTCAGGCCCAACCCCTAGCGCGACAATCTGGACGCCAAGCTGGCGCGCGCGCTCCGCGAGATCCAGGGTGCCCGCCCTTTCCTCATCGGCAGGCGCGCTATTCATGATGAGCGCGAACGCGGAGACGCCCGTGGGCGTGATATGGGCGGCGCTCCGCTCTAGCGCCAGGCCCAGCGCGCTAGAGAGCCGCGCGGGGCCACGCGGCGCCATAGGCTCCAGCGCCTGCCCAACATCCCGGCGGCCCGCGACGGATTCGCCATCGAGCGCGACGCTGGCCTGCTCATCGAACGTAACGAGCGTGAGCCGGTCTTCGGGGCGCAGCAGAGCGCCGAGGGCGTCGAGCGCGCGCCGCGTCTCCATCAGCGCCTGATCGCGCAGAGTCATGGAGCGGGCTATCATCACCGCCAGATTCAGTGGCGCGGCGGGCGACGCGATGGGCTGGCCGGCGGGGCTGAGCTCGGCGAGCGCGTAGTAGCGCTCTGGCTCCTTCAAGGGAGCGGATATGGCGGAGGCTGGCGTGACGCTGAGGCGCAGCGGTGAGGCGCTCGCGTCTCCGCGCGCTCCCCGCGCGAACGGGATGGTGGCCGTCCCTGGCAGGACGCTCGCCACAGGCGGCGGAGCTTTCGTGATGGCCTGTCGCCACTGCGCGTCATATCCGGCCCGCAGGGCAGATGTCATCAGGACACGATACGCCTCATCGAGCAGGCGTAGCCGCTCGGCGGCGGCGGACCCTGGGCGCGCGTCCGGCTGAAGCTGGATGGTGAGTGTCTGGTACGCCTGGCGAATTTCTTCCTGAGTAGCGGTAGGGGAGACCCCCATCAAGGCATAGAAATCTGCCAGCATTTCACCTGTCGCTCCCTTCGCGTATCCGTGACGTAATTCCCCATATCCCAATCCGTCCCCTCTGTCTGGATGATACGCCAGGCGTTACTCTGCGCTGGCGCCCGCTTCGTCCGGCTTCGTCTCGCCGGCCTCTGGCTCCTCATCGTCCAGCTCATCCGTTGGCGCTTCATCGTCCAGCTCATCCGTGACCATCTCGCCGGCCTCTGGCGCGTCCGCGCCCGCCTCTTCCGTGGCCGTCTCGTCCACAGGCGCTTCGCTGTCCGCCGCCGGGCTCGCCGCTGGCCCGTCGTCCGCGCTATCTGGCGTGGCTTCTGGCGTGGCGCCGCCGAAAGGCTGGTCAACGGGAAGCGCGCTCACGAACAGGACCACCGCCGTGCTGTTATCGTGGCCGCCATTGGCGTTCGCGCGCGCGACCAGCGCAGCCGCGCAAGAGTCGGGGTCCGTCGCTTCGCCCAGCGCCTGCCCGATCCCCTCTGACGTCACCTCGTCCCACAGGCCGTCGCTACAGATGACGAGGCGGTCGCCTGGCGCCAGAACGAATTGCAGCATATCCGGCGTCGCGTCATCTTCCTGACCGATCGAGCGGTAGAGCACACTGCGCGGCATCATAAAGCTGGGGTCTTCGAGCGCTGGGTGCCGCATCGCCTCGAGCCGCGCGAGAAGCGAGTGGTCTTCAGTCAGCTGGATGAGCTGGCCGTCGCGCAGCAGATAAGCCCGGCTATCGCCCAGATGCGCCAGCGCCGCGCGCGCGCCCGCGATCGCCAGCGCGGTGACGGTCGAGCCAGTGGTGGCGTTCAGGCGCGTGGCGAAGGAGCGCGTGCGCCGGTTGGCCTCTTTCACCGCTTGCTCCAGCGCCTGTGTCAGCGGGACTTGCGGGGCGGTGGCCGCGTCATCAGCGGCGGCGGTGAAGATCGCCTGCGCGGGCCAGACGGTCTGTGGCTCAATGAAGCGCCGCGCCAGCTCGGTGGTGACGGTGCGCACGACGAAACGGCTGGCGATTTCACCGTGCGACTCGCCCCCCATGCCGTCCGCGACCAGGAAGACGCCGAGCGGCGCGTCGGCGGCGGCGTCATCATGAATATCGAAGAGCGCCGCGCCCCAGGCGTCCTGGTTCTCCGAGCGTATCCGGCCAATGCTGGTCGCGGCCCCTGAGCTGATGCGCAGCCGCACCGCGCGGACATCCGCGCCCATGCGCGCGCCCGCCACCAAGAGCGTCTGGAGCGCCAGCGTGCTAGCTTCCACGACTTCGTCAATCGTGGCGAAGCCGCCCGTCTCGCCCCGCGCGGCGATCTCGCGCAGGCTGCGCTGCGCGCTGGAGTCGCGGTCCCACAGCGTCACATCGTCCGCTCCACCCAGCGACCCCACCGTGCGCGCCAGGAAGTTGGCGTCGCGGGCGTAGAGCGCCTGCCCTTCTTCGGGATCGGTAACGGGCGTGGCGTCCTCGACACCTGTCAGATAGACGCGCCCATCGTAGAGCGTCACCCGATCCGGCGAGACGTGCAGATGCGCTAGCTCGCCGCGATGCAGCGCCGCCAGGGCGTTCGCGAGTTGCGAGCAGGCTGTCAGCGCGTCCACTGGTCGCAGCCTTTCGCCCACCCCCAGCGGTGGCGCGGGCTCGTTGGACCCCTCGCCGGAGCCGGGCAGCTCGACGCTGATCAGGAACGTGCGCTTCCCCTCACGCGCGAACGCCACAGGCGCCAGCAATCCTGGCTCGCGCACGCCCGCGGCCACCACACGCTCCAGGCGCTCGGCGTCGCTCGCGGGGACCTCGCGCGCGATGTAGCGCCAGGGCGGCGTTTCCGCGGCGGGCTCCTCGTCCGCTGGCTCGCTGGCCGCCGGAGGGATGGCCAGGTAGACTGGCGTCTCGTTCTCGACCCGCAGCACGCGCTCGATGGTATATCCCGCCAGCGTCGCGCCAGGCTCCAGTGGCGCGCTCTCCTGAGCTTCGTCCGCTTCGTCCGCTTCGTCCGCTTCGGCGGTAGCCGGTTCCTCCTGGCTGGGAACCAGACCAGCCACAGCCTGCGGCGTTATCCGCGACTTCAGCGGCGCGGTCACGGCCAGCCCATCCCGCTCATCCTGCGCGCTCCGCTCATCCACGTCCAGTGGCCGGGTATCATATGATGTCCCGTTCGCTGGCTCTTCCGGGCGCTCGGGCTCCTTGCTCGCGGAGGTATCGGATGGCTCACTCGCGGGCGACGCGGCCCCCCCGGACAGGGAAGCGCTGGCAGGTTCTACGTCGGGAGCTGAAGCGCGCTCGTCATCCACGTCCATTGGATCCATATTTGATGCTTTCTCCGCTTTCGCTACACGATGCGTACGGCTCCCGCGAGAGTCAGTCAGGGCGCCGCGCCTTTGCGGCGCCCCCGCGCGCTCCCACACGCCGCCACTTCCACATCATCCCATCAACTGCGCCTCATCCGCCACCACGTCCACCCCTTTCGCTCGATAGTCCTAACTGCCCTGGGGTGTGGCGGCCCGCAGCGCATAGACCTGGCGGTCGGCGCTGCCGACATAGACAACGCCCTGGTCCACAACTGGCGAGCCGGGAACGATTCCGTCTGACATGAAGCGCCAGCGCAGATTGCCAGTGGCCGCGTCAAGCCCGTAAATGGAGCGGTCTATGCAGCCGAAATAGACGACGCCGCCCGCGACGAATGGCGTCGAGTTGATCTGGTGGCCCGCGCGATAGCGCCACTGGCGGCGCCCAGTGCGCTTGCTGAGGCAATAGAGGTGGTTATCGGTCGAGCCAATGTACAGATTATCACCCACGATCACCGGGGACGAGAGCACGAACTTTTCCGTGCGCTCCTCCCATGCGCGCCAGCCGGATTTGGCTTCCAGACAGTAAACCGTGAAGTCTGAGGAGCCGATGTACACGTAGTCGCCATCTACCCACGGCGTGGAGATAATGCCGGCGTTTGTGCGGAACGACCACTTTTTCTCGCCGCTCTGCGCGTCCACCGCGTACACATAGTCATCGCGTGAGCCAAAGAAGATCATGCCATTCGCATGCGCCGCCGATGAGATCACCTCGCGGAAGGTCGCGTAGCGCCAGAGCTGCTGGCCGGTGCGCGGGTCCAGCGCATACATCGAGCCGTCGTCCGAGCCAACATAGAGGCGATCGTTGAAGATGCGTGGTGACGAGCGCACATAGCGCGAGGTGGGGAAGCGCCAGGCCAGCACGCCAGTCTGCGCGTTGAGCGCGTAGACCGCCGCGTCCTCAGAGCCGACAATCACCAAGTCGCGCCAGAGCGCGGGCCGCGCGCAGATCCCATCCCCAGTCGCGAACTTCCACTTCAGTTCGCCGCTGCGGCGGTCGAGGGCGTAGAGGTATTTGTCATATGAGCCGATGTAGAGCGTATCAGCGGAGAGCAGTGGCGTCGAGCGCACCTCATCGCCTGTCATGAACGTCCACAGGACATCCGGGCCAGTGTGGAGCGAGCCAGTCGGGCCAAGGGGAGGCGCCCACGTGGAGCGCGGGTGGCCGGTTGGGCGCACGGCGCGGAAGACGCCGGTGTCATCCACAGGGGCCAGCCCCAGCGCGCTCTCGATGGCGCGCGCCAGCTCCTCGCAGGTCTGGTAGCGGTCTTCCTTCTCGATGGCGACGGCCTTCATGATGACGGCCTCCATCGCCTCGGAAATCGCGGGATTCAGCTTGCGCGGCGGGCGCTCGACGAAGGAGAAGGGCGCGTTCGTACGCGGATCGCTGCGGGTCAGCAGGTGGTGCATCGTCGCGCCGATGGAGTAGATATCGGAGCGCGGCTCGGCCTGCCGCATATACTGCTCTTTGGCGGCGTAGCCATTCGTGCCGACATTGGTGTTTTCCTGACCTTCCTGGAAGGCTTTGGCGATGCCGAAGTCAATCAGGATGATCCGCTCCTCTGGAGTAATGATGATATTGTTGGGCTTGAGGTCCCGAAAGATCACTGGCGGGCGCTGGCGGTGGAGATACGACACGATCTGGCAGAGCTGAAGCATCCAGTCCCCAACCTGCTCCTGCGTCAGGAAGCCGGTGGTGCGGTTGAGCCGCTGCTCCAGGTTTTCGCCCTCGATGAACTCGAGGACGATATAGGCGCGACGCCCTTCGACGAAGGTATCGAACACCTCAGGGATGCTGTCATGGTTCAGATCGAGCATCACCTGCACTTCACGGGTGTAATTGACCAGCCCCGCCTCCGGGTCGCCCATCTGCGGGATCATCTCCTTGATCGCGCGCACGCGGTTCAGGCGCGTATCAATTCCCCGGTAGACGTGGCCCATTCCGCCCTTGCCGAGGATCGCTTCGATCAGGTAGCGTCCCTCTTGCAGCCGTGTGCCAGGGGCCAGCTGATACTGGAAGCGGTCGTGAAAGTTGGCGGTATCTTCGGCGCTCTGGTCTGACCGACCCGGGCGGATCGGCTGCGCGGGCTGGAAAGCCGGCCCACCCGACTGGATGGCCGTCCCGGGCGTGAAGGGCTGGCTGGGCACACTCCCTCCGCGCGCGTCGTCGGGCAGAAAGCCCGAGTTTCCGCGGGGATCCCGCGGAGCGCGCGGATCGGGCGGATTACCACTCTGATCTCCGGGAAACCTGTTCATGCGCATTTCTCCCTTGCCACGCGGGATAGTTGAGCCATTCAGCAAGCGTCCCGCGCTTATCCTGTGGATTATGGGACGCCCAATTCAAGGATCCATTCTTCAAGCGACATCACAACGCATCGCGACATCAACGCATTCCATAAGGTTTAGAACGTACCTGTAGCTGTTGTGTTCGCGTGTGACGCCCGCTGGCTGGCTCGCCAGGGTTCCATTCTATCACGCGGCGCCCTGTCGCTACAGTGTATTGGGCGGCAATTGGCTGAGCGCGGCGCGCGCCTGGGCCGCGTATGGGCCATCAGGCTGAAGGGCGAGCGCCGTGCGCAGGTCCTCGGCGGCGGGAATGGTATCGCCAGACACAGCGGCGTAGCGGCCCAGGTAGAGCCACGGACCGGGATCGGTGGGATCGAGCTGGCGCGCGAGCTGGAATACGCTCTGGGCAAAGCCTGTCTGGCCGAGCGCGTTATAGATCAGCCCTTGCAGGTAGACCAGCCGCTCGTTCTGGGGGAAGCGGAGGATGCCGTCGCGCGCGGCCTGTAACGCGGTTCCATCATCCATGCCAAGCCCTTGCGCCAGATAGAACCTGACGAGCGTGATGGTGGCGTCGGGACTGTCGCTCTCCTGGGCGGCGTTCTGGTAGGAGAGCTCGGCGACCAGGTACTGGCCCGAGGCGAGCGCGGCGTCGCCCGCGGCGCTCCAGAGCGTGGGGTTATGCGCGTCGTTGAGCAGCCCCGTCTGAAAGTACTCCAGCGCGAGGGCCGCTTTCCCGTCGTGAAGCGCTACCTGCCCGGCGGCATAGTAGGCGAAGGGCAATACCGGCGCCTCAGCCAGCCCGGCGGCGATCTGCGGGCGGGCCGCGGCGCGCTCGCCCAGAATCCAGAGGGTATAGCCATAGTAGGCGTGGGCGGCGCCATCGCCAGGGGCGAGCGCGACGGCGCGCTGGAATGGTCCCAGCGCCAGCGCGGGCAGCCCCAGCGAGAGCAGCGCGTGCCCAATGCCTTCCCAGTCAACCGCGAAGCTGGGTGTCCGCTGATCGAACAGGAAAACGCCCGTGTCGCGCAACTGGAGAGCGAGGCTGGATGTGGAGCCCGCCACCCTGGCGAGATGCGCCTGCGCGATGGCCGCGTCCCCGCGCGCGAGCGCCAGCAACCCCAGATGCGCCGACGCCAGCTCGCCCAGCGCCCCGTCAGGCGAGATTCGCGCCCAGTCGCTGGCGGCGGCGTCGAGCAGTCCCAGGCGCTCGTCGCGCTCCGCCAGCCGCGCCCAGGCTTCCGACAGGCCAAGCCGCGCCGCCTGCCGCCACGCGGCGGCGCCATCGCCCGCGCGGCCGGCCGCGGCGAGGGCGTCGCCCAGCGCCAGCCAGGCGTCCGCGTCATCAGAGGCCAGCGTGACGCATGCCTGGTACGCCGCCACAGCCGCCGTGAATTCTCGCTGGAGGGCGAGCGTCGCGCCAGCCGCGCAGGCGGGACGCGGGTCGCCTGGGACCTCCGCGCGCGCCTCGGCGTAGAGCGCGAGCGCGCGGTCATAGCGATAGACGGCGCGCTGCTCCGTCGCGGCGTTGAGCAGCGCCGTGACGCCGGGCCGCTGGGGAGCCAGCGCCACGACCAGCGCCAGCGCCACCAGCGCCAGCGCCACCAGCGATTCCGCGCGGTGGCGCGATGGTTCTCCGCTGGCCGTGGGCGAGCCTTTCCGCCAGGCGGCGGCTGAGGCGGTCTCTGGTGTATATGAGCGCATTGATACGCCTTATTCTACTCGCGCGTTATCCAACATAGGGCGTTAGGGTAGACGCATAACCACTTCGCCCCATGAACGTTTACTAACTGGTAGATGCCCTCTACAATACCACTGAGCCAGCCAGGCCTCTTTTCATGATGAACACGCTGCGCCGTCATCATGTTCAGAGCGCGCCAAGGCGCCGGGGTTCGGACGGGCGAGAACAAGCGGTCTCAGCCATCGCAGCGATCATAACCCGACACCTCGGGTAAAGGAGGAATTGTGGGACCAGTGGGTGGGGCGGCAAACGCCAGCCAGGGAATGCGCTGGCGCGTTGGAACGCGGGGGATAGGGCCGGCGCGCGGCCAGTCGCTGGTAGAGTTCGCGTTGGTGTTGCCGCTGTTCCTCATGCTCATCTTCGCCGTCGTGGAATTTTCCCTCATCAACACGGCGATTGGCGCCTATAACTATGCCGCGAAAGACGCCGCGCGCCTCGGCGCGATCCTTGGCCCGGCGCCGACGACCCCGGGCGCTGATCAGCAGATGCTGGCGCTCATCCTCTCGCATGTGAGCGCCATCCCTGCCGCTACGCCCTATGAAGTGATTATTTTCCAGGCCACGGAATCGGGGACATATTCCACCTCCGCTCTACAGGACCAGTACTTTTATAACGCGAATGGCACCTGGACAGCTGGGACGCTAACCTGGCAGCCGGGTAATTCTTCCTGTGGCGGCCCCACTGGCTGCCGGAATGACTCGCTCGTCTCGCAGGACTATCTCGGAGTCCTGATCATCTATCACTACACCTATGTGACCGCGCTCCTGAGCTCTCTTGGCGCGACGATCACGTTACAGGCGCTTTCCGTGCAGCGCATCGAACCGCAGCAAATTTATCACCGGCCCGCGCCGGAGACAGGGGCGTCCATCGCCGCGCTCAATCCGCCCGGTCCGCGACAGCCCCTGTTGGTCCTTGCCGCGCTCATGCCACTGTGGGCCTTCACGACGCGGCGCGTGTATCGAATGGGCCGCATGAACGGAAAGGAGGGGCAGGGATGAAAAACCCGCGCACGGGACTCTGCCGCGTCAGCCGTGGCCAGGCGCTGATCGAGCTGGCGCTCTTCTTCCCGCTGTTGATGTTCATGGTCATCGGCGCGACGGATATCGCCGGGCTGCTCGACGATCACCTCAGCATTGTCTACGCTGCCCGGACGGGCGCGCGTGTCGGCTCGGTGATGGGGGACAATCAATACGCCGACTGCGCGGTCATTGGCGCTGTGCGGGCGGCCCTGGCCAATAATCCCAACATCACGTTGAACCAGATCACCATTTATGACGCCCAGCCAGATGGGATAGATCCTGTCTATTACAACGGCAATCTCAACGCTCCGCTCGAGGACGTCTATCCTGGCTCAGCGAGCTGTATCTCCTCAAGCCCGAACAGCGGGACGATCAGCGTGGCTCCAACAACGTACAACTGGCCGCCGAATGGTGGCGGCAGCCTTAACACTCCACCGCGCGACGTGACGCCTTTCACGGAATCGTCCATCGGCGTAAAGCTTGATTACACCTACACGTTCTCGTTCACGCCGTTCGGAGGCGGCTCGTTCGTTTCGAGTGATTACGTGGTCATGCCGCTCGAAGTCATCATCATTGATAACGCGACACCGACGCCAACGCCACAGTGATGAGCCTGGAGACAAGCGTGCGATATTTTCGCGTGGAGATCATCAGGGCGCCGCTGGGCGGCATGGCGTCGTCGCCAGACACGAAACGCGACTCGACATACGGGGAGAAAGCGGGATGTGGCAATCAGTTACCAGCCGGCGGCTGGCCCGCTCACTGGCGCGGGCCAGCGCGCGGGCGGCGCGTAGGCCTGACCGCGCGACGAGACGTCGCGATCGTGGGCAGACCCTGGTCATCTTCGTACTGGTCTTCACCGCGCTGATCGGCTTCCTTGGCCTCGCGATTGACACCGCGCGCGTCTACGACCTCTACGCGCGAATGCAGCGCGCGGCGGAGGCGGGCGCGCTGGCGGGCGTGATCTACATGCCAACCTACTACACAAACACCCTTCCCTCGTCTCCATACGATAACGCGATCTGCCGCGCGCTGCAGGAAACCTCGAAGGATGGCTTCGGCACGTACTGCGACCCGTCCACCCTCTCACCCATACCAGCTACCCCATGTCCAACACCGCAGTCTACTATCGAGATCGCAGTCTGCCCGACCAGCCAGCCGCATCAACTCCAGGTCTTTATCACTGAGAGCATTAATCTCACCTTCCTCAGCGCGCTTGGCCTGGGAGGGCTTACGCTGACTGTCAGCGCCACGGCGGACTACATCCCGCCGGTGAATGTGGGCGTAGACCCCACCAACCCTGGCGGCACAGGCACCTGGGGCACGTTCGGCTCGTGTGGCTACGCGGCCTCATCGGCATGCTCGACAGGTGTGCGCAACTGGGCGGGCAATATCAATGGCCCCGGTGAGCTTAAAGAGCAGGGCGACCCGCTGGTGACCTGCGAAGAAGGGTCCTCCGGCCTCGATCCCGCGAACGCGAGCAATTATGGCTCGATTGACACAAACGCGGCTTCGACCATCAGCCCTCCCTCAACGACACCGTATACCACCTATACCGGCTTGCCGACCAATCACCCGCAATACACTGACTACACCGCGACGAGTGGCGACGGCGGACAAGTGCCCGCGAATTGCGCCAACTCTGATCAGTCGATCGCTCTCACCGGGCCAGCCTATATGGGTGGGCCACAGCACGTCGGCTATGCCTTCTACGTCAACATTCCGGCTAATGACCCTGGCGAAGATCTGTGGGTCTGGAACGCTCCGTTCTCTCCCAACTCAGGGAACAGCTGCAATGGGCGTACAGGTGGTCAGAACCAGACGTCATACGACGTGTTCTACTTCTATAACTGCAAGGGCAGCAGCCATTCCCCTTACTACTTCTATCCGGGGACGGCTTCAGGCCTGCCCTGCAACTCGACGGTCCTCGCCCCGAGTTCCCTGCCGAACAATAATCCCTACCAGTGCGAAGACCCCAACCTGTACTTCACCGTCAGCTACACGATTTACTCGATAGCGGATAGCGCTGATCCCGCCCCGATCAGTGGCCAGCCCGTGACGACGTTCACCGCGTTGCCCTATGAGGTCAACGATATCTCCAACTGCGACTGGCAGCCACACTCCAGCTTCTACAGCTCTCCCACTGCCCCAGGCGGATGTGTGGCTTCCGACTGCATTGCCAAGTGGTGCCCGGTAGCCAATAGAATTGGCGATACCGGCTCGCTCTGGTCAGGCGTCAAGCTTGGCCCGGGAAAATACCGCGTCATGGTCGTCGCCGCGGACTATGGTGATCCCTCAAACTTCAACATGGGCTGGGGTGGCCATTCGTACAGTCTGCGATTGTGTCCCGACGGAACGACGCAGGGCAATGTGCCGGGCTGCACTCCCTATAATGGGGCCTACGTCGCTGGGTGGTCGCTCACTGACGCGCTGTTCGCCTTCCCTGGCAACGGCAAAGGCAATGGCTCCTCGCAGACCACGGAGTACCCACTCGGGTACATCGGGCAGGAATACGCTGGAGAAACAATAAACGTCCAGCTCTACGACCCAGGCGACCTCAATGGCACGAACAGCAGCGCCAAGGGCTACACTATCTACGCCGTGGCGCCGCCGCTCGCGCCGGGAGCCTCCACGAGCGATCCCTGCCTCATTTCGAGCTCCGATCTCGCCCTGGCAGGCTTCTCATCGAGCAGTTACTTCTTCCCGTATCATGAGCGCCCCGCCGCATTCTCCAGTGCGCTCACCGGCCTGGAGGGCTCTTATAACGGCGACCTCCTCTACAACGGCCTCTGGACTAGCATCCAAGTCACAATGCCGAGCACCTACACCGGCGGCGACTGGACGCTCTGCGCCATCGCGCCGCAAACCAACGACAGCGATGTGGTCGGCGTTATGGTTGACTCGCTGAACGCCAGCCCGGTCCACCTGACTGGCGCCTGATTCAGCATAGCGCCGCTTGCCCGCTCGACGCGCCCGCGCCGGGCGGGATACACTATCCTTGGCCTCATGCCCCGTCCCCGCCGCTTCTGGTGCGGAAGCGGCGGGGACGCGCCGCGCCAGTGGGGCGCGCGTATCGCTGGGTGAGGCCTCACGTGATTCAGGACCCTATGCGAATCAGCGATTTCGACTATATCCTGCCTCCCGAGCGTATCGCGCAGACGCCTGTCGAGCCGCGCGACAGCGCCCGGATGCTCGTCGTCCACCGCGCAACGGGCGCGCTGGAGCACCGTGTCTTCCGCGACATCGTGGAGTATCTGCGTCCCGGCGACCTGCTGGTGGCCAACCAGAGCCGGGTGCTGCCCGCGCGCCTGCTGGGCTCCAAGGAGGGCAGCGGTGGGCGCGTCGAGCTGCTGCTGCTGGCGGCGCGCGCTGACCTTGGCCCCGACCGCTGGGAGGCGCTTGCGCGGCCCGGCAAGCGCATCCATGCCGGTCAGCGGCTGGCCTTCGGCGACGGCGCGCTCATCGCGGAGATCGAGGGTGAGACTGCCTCCGGTGAGCGCATCGTGCGGCTGGTCCCGCGCGAGGGGACCGTGGCGGAGGTGGTGGAGCGCGTGGGCGCTACGCCCCTGCCACCCTACATCCATGAGAAGCTGGCTGATCCGGAGCGCTATCAGACCGTCTACGCGCGCGAGCCTGGCTCCGCCGCCGCGCCCACCGCTGGCCTGCACTTCACCCGCGAGCTGCTGGAGCGCGTCGAGGCGCTGGGCGTCGGCGTCGCCTACGTGACGCTGCACATCGGCCTGGATACCTTCCGTCCGGTGGAGAAGGACGACCTCAGCGACCATGTGATGCACAGCGAGTGGATCGAGGTCAACGAGGAGACCGCGCGGCGTGTCAACGCCACCCGCGCGGCGGGCGGGCGCATCATCGCCGTCGGCACCACCTCCACGCGCACGCTGGAGGCTGTGGCGGCGCTGGCGGCGGAGCGCGGCGCCCCCGCGGGCGAGGTCATCATCCCCTACCAAGGCCGCACCGCGCTGTTCATCACCCCAGGCTACCAGTTCCGCGCGGTGGACGCGCTCATCACCAACTTCCATCTGCCCCGCTCGACCCTGCTGGCGCTGGTCAGCGCCTTCGCCGGGCGCGAGCTCATCTTGCGCGCCTACGCCGAGGCCATCGCGCGGGAATACCGCTTCTACAGCTTCGGCGACGCGACGCTGCTGCTCTGAGGCCGCTCGTCCCGTACGCCATTCATCCGATACCCCGGCGCGCCGGGCCGCGCTACACTCGGCAAGAGGCTTGCGACTTCCCGGCGCCGTGGAGCGTATACCCTACGACAGACGCGCGCTTTCCACACACCACAGGTCGCACGGAAGCGGCGGCCACCAGAAGAGGCGCTCACCAGACATGCATGTCATCCTTGATCTGGTCACTACCTACGGCTACATCATCGTGCTGCTGGTCGTCATGGCCGAGAGCGCGGGCGCGCCGGTGCCTGGCGAGACATCGCTGCTGCTGGCGGGCGCGCTGGCGGGCGCGGGCCAGCTCTGGCTGCCCGGCGTCATCCTGGCCGCCGCCACGGGCGCCATCCTTGGCGATACCGCCGGCTACTGGATTGGTCGCCGCTATGGCATACCTTTGCTGCGGAAGCACGGACGTCTCTTCCGCTTCGATGAACTGAAGCTGCGCCGCGCGGAGGCGTTCTTCGCCCGCCACGGCGACAAGACCGTCTTTCTGGGCCGCTTCGTCCCGATAGGGCGCATCTTCAGCGCCGTCCTCGCGGGCGTCAGCCACATGGAATACCGACGCTTCCTGCTCTGGAACGCGACCGGCGGCATCGTCTGGGCCAGCCTGATGGGGACGCTGGGCTTCCTCTTTGGCAAACAGCTTCCGCTCATCGAAACCATCGTCCAGCGGTTCGGCTTTGGCCTGCTGGGCGTGATCGTCCTGGCCGTGCTGGTCCGCGCGCTCATCGCCCGCCGCGCGGCCTGGGCTCCCGCGCTGCGCCGCGCCACACGCGCGCTAACAGAGCGCGCCAGCGCCCTGCGCGGCTTCATCGTCCGCCCGCTCACACCACCGCTGGCCTGGTCTCCCCGCGCATACGTGATTGGCGGCGGCGCGCTGCTGGCGATTGGCGGCGCCATCGCCATGCTGCTGATGTAGCGGCCCGGCGCGCCTCCGCTCACTCGTCCGAAACGCCGGCGCAGGCGCGCATCAGCCGCACCTCGTCCAGCAGCAGGCGGGGCAGCAGGAAGCGCGAGCGCACCCACTCCTGGCCGTGTTTCGCCAGCTCAGTCGCGTACCGCCGCTCCCGCAGGAGCTTCAGCAGCGCCGCGGCGCACTCCTCAACGCTCTCCACCAGCAGGCCTCCGGTTCCTCCCGCCATCTGCATCGGGATGCCGCCTGCCCGGCCAGCCACCACGGGCGTTCCTTTCCAGAGCGCCTCGGATATCACCAGGCCAAAGCCCTCACGCACCGACTTCTGGATGATGACATCCGAGAGGCGCTGGAACGCGTTGACCTCGATATTGCCCACGCCCGTGAAGTTCGAGAAGACGTGCACCAGAGGATCATTCTGGCTCACATCAACCAGTTGGTGGTAGATATCCCAGCCTTCCGGGTCATCCAGCGCCATCGAGCCAACCAGCGCCAGCTGCAGGTTCGGGATCTGCTCCCGCACGAGCCGGTACGCGGCGATCACCCCGAACGGGTCCTTCCAGGGGTCAAACCGCGCGACCTGCGTCACCAGCGGGCTATCAAGCTCAACGCCGATCCAGTTGATGATCTGGCGCGCCACCTTCTCCTGCAAGGGGATGTTTTTCGGGCTGAGCGGATCAATCGCCGGGGGTATCGCCTCAACCCGCGCGATGGGCAGGCCTGGCGGCACAAACTCTCGCATGGTAAAGACAGCGGCGTCGTATCCCTCAAGATATCCGCGCACGATCTCCCAGACCTGCGGATTCGGAGCCGACGTGTCAATGTGGCAGCGCCAGATCCAGCGCGCCTGGTCCCTGCCATGCAGCGCGCGCAGCGCGACGGGCTGCGGGTCATGCACGAAGACGATATCGCTCTCCGTCTCCAGCCGCGCCGCGTTTTCCCGGCTCGTCATCTCATACGCGGCTTCTTCTTCCAGGGTAATGCCGAGATCGCTGCCCTGCAGGCCGTTGTGGATCGCCTTCGTAGCGCTGAAGAAGCGCTGGTCTCCGCTGATAACCTCCCACTCCGTGCGCATGCCCAGATCGTTCATGAGCGGCACGAGCGAGCGCAGCAGTTCCGAGACGCCTCCGCCATACGGCGTCGCGTTCAGGTGCAATACACGCAGGCCGCGCAGCGGCTTCGCGGCCTCGCGGAGCTCCTCGATGGTCTCGTCGGGCACAATTCCCCGATAGGCCCGCAGCGAGCGTGTCCCGACGTCAACTTTGTGTAGCATTGTCGCTCCCGCCTCTCACGTCGCGCTCTTCCCCTCAGCCCATGAGCCGCTCTACCGCCCCGAGATACACCTCACTGAACGACGGGAACTGCTCGAACATGTCATGCAGCACGGTGAGAGGCGTTTCAGCGCGGATGGCGAACAGGGCGTGCTGGATCCAGTCACCAGCGTTCGGGGCCACCGCCCAGGCCCCAATCAGCGTGCCGCGCCCGCGGTCCGCGTGCAGCGTCAGCTTCCCGTCCACGCCCCTGCGCTCGGCCAGGGGGATCCCGGATTGGGCGTAGGGCGCGGCGGTGTCTGGGCGCATTGGCTCCTCAGAGAGATCAACCGTGACTGAGGCGACATCAATGCCTTGTTCGCGCGCCTGGGCCAGCGTCAGGCCCGTCGCCGCGACCAGTGGATCAGTGAACGTGATCCGGGGGACCGAGATATAGGACGCCGGATGCGGATGGCCCAGGATATCGTCAGCGGCGATGCGTGCCTGATACTGCGCCATGTGGATGTACGACCCGGAGCCGGTCACATCACCCACCGCCCAGATGCCCGCCGCCGCCCGGCAGTAGGGGTCTACGCGGATGCCCTGCCCGACCATCTGGATTCCCATGCGCTCAAGCCCCAGGCCCGCCACACGCGGCGTGCGCCCCATCGCCACCACCAGCGCCTGTCCCCGGACATGTCTCCCGTCATCCAGCGTGACTTCCCGCGTTTCCTCCGGGCCCGGCTCGACTTTCCGCGCGCTCCGCCCCAGGAGGACCCGCACCGCGCTCTGATGCAGATGCTCGGCCATCAACTCGCCTACCTCCGGGTCCTCCTGGGGTATCAGGCGCTTCGTTGACGCTACCAGCGTCACCTCGGAGCTGTACATGCGGAACATCTGCGCCAGCTCGATCGCATGCGTCCCCATGCCAGTCAGAATCACCACATGCTGCGGCAGCGAGCTGAACGATATCGCTTCGCGCGCGGTCCAGAAGCCCGAGTCCACCAGCCCCTCAATCGCGGGAACGTATGGGTCCGAGCCTGTCGCGATGACGATGCGCTCCGTCTCCAGCGTCTGGTCGCCAACCGCGACCCGCCCTGGCCCCGTAATGGTCGCCGCGCCCAGATATATGCCCATCCCCTCATGCCGCAGGTACTCGACCTGCGCTTCATTCGCTAGCTGTTCGAGCGATTCACCCTGGATGGCCGCTTCGCCCGCCTCATCCGCCGCGCCCGTCAGCGACGGTGACTTGGCCCCCGCCGCTTCCCGCATGCGCCACAGCAGATTCGCCGGTCCGAGCAACGTCGCCGACGGGATGGAGGCCCAGCGCGCCGTCTCGCCGCCGATGCGCTCCCGTTCGATCATCGCCACCCGCATTCCGCCGTCGCGTAGCCGGCGCGCGCAAGTGCCGCCGCCAATGCCAGAGCCGATAATGATCGCGTCATAGCGCTGATTTGTCATGCTCCGTCCCTCCCGTCAACGATTCTCGCGTGTTACCCAGAGCATGTCACTCACATTCGGCGCCATCTCTCCGCCTGCCCCCGCTCACGCTTACTGCTGAGTCTTGCCTATGAGGCGTTTGTGATGTCATGAGCCCTTCAGGTGATAGAGGGCTGATATGCGCTGGCTATTGTGCGGGATGAAGACGGAGCTGAGGCCCTTCGGGTAGCCGCGTGGGCAGAGGGGGAAAGTCATGAACGCATTGGTGGTCTACGATTCGCAATACGGCAATACAGAACGCGTCGCTCAGGCCATCGCGGAGGCCCTGCGCGCCTTTGGCCGGGCGCGGACGGTCCGCTCGGGCGTCGCTCCGCTTGTCGAGCTGGATGAGGTGGACACGCTCATTCTGGGGTGTCCCACGCAAGGCTGGCGGCCGACCCAGACGATGCGGGATTTCCTGGAGAATACTCCCGCCGAATCGCTGCGCCGCCTGGCTGTCGTCTGCTTCGACACGCGCCTCCATAAGCCGCGCTGGCTCACAGGCTCCGCCGCCGCAGTGCTGGCCAGGAAGCTCAAGCAGGCGGGCGTCCGGTCGCTCATGCCGCCAGAGAGCTTTTTCGTCGTCGCCACGGAAGGCCCGCTGGAGCCCGGTGAGCTGGAGCGCGCCGCCGCCTGGGCTCGCGCCATCGCCAGCGAGGTGGCGCGGGCCCACCCCATCACGTCTGGCGGAACGCCACTCGCTCCAGCTTAAGCGCGGGCGAACCGCCGCCAGCGTGGTGGCCTGGGCCGCCGGGCGGCGCCTCACAACCTTCCAGACTCTGACGGGGCGGTATCTGAAGATGGATGTTCGCCTGTAACGCTTGGCGTCTCTTTTGCTGACGCTCATAGTCGGTGGCGTCTCCATACAGTCGCGCCAACCGCGTTCCAGCCGGATGCGGAGCCGCGTCTGGCGGTTCCTCCCGCTGGAAGCGCCAGGCCTGAAAGGCAGGAAAAACATGACCCAGGCGGCTTCCAAGCTCTCGCAACGCACACCCCAGGAGGTCTTCGAGCACCATGTTCAGGCGCTGGGCGCTGAAGACCTGGAAGGCATCCTTCTGGACTACCCCGAGACGGCTCGCGTCATTACGCCAGCCGGCGTGGCGCAGGGCAAAGACGCGATCCGCGAGGTGTTTACCAGGCTGATCCACGACGTTCCCAAGGCGAAGTGGGAGCTCAAGACCACCTTCACGGGTGACATCCTCTTCCTGGAGTGGACGGCTGATTCCGCTCAGGCGAACATCCCCGATGGCGTGGACACCTTCATCTTCAAGGATGGCATGATCGCGGTCCAAACCATCCGCTACACAGCGGTCCCCAAGAAATAGCGCCTGCGGATATGCCGTGAAAACGATCAAGAGCGCCGCCAGCCCTTGCTCATTGATAGCAAGGACTGGCGGCGCCCGCATGCTGTGGAATGCTCCCGCTCGTTATCCAGGGACGCGCGCCGCTCTTTTCGTGAGCCGCCAATCCGTCTCCGCGCCTTGCGACCCGGGAGTGTATACGGTATAGTACCTCTATTGGGGTATGGTGGGAGGCGCGCATTGAGGGGGACGCTCTTATCGCCGCCGGTCGCGTCCCGGGCGTACGCCACAAGACACCATTCGGGCGTGGCCAAGCGGTAAGGCAGCGGACTTTGGATCCGCGATCCCAGGTTCGAATCCTGGCGCCCGAGCCAGGCGTCAGCCATCCGGCGCGCACTTCCGCTTCATCCGTTCATGAAGCAGGCGCGAGGGATCATACGCGCGGCGCCACGCGCGTCTGCCCGCAAGCGGGAACGCATCCCGCTCACGCATGGGCGGCGCGCGGACAAGAGGAGCGTTCAGCACATCTATGCGACCTGTTGGGGTCATTATCCTCGCGGCGGGCAAGGGCACACGGATGCGGTCACGCCTGCCGAAAGTCGCGCACTCCGTCGCGGGGCGCGCCATGCTGGAGCATGCCTTGCGCGCCGCCGCCGGGGCCGTCACCCCTGCCGTCAGCCAGGACGACCCATCCGCCGGCGATGATGGGAGTGATCACCGTCATCGCCAGCCATCACCTGGCGGCCCCTTCGCCGTCGTCGTCGGCCATGAGGCTGAGGCCGTCCGCGCCGCCGTCCGCTGGGAGCCACCCCGAGGCTCCCTTATCTACTACGTCATCCAGGAACAGCAACTTGGCACCGGTCACGCTGTCCGTATCGCCCAGGAGGCCATGACCGCTGGCGCCTCGTCGCCAGAGACGATCCTCGTCACCTATGGTGACACGCCGCTGACCCGGCCTGAGACGCTTCGCCGCCTGCTGCTGGAGCATGAGCGCGCCGCCGCGACCCTCACCTTCCTCACTGGCCTGACCAATGAGCCGGGGGAGTATGGCCGCGTGCTGCGTGACGGCGCGGGCCGCGTGACGGGCATCGTCGAAGCGCGGCACGCCACACCAGAGCAGGCCGCCATCCGCGAGGTCAACTCTGGCGTCTACGCCTTTGACGCCGCCTGGCTCTGGTCGCGGCTCAACCTGCTCACGCCTCACCCCAACGGGGAGTATTACCTCACCGACCTGGCGGATATCGCCGTCGCGGAGGGCCAGACCGTCGCCACGCTCAATGTCGCGATGGAGGAGACGATGGGAGTCAACGACCGCGTCGCCCTGGCGGAGGCCGAGCGGATCATGCGCCAGCGCATCCTGCGCGAGCATATGCTCGGCGGCGTCACCATCGAGGACCCCGCCACGACCTATATCGAGGCCAGCGTCACTATCGGGCAGGATACCGTCATCAGGCCGGGCTGCGCGCTGCGCGGGGCCACCACCATCGGCGCGGGCTGCGAGATCGGCCCGCAGAGCGTCATCCGCGATAGCCAGATTGGCGATGAGTGCCAGGTCTACGCTTCGTGGGTGGAAGAGGCGGTGATGGAGCGCGGCTCGCGCATCGGCCCGATGAGCCACCTGCGCGCTGGCGCGCGGCTCATGCCCGGCGCGTTCCTTGGCAATTTCGCTGAGGTCAAGAACAGCGTCATTGGGGAAGGGGTGGACATGCACCACTTCAGCTATATTGGTGACGCCACCGTCGGCGCGCATACCAACATTGGCGCCGGGGCGATCACGATGAACTATGACGGCCAGCGCAAGAGCCACACCGAGATCGGCGAGCGCGTCTTTATCGGCTGCGATACGCTGCTGCGCGCTCCGGTCACGGTTGGGAATGGCGCGAGCACCGGGGGCGGCGCGGTTGTCACGCGCGATGTGCCGCCGGGCGCGCTGGTCGTCGGCATGCCCGCGCGAATGGCGCGGCGCGTGCGGTCAGTACGACCAGATCAGGCGAATGACGCGGGGGAGGAGACAGGCGGAGATCAGGCGGATAAGCCGCCATCCGCTCGCCCCGGCGCGGAGAGGGAGTAGACAGGCATTGGAAAGTGACAGTATCGGCGCGCTCAGTCTCGTTCTGGCCCAGACTCTGCACAGTTTCACGGGCTATGACTGGGCGCTGCTCGTCGGTCTGATTGTCGCGTTGATCATCGCGGGCGCTTCCGCCGCCGCGGAAACCGCGCTCACTTCCGTCAGTCGCATTCGCATCCGCAATCTGGCGGAGGAGGGTGATCGCAGAGCGCAGCGCATCCGCAGGGCGCTGGAGCGGCCCGACCAGTTCCTGTCCACCATACTGGTCGTCGGTAATATCGCTGTGATCACCGCCTCTACCCTGGCGACGATCATCGCCGTGAGCCTCGACTTCTCCTTCGCCGAGGTCATTTCTACGGTCCTGCTTTCGCTGATCGTGCTGATCTTCTGTGAGATCACCCCCAAGACGTGGGCGGTGCAGTCACCAGAACGCGCGGCCCGCGCGCTGATTGGTCCGCTGGAGCTCTTCTCCGCCATCCTGCGGCCTATCGTGGTCGGCCTCACCACGTTCACTTCCAGCATGCTCCGTGTCCTTGGCGTTGAGGCGCGCTTGCGCGGCCCGTTCATGACTGAGGAAGAACTGCGGCTGATGGTGGAGGTTGGCGAGGAAGAAGGCGTGCTCGAAGAGGTAGAGCGCGCGATGATCCACCACGTCTTCGATCTGGCGGATACCTCCGCGCATGAAGTGATGGTGCCGCGCATAGACATGGTAACCGTTGAGGCCGATGACACGATTGACACCGCCATGCAATTCATCACGCAGGGTGGCTTCTCGCGCATTCCGGTGTTTGATGATACGATCAATGACATTATCGGGGTGCTCTACGCCAAGGACCTGCTACGGGTGATCGCCAGCGGCCAGCGCCCCGAGAAGATCCGCCAGCTTCCGTTGCGCAGCGCCTACTTCGTTCCTGAGACGAAGCGCCTGGATGACCTGCTGCACGAGATGCGGATGCAGCGCGTCCATATGGCGATTGTCGTAGATGAGTACGGCGCGGTGTCTGGTCTGGTGACGATCGAGGATGTCGTCGAGGAGATCGTCGGCGACATCAAGGACGAGTACGATAAAGAAGAGCAGATCTTCGAGCGCGTCAGCGATAACGAGTTCCTGGTAGACGCCAAGATCAGCGTGTACGAACTCAACGAGCTGATTGACGCCGAGCTGCCGGCGGAGGACTACGACACGCTGGGCGGCTTCGTCTATTCCGAGCTGGACAAGATCCCGACTGTCGGCGATGTGGTGACGCACGATGATCTGACGATCACGGTGCTGGCCTCCAAGGGCCGCCGCGTGACCAAGGTGAAGATCGTGCGCGAGCGGCCAGAGACCGAGTCTACTCTCGCCACCCAGTCCAGGACGCGCCCGCGTGGGCGTGAGGCCAGAGAGGCGAAAGAGGGCCATGAATCGCGGGAAATCCGGGAAACAAAAGAGAACAGAGAGGGACACGAGGCCAGTGATCGCGTGGCTTCCGCGTCAGAGCGGCACGGCGGACGCGGGCTGTGGCGGCAAGACGCTTGATAGCCTATTCGGGTGAGTTCTGTAGCCATATTGACAAGTTGCGCACAAGAAAGTTACTCTCACCCCATACGCAACGTATCCACATACACATGGGGCGCCAGGGGTACGCTGCCCAGGCGCGCTTTGTGAATCCGTCCAAGGCGACCACGCGAGCAGGAAATCGCGTCCAGACGCGCCGCCCTGAAAGCGACAATCGCTCCCACGTGTTCCAGCGCGCCCAGTTCCGGCGGCGGCCCATGCGCTCCTGTGACGCCGGCGCGCCATCCCTGCGCAATGGCGCGCCGGAACGAGCGTGACTACACATAGCAGTGAACATGTGTGGCTGAGCGCGGACGGAGGCGGTTGAGTACGCGACGGGCGCGCGAGCGCTAAGGAGGTCGCCCAGCGGATGTGGAGGAGACGGAGGTAGGCGCCTGGCTGATACTTCAGCGCCCGCCCGCCGTTTTAGCCTGTAGATGGGTGTGACTGATCAGCGGCGCGCAGGGGAAACCCGAATGTCTTTCCATCGCATGATCCAGCGAGTAGCGTCATCGGTGAGACTGAGTGGGCCATATTGTCCCAATGGCGTCACTCAGGAAAGGCGAGGGCGTTCCAGTCATACGACCTGCCGCCGCGTATCGGGTAACCACGCATCTGGCCCAACGTATTAATTCAGCATCATCCGGGAACATCCAGAAAGGTCCCGGCGTATCCGGCGGAGACCACTCCGCGCGCCTGACGGATACGCGCCCAACGCATTACTGAAAGTATCCTTGATGTCCGGTTGCGAACGCGGATGACGCGGCGCGAGGGCGCAGCCTTTGCCAGGCTGCGTTCCACCCCCCCTGCTACACGTCAGGGAGGACGCGGGTCAGTACTCGACGCAAGCGCGGCGGCGGCGAAGCCCTTCACAGGAAATGGGGAGAGGGCGGGTCCGCAGGGATTGCCGACCAGGCGTCGGCCTGTGCCGTAAACGCCTGACAGAGGAGGGGTTTGTACTATGCTCGTGCTACGCAGAAAAGCCGGAGAAGCCATCGTGCTCAATGGCGCCATCACGATCTACGTGCTGGCGGTCGAAGGGGAGCGTGTCAAGCTGGGAATCAGCGCGCCACCTGAAGTGGTGATCGTCCGCTCGGAGCTCCTGGAGGGTCCGGGTGGAGTCGGTGGCCCGGTGGGTGGCCCGGCGAGCGGCCCCCTGGGCGGGCCGATGGGCGGTCCGTCGCTGCCTCCGGGCGGATCGGGGACCAGTTATCCGCGCCCACCACGGTCGCCCAGCCAGCCCGAGCGCTCCTGGCGCGAGCCTGAGCGCTCCTGGCGCGAACCGGAGCCACCCACGCGGCCGCGTCCGCCCGCGCCACCCGCGCCGTCCCGGCGTGAGCCGGATGAAGAGGGCGGCGGGCCGGGCTTCAGCGGGCTATCGCGCTATACGCCGCGCAGCCGCTACGACGCCTACAGTCCCTATGGCGGTGGTCAGGGAGACTATGACGATTCGGCGCCTGGCGCGGGTGACGATCAGAGCCCGTTGCGCCGCCCTGGCCGGTAGGGCGCGGGCCTCACGCCCCTCTCCCCGCAGGGAGAGGGGCGGTTTTTTGTTGGACGTTGAGGAGAGAAACCGCTGGCTTAAGGGCGCGGAGGATGGCGTGGTGTGTGGCTGCGGCTTCCTTCGGAGGAGCAAGGCCCCAGAAGCGCTCTTCGAGCTGTTCTGGGCGCCGCTCCGGCCCAATCTTCCTGAGCTGATCGGCCAGTCACGCGGAGCGCAGCCGCGAGTGATCGCGCTCGCGCCTCCTGGCGCGGGTCACGTCCCGCTGAAACGTTACGCGTGCGCCGCGCGCGACTTTCGCCGCTGGAGGCGGCGCTCCCTGGGACGGTCTTGCAGGGTAGTGGAGCATGTTCCGCAGATCGGCAACAACCGCCAGAGGCCGCGCGTCTGGGGATCGGGCTCCAGCAGACCATTGGTGGTGGTCGCGACGCAGCCGGTCATGCCGCAGTTAAGCGGTTCGGCCAGGCGTATTCTGCTCAGCTCGAAGGGCGAGCTTCCCATGACTGTTTCTCCTTTCCCTTGTTCGCGACGCTCCCCGTCCGCGCCATTTCTCACCCCCCGGGGGTCTCTTCCTGACGAAGAGCCTGCGCTCCCCAGGTGGTGAATGGCGTCTGATCTAGCGTGCGCCGTCGAGCGGCTTGCCGGTCTGCTCGGCGGCATCAACGATCTCCGCGATCTCGCTTATCATCCGCGCCTCGCGATGGGCGGCCAGCTTGCGCTCCACAGCGCGCTGGGCGGCCAGCAGATCCTTGGCGGCGGCCAGGCTGGCGACGCGCACGAGCATGATGTCGCCATCGGGCAGGACGACACGGGTATGCGTTGGGAAGCGGTCCACCAGTCCACTGTTCTTCGCCTCTCGCTCCGCCTGGGCCTTGCGCCATGCGTACGTGTCACTTGTGATGCTCATGGTCGTTTTCTCCTTCTCATCCCGGAAACGGGCCGCCATTTCCAGGGCTTCTATCGCCCACGCGCCACATCTGGCGTCTCGGGGGGCTGCCGAACGGTTTTCCCCGCTCACGATGATACTATAATATTCACTTATGTGGCAAGTGTGTATTTTAGATTAAAGTTTCCTAATGAATGAAAATTCATGTGGAAGAGCTGGCCCACCCTGACGAAAGCAGGCGCCTGGCAAACAATGAGCGGCGCGTGATACACCGGAAGCCCTATACTCCCTGATGTATCACGCGCCGCTCGCCTGTGTCTCTGGCCTGGGCGCCCGTATGACGCGCTAGCGCAGGCTGATCCAGGCGGTCTTGACCTGCGTATAGGCGTCGAGGACGGCGTGGCCCATCTCACGGCCATAGCCGCTCTGGCGGTAGCCGCCGAACGGCGCGGCGGCGTCAAACTGGTTGTAGGTGTTGACCCAGATCACGCCGGATTTCAGCAGCGCTACCAGCTTGTGCGCCTTCTTGACGTCGGCTGTCCAGACGCCCGCCGCCAGGCCGTAGATGGACTGGTTGGCGCGCGCGGCCACCTCCTCGATCTCCTCGAAAGGCATCGCCACCACGACTGGCCCGAAGATTTCCTCGCGGGCGACGGTCATCTCGTCGCGCACCTGGTCGAGAATCGTCGGGCGCAGGAAGTAGCCACTGGCCAGGTCGCCGCCGAGCCGCTCACCGCCCGCGCGCGTAATGGCGCCCTCGCGCTGACCGCTCTCGATGTAGCCAGCCACGCGGTCCAGCTGCTCCTGCGAGATGATCGGCCCGACCTCGGTCGCTGGGTCCACGCCCGCGCCTACCCGCATCGCGTCAGCCGCTTTCGCCAGCTGCTCCATGGTCTGGTCGTAGATGTCGCGGTGGACAAAGAGGCGGCTGCCCGCCGTGCAGATCTGGCCGGAGTTAAAGTAGATAGCGGTCAGCGCGCCGCGCACCGCCCACTTCAGGTCGGCGTCGGGGAAGATGATGTTGGGTGATTTGCCGCCGAGCTCCAGCGTGACCTTCTTCAGGTTGCCCGCGCTGGCCATGAGCACCTTTTTGCCGACCTCGGTCGAGCCGGTGAAGGCGATCTTGTCCACATCGAGATGCTCCGCCAGCGCCGCGCCCGCCGTATGGCCGTAGCCCGGAACGATGTTCACCACGCCATCCGGGAAGCCCGCTTCGCAGATCAGCTCGCCCAGGCGCAGCGCCGTCAGCGGCGTCTGCTCGGCGGGCTTGAGGATAACGGTGTTGCCAGCGGCCAGCGCGGGCGCCAGCTTCCACGAAGCCATCTGCATCGGGAAGTTCCACGGGATGATCTGGCCAACGACGCCCAGCGGCTCGCGCAGGGTATAGGTGAACATGTTGGGGATGGAGACCGGAACCGTCTCGCCCTCGATCTTCGTCGCCCAGCCCGCGAAATAACGGAAATGGTCCGCCGTCAGCGGCACATCGCTGCCCTTGGAATAGCGGATCGGCTTGCCGTTGTCGAGCGTCTCCAGCATCGCCAGCTCGTCGGCGTGCTCCTCGATCAGCTCGGCGACGCGCCAGAGCAGCCGGCCGCGCTGCGAGGGCGTCATCTTCGCCCACGGGCCGCTCTCGAAGGCCGCGCGCGCCGCCTTGACCGCGCGATCAATGTCCTCCCTGTCGCCCTCGGCCACCCGCGCCAGGACCTCGCCTGTCGCGGGGTTGAGCGTCTCGAAGGTCTTGCCGCTGGCCGCATCCACCCATTGGCCGCCGATGAGCATGCGCACCGGCTGCCGCTGGAGAAACGCGCTCACCACAGTCTCACTTGCGCTGGTCGTCATGGTTCCCCGCTCTCCTGATTAGTTCTCGATTCTCTCGCCCGCGAGAGGCGATCTCCGGGCCACCGCAAAAACCCCTCCCGCGCCCGCCGCCGCGCGTTATCGCGACTCGCCCGCGCGCAGGTACGCCAGGATCGCGCGCTTGCACATCTCGCGGTAGGTCACATGGGAAGATTGCCAGTCGCGCTCCAGCAGCCACTGAATGAACATGCCGTCAATCAGCGCGCGCATCGCCGCCGCCGCGATATGCGGGTCGCGTGCGAAGAACGCCCCTTCCCGCATGCCTTGCGCGGCGATATCAGCGTACATGTCATTGACCGTATCGTGGAAGGTCGCCGCCACGGCGCTGAACGCCTCCACGCGCGCGGCCTGTCCGATCAGGTCGGTGTAGACCAGGTAGAAGCGCCGGTTGAGCTCAGGCTGCGCGAAGATCGTGTCGAGCATCACCCCGACTTTCGCCTCCGCTGTCTCGATAGGGTCAATCGCCCGGCGAATGCGCGCCGCGACCGTATCGAGCGCCCATTGCAAGGTCGCCAGCACCAGGCTCTCTTTGGTCTTGAAGTGATAGAGCAGCAGCGCCTTGCTCACCCCGGCGTCGTCCGCGACATCCTGCAGCGCGAAGCGTATCCCGCCTTTCAGCCCCATGATCTTGTAGGCGCTGCGCAGGATTTGCAGCTGTTTCGGGGCCAGGCGCTCCGCCGGGGCGGTTGTGGCGCCCGCGCCCGCGTTACTGGAATCCGGCATCTCGCTCTCCTCGCCGCTGGCTCCGCTATCGCCGCGCCGCTCCGCGGCAGCCACATCATACACTACTGATTGACCGCGCGGTCAGTCAGCGGGGCTGGCGCATGGTCGCTGGGCGCCGCCTGGCGGCTGAAATCGCGGCCACATGCCAAGAAGCGCCAGGCCAGGCCGCGCGATTCCTGGGCTCTGGATCAGCCAGCCTGCCGCTTGACATCCGTTGACGTGATGCCATACACTTTTGTCACTGACTGTGCGGACAGTCAGTAAGCCCGCGCGGTGAGATTCATCTCCGGCGTACACTGCGGGAAACCCACGAGGATGCTACCGTCCCGCGCCTGAGTCCCCGCCGGAGCGCCTGCCGGGAACACATAGTCAGGAGGCTCACGCCGTGAACGCGCCGTTGTTGACTGATGCCGCCGTCCTCCAGCGCATCCAGGAACACAAGCTGATCGAGAATCTCGACCACATGAGCGCGACATATCTGGAGGGCATCAAGCGCATCCTGACCGTCTCCGCTGATACGGAGTACGTCTCCGCGCCGGCTTACATGCACGCCGCGCGCTTCGCCCCCAACATCAACTCCTTTGGCTCCGCGATCGCCATCGTGCAGGATGAGCTGGGGCATGCGCACATCGCTTACCGCCTGCTGCGCGACCTTGGCGTGGATACCGAGGAGCTGATCTATAGCCGCGACCCGCTGAAGTGGAAGTATCCTTACGCCTTTGATGTGCCGCTGGACAGCTTCTATGAGCTGATTGTCGCTAACGCCTTCTATGACCGCGCCGGCTATACCCTGCTCGGTGACGTCTACAGTAGCACGACGTTCGGCCCCTGGAAGCGCGCGCTGACCAAGGTGGACAAGGAGGAGACCTTCCATCTGCGCCACGGCGAGCAGTGGATGCGCAAGCTGGCCCCCGACCCCGCCGAGCACGAGCGCCTGCAAGCGGCGATTGACTGGATGTTCCTGCTGACGGTTGAGTGGTTCGGGCTGCCTGATAACCTCAAGAAGCACACCGAGCAACTGGGCTTTGGCTTTAAAGGCAAGAGTAACGACGAGCTGCGCCAGACATGGATGAGCACCGCGGCGCCGCTCTGCCAGGAGCTGGGCTTCACCATCCCCGTACACTACGACGATGGCGCCGGGAAATGGGTGATTGACTGCGCGTTCCCGGCGGCCTTCGACGCCCAGCGCAAGCGCTGGCTGCTTGAGGATGGCGCGATCAGCTGGGATGACGTCATGGTCCGCTGGAAGCGCCGGGGCCCCAAGAACGACGAGTTCGTTGAGCGCATGCAGCGCGGCCATCGTGAGCTTGCCCGGCTGATGGGAGTCGCCTGATGTACGCCACACCCGCTTCCGGCGCGCTTTCCAGTGGCGCCGATTACCCACACGATCCGCTCTGGGACGCACTGCGCGACGTGCCTGACCCGGAGCTGGGCGTCTCGCTCGTGGATATGGGCATGATCGTGGAGGCGCTGCGCGAAGGCCCTCATGCGACCGTGCGCCTGACCTACACGGCGATGGGCTGCCCCGGCGCCGAGATGATCGAGAGTGATGTGCGCGAGCGGCTGCTGCGCGTGCCGGGCGTTGAGACGGTGGAGATCGAGGTGGTCTGGGATCCCGTCTGGACGACGGCGCGCCTGACCGGCGATGGTCGTGACGCGCTCTTGCTGTTGGGGGTGGCGTTATGAGCTATTTCGGTGACTCCAGCGCGCTCGATGAGTCCGCGAAAGCCCCCGAAGCTGCTGTGGAAGGGCAGGCGGCGCGGCGCCTCCATCTCATCGCTGAACGCGTCTGGATAGTGCTCGCGCGCCGGGGCTACGAGGAGCCACTGCGCCAGGTGGGCACAGTCGAGGCGGACGACGCGGAGCTGGCGCGTGTCTACGCCCGCAGCATCTACGACGAGTTCGCCTGGGTCGAGATGGTGGTTGTCCCGCGCGACGCGGCGCTCACCGTCATCGCCTCGTAAGCGTCTCAAAAGGAGCGACCAGCGATGACCAGCAAGACCTTCTCACCCGCCGCGAAAGACGCCCTCTTCTCCCTGATCGCGCGGATGGCGGACAACAAGTACTTCCTGGGGCGCAACTACGCTGAGTGGTGCAGCGGCGCGCCAAACCTGGAATCCGCCGTGGCCGCCGCCGCGATGGCCCAGGACGAGCTCGGCCACGCCCGCGCCCTCTATCCCTTGCTCAAGACACTCGCGCCCCTCGCCGGACCGGAGATTGAGCCGGAGACCCGCACCGAATTCCTGCGTCTGTCACTGCTTGACCAGCCGTTTGATAGCTGGGTTAGCCTCGTCGCGGCGAATTTCCTGACTGATAACGCCCTTACCGTTATCTTCGAGGCCGCCCAGACTTCCACCTATGAGCCGCTCGCGGGCCGCAGCCGCAAGGCGCTCCAGGAGGAGCAGCTGCACGCCATCCACGGAGACGCCTGGGTGCGCCAGCTCGCCCGGGATGGCGCCACGCTCCGCGAAGCGTGCGAGGCCGCCTTGCGCGCCAACTGGGATGAGACGCTCCTCTGGTTCGGCCCCACCGGCGCGCCAGACCCGCTCTCCGACGAAGGCATCCTCGACGCGGACCCCGATTCGCTGCGCGCGCGCTTCCTGGCGAGAGTCGGGCCGCGAATTACCGCCGAGCGTCTCGATCTCCCCGTGAGCGCCGTCGGGACGGAGTTCGAGCTGACCGCCCCACTGCCGTGGGAGCGCTGGGACGGCGCCAGCTACCGTCTGCGGCCCGCCGCCGCTACGGCGAAAAAGGCGGCCCGGCGATGAGCGAGCGCGAGCGGACAGACACGCCATCTGAAGGCGCTACGCCATCCGGGCGCCGCGTTGTGCTTTGCCCGTTCTGCCACTCCAGCGACACCGAGCGGCTGGCGCTCTTTGGCTCACAGCTCTCCACAGCCCAATACTACTGCCGCGCCTGCCACACCCCCTTCGAGTATGTCCGGCGGCAGGATGAGCGCGGCGACGAGTGGGGCTAGCGCGCCGGCGGACTTCGTAGCGGAACTCGCCGCGGGCTCGCCAGGCGCCCTATGGCAGGGGGATGAGCTCTGCCGTGGGCCGGCCATCGGTGATGGTGAGCAGCGCGATCGTGCAAGCGGGCTGCCTGCGCCGGTCGGTGGCGCTGCCTGGATTGAGCAGCAGCAGGCCGTCGCGGTCTTCGATGAACGGAATGTGGCTGTGGCCATAGATGACCACGCGGGCGTCGGGGAACTCGCGGCGAGCGGCGGCGCGGCGCGTGGCGCGGTCGCCAAGGATGTGGACCATGCCGATGAGGCAGCCGCCAACGGTGATCTGGCGCTTGATGGGCAGCGCGCTGATGATCCCGGCGTCCTCGTTGTTGCCCTGGACGGCCTCGACGGGGGCGTAGGCTTCGAGTTGGTCGAGCGCGGCGCGCGTGGAGAGGTCGCCAGCGTGCAGGATCAGCTCGACATCCTCGAAGTGGCGCAGGGCGGCGTCGGGGATGCGCGCTGCCCTGCGTGGCAGGTGGGTATCGGCGATGACGCCTATGCGATGGATGTCGGGCATGGGCCGAGCGGGGCCGCTAGCTGTTGGAAGCGGCGGCGATGGCCGACTTCTTGGCGAGGTCGCCAGCGAAGCGGTTGACGATCAGGATCACGACAATCGCGATAACCGTGACCGCGACGGCGTAAACGATCTTGACCTCAGTTGGGGTGAGGGTGAACGTCCCCACCTTATTGCTCACCAGCCCATTCAGAAGCGCCTGAATGGCGTCGTTCCAGGCAAGGGCGGCGATGAAGCTGAAGGCGGAGGTGACGAGGCTGACAATGGTGGCGATGACGACGGTCGTGGCCGCCTGGGCTTCAGCGCGGGCGATGGCCTGCGCCTTCATCAGCTTCTCGACCGCCGCGGTGTCCATCATCCGGCGCGGGTCGAGATTGCGCGGGTCCACACCCGATGGTATGCCAAAATGCTTCCGCTGCTCGGCCTCTTGGCGCTGCTGGTCGTCGCTCATTCCAGACCCTCCACACTCGTCTTCTGGCGCTTGCCACCGCTCAGCGGCTACCTAAACCGTTTTGTCGCGCTGGCGTCCCCCATCGGCCCAGGCCTGATTGGGGAGCTATACGCAGTCTACAAGATTCAGGTGGCTTGTCAAGGCGCATGGGACGGTCCGCGCGGGGTCGCGCGCGTTATTCCACATCGCCCCAGGTGACGGTGAGCAGCTGCCCGTCATCGAGCCGCAGGAGCAGCGCGCCGTCGCTGTTGACATCCACCGCGAAACCTTCCAGCGCATCAGTCCGCTGGGGCGTCTGGTGGATAGTCGCGCGGCGCCCGAGGGTGATGAGCCGCGCGCGCCAGCGGTCGCGCACAGCGTTCTGGGCGGCGGGTCCGCCGGTTGAGAGCTGGCGGTAGAGGTCATCGAGGCGGCTGATTAGCGCGATGGCCAGCGGCTCGCGCGGGATGGGAGCGCCCGCCTCAGCGGCTAGCGTTGTGGCGCGGGCGGCAAGCTCAGGGTCACTCGCGAGAGAGCCATTGACATTGAGGCCCATGCCCACGACGGCGGCTCCGTCGCCGGTCTCGATGAGAATGCCGCAGACCTTGCGCCCGTTGATCAGGACATCATTGGGCCACTTGATTCCCACGCGCAGGGGGGTAGTGGCCTCGATGGCTTCGGTAACGGCAAGCGCGCTGGCCATCATCAGATAGTGCGCCGGGAAGGTGGGGCGCAGAAGCAGCGAGAGGATCAGTTGCTGATTGGGCAGCGGCTTCCAGACGCGGCCAATCCGCCCGCGCCCCGCCGTCTGGTGGTCGGTAACGACAAGCGCGCCCTCAGCGGCTCCGGCGCGCGCCAGGGCGCTGGCGTAGGTGTTAGTGGAGTCCACGGCAGGGAAGTAGATGAGCGGGTTACCAAGGGCGAGACCGCTCAGCCCGTGGCGCAGCTCATCTACGCGGAGCGGGGCGTCATCGCTGGCGCCGGCAGCGCCCGCGTTGGGTGGATCGGGCCGGGACATGTGGAGCCTCCACGCGGGGATAGGAGTGAGACAGCTCAGGATGAAAAAAAGCCGGGGCGATAGCCACCCGGCCATCACCCCGGTCGAACCGCGCGGGCGGGATACTCTCCCACCAAAGCGAGCGGTTAATCCGCACCCGGCGCAAGCGCCGGTCGAGGATGTGGGATACTTGCGACGCCTCCACGAAAGGAGGTGATGTCACTAGCGGACCCGCTCCCTCGGAGAATCGGTGCGGAGAGCAGTCAAACCGCCTGCGCGGCTGGAACATTCACTCACTGCACATCACCTCCTTTCGTTGGCTAGGATGATAGCACGCGACGCAAAGGCGCGTCAAGCGGCGCGAGCGATTGACCCAGGGGCGGCGTCAACGCCAGGTGGGCGCGGCGGCTGGCGGCTAAACCCGCGCCTCAAGGGCCACACAGCCCGCAGGCCTGCCTTCATGGACCGCATTTTGCGAGTGATGGGGCGCCAGGGCATATAAATTTGGGGGCAAACAGGCGCGCCAATAAGGAAATCGTCCGGCTCCTGATACGATGCGACGCCTCACTGACCATCCCAGCTTCTTCGCGCGGTTTGGAAACGCCTGTTGACAAACTAATGACAATAGTTTATAACTACTGATGTTAGTAATGAGCGCGAGAGCGCGGCAGGAGGAGACAATGGTGGAAACGCGGTATCTGACGCTCCCAGAGGGACGCGTCGCGTACGATGACCAGGGGGCCGGGCCGGTTGTGATCTGCATGCCAGGAATTGGCGACATACGGGCGGAATATCGCCTGCTCACGCCACAGCTGCTCGCGGCGGGCTTCCGGGTCGTGACGATGGACCCACGCGGGCAGGGGGAGACCAGCGCCCGCTGGCCCGACTATTCCGTCGCGGCGATCGCGGGGGACGCGCTGGCGCTGGCGCGTGAGCTGCGCGCGGGTCCAGTGTATCTGATAGGGAATTCACGCGCGGGCGGCGTGGCGGCGTGGGCCGCCGCCGAGGCCCCGGAGCTGGTGGCGGGCGTCGTGATGATCGCGCCTTTCGCGCGCGACAGCGCCACGCCGCGCTGGCAGGCGCGCCTGCTCCATCTGGGCATGTACACGCCACTCTTCAGCGGGCCGTGGGGGCCAGTGGTGTGGCGGCGCTACATGGCGACGCTTTATCCAACCGGCAAGCCAGACGATCTCGCGCCTTATCTGGCGCGCGTCGAGGCGACCATGCGCGAGCCGGGACGCATGCGCGCGCTGCTGGCGATATTCGCGCCCGCGGAAGTCTCGTATAATGAGCGCTTGAGCCGTGTAACCGCGCCCTCGCTTATTATCTTCGGGACGAATGACCGGGACTTCGCTGAGCCAGAGACGGAGGCGCGCGCACTGGCCAGCGCGCTGGGTGGGCCTACGCGCGTAGAGTTGATCGCAGGCGCTGGCCACTATCCACACGCTGAGATGGCTGAGCGAACAGGGGCGCTGATTACCGCGTTCCTCAAGGAGTTGCGCGATCAGCGGCGCGCGGCGAGCGCGACGGAGGTGGCGTATGGCGCTTGAGGCGCCGGATGACTCATCCCGCGCGGAGAATGGCTCTTCCGCGCCGGACGAGCGACGGCGGCGGGCTGGGCTTGACGACCGGGTCATCCTGCGCGCGGCGGGCGAGATCGCTGACCGCGAGGGGCTGGAGCGGCTGAGCCTGGCGCGGCTGGCGGAGCGGCTGGGGGTGCGCCCGCCATCGCTCTACAATCACATCGCGGGCCTGGACGGCGTGCGGCGCGGGCTGGCGCTGGAGGGCGCGCGCGCGCTGGCCGGGCGGCTGGCGCGCGCGGCGGTTGGCAAGCCGGGGCCGGATGGCGTTCGCGCGATTGGGATGGCGTATCGCGCCTACGCCCGCGAGCATCCCGGCCTCTACGCCGCGTTGCAGCGCGCCCCAGCGCCGGATGACGCCGCGATGATCGCCGCCGCCGCGGATATCATCGCCATCCTGCGCGCCGCGCTGGCTCCCTGGCGCCTGGATGAAGTGGCGCAGGTCCACGCCATTCGCGCGCTGCGCAGCCTGGCGCACGGCTTTGTCTCACTGGAGGCTGCTGGCGGATTCGGCATGCCGTATGACCTGGAGGAAAGCTACGACTACGCGCTGGAACTGTTCATCAGGGGGCTGCCGGGCGGCGGAGGGCTCACCACAAGCGTGAGCGCGTGACAGGCGTGAACAGGGCCTTTCGATAGTTGACCGGTCGGTGTGACTGGCCGCGTGAGGGCAGCAGCGATCGGGGCAGGCTTGTAACACACCTTTAGAAAAACCTGAGCGAGGTACCCGCCGAGCGGTTCGCCTGACCCGCGATTGGCGGGCCGTCTGGTGGCAGGAGAGACACGAGATAATCCCTCCCATGCCCGCTCCTTTACCATCTGACCGCCATCTTAGTCACTCCCGCGGCGGCTATGCTATACTGGCGGCAAGTCATGTGGCCGCGTATTCCCCGGCGCGACGACCATCGCCCAAAGCTCCCGCTTGCGTTGGCGTGAGCATGAGGTGTGACGTATGCTCCTGGTGCGCGGTCGCGCGATGCGCCTGGGATGCGCCCGGTGGGTGTGGCGCGGGGAGACGCACAAGAAGAATCAGCTCCCGCCAGGCGCGATGGCTGTTCTCCGCATGAAGCCGCCGCGAGACCGCGAGACTACGATAAGAGGGAGCAGCGCATGGGCAGATATTCATCCGGCGATGACTGGGATCCCGGCTGGGAAGATGACCGGGAGGAGCAGGGAAGCCGGGGCTCGTCGCCAGATAACGCCCGGCGCTCGCGCGCGCGCATGAGCGCGTCTCAAATCAATTCGGCGCTGCGCGAGGCGCAGCAGCTCCAGCAGGAAGAGCGGATCGGCGAGGCGGTCGCGATCTGTGAGGAACTGCTGGAGAGCGGTGTAGACCGCTCGGATGTGCATTACTTTCTCGGCTGGCTTTATCAGGAAGCGGACCGCTGGGAAGACGCGGCGAGCCAGTTCGAGCGCCTGCTCGACGATCCGGAATATTCGCTGTCGTGCTTTTACGCGCTGGGCCAGTGCGCCCGGGCGCTGGGCGAGATCGCCGAGGCGGCGCAGTACTTCGACCAGGCGGTGGACCGGGTGAATCTGGACGCCCTGGAGCAGAATGAGTCTGATCAGCTGCTCCAGCTCTGCCAGGAAGCGGCTGAGGCGCACCGCGATATGAATGATATCGAGGGCGCGCAGACGATCTTCTCGGCGCTGCTGGGATATCTGCGCAGCCAGGGATGGCAGCGGCAGGTGAGCGAAGTGGAGCGGATGCAGCGCGAGACGCTCGGCTCCACGCCTCCCGCTCCGCGCCGCAACCGCACGACGGGCTCGGTTGCGCGCCAGTTCAGCGAGGGCATTCCGCGGCGGCAGGCGGCCAGTGAGATGGGCGGAACGGGTGGCCCGGCGGGCGCGGCGAATCTGATGAGCGCCTCGCGCCCTGGCAGCGCGCCAGAAATCCCCCCCACGCCCGCCAGCGCCCCTGCCTGGGAGGGTGTGGGAGATGGCGCGGGAATGGGGACGGGCGGTATAGCCCCTGCTCAGGCCGCGCCGGAGCCGCCCGTCGCGCCCGCCACGCCAGTGACCCCGCCACCGGCGACCCCGGTGACGCCTGTCGCTCCTGCCATGCCCGCCGCGCCGTCGCCTGATATGACCGATCCGTTCGGCATGGGCGCCGGCATGATGACTGGCGGCATGGGCGCCGGCATGATGACTGGCGGCATGGGCGGCGCGTTTGGCGACGATAACGGGCTGGCGCGGGTGCTGGGCGCTCCGCCACCCTACGGCGGGGCTGCGCGGCCCGTGATTACCGGCGGGATGATCAACGACCTCACGGGCGCGGCGCCAGGCGACCAGCTGGCGCAGATCATGACGAGCATCGCCGGGCCACAGGCGGGACTGCGGGCCAGCCTGGAGTTCCTCGCTCCCGCCCAACGCGCGCAGGTGACGCACAGCATCCAGGAGATCCAGAACTTCATCGGCCACGGGCTGCTGACGGCGGCGGTCGAGGAGTGCATGCGCGTCATGGAGCTCGCGCCGCAGTACCTCGATATCCATGTGCTGCTGGGTGAAATCTACGTCCGGCAAGGCAAGATCGAGCAGGCGGTCGCCAAGTATGTGATCCTGGCCGAGCAGTATCTGCTCTCAGGCCGGGTGGATGACGCCATCGCCACCTACCGCCGTATCCTGCAGCTGGAGCCGAACAACCTGCCGTACCGCGTGAAGCTGATCGAGCAGCTCTCGCGTCAGGGGCGGCTGGAGGAGGCGCTGAACGAGCGCATGGCCGCGGCGGAGGCGTATCTGCGCGCGGGCCACGCCGAACGGGCGGCGCAGGAGTACGAGCAGGCGCTGCTGGCCTGGCCAGCGAACATCCAGGTGCGGCTGTCTTACGCCAACGCGCTGATGAAGGCTGGGCGCGCTGTCCAGGCGGTCGCGGAATACCAGCGCATCCTGCAGACTGATCCCGGTGTGACGATGGCGCTGGCCCGCTGGCAGATCGCGCTGGCGACGGGCGTGGGTATCTCGCCAGGGATGAGCGCGCCGGGGGCCGGCACAGGCAAGATGGCGACGCTGGAGACGCTGGGGCGCCTGCTGCGGGCGCTGCGGGCGGAGAATTTCCGCGGCTACGATGAGATCGTCCGCGAGTATGTGATGGCGCTGGACCAGAACCTGGGCAACGCCGATCTGCGCTACGCGCTGGGCGAGATTCACCTGGCCGCCGGACGGCAGCAGGAGGCGGCGACGGCCTTCCAGCAGATTGTTTCGGCGCCGGGATACGAGGTTCTGGCGCGCTACGCCCTGGGGCAGGTATACCTGCTGGCGGGCGAGCAGGTGGGCGCGGCGCAGGCGGTGCGCGAGCTGGAGGAGGCGGCGGCGGTCGTGCGGCGGTCGCCGCCAGAGCCGGTGGTGTGGGCGGCGCGCCCGCGCTCGGATAGCGAGGAGCGGCTGGCGCCAGAGATCGAGATTTCGACACTGCTGGCGCGGGCCTACCAGCTTTCGGGCCAGGTGGCGAAGATGCAGTCGGCGCTGGAATCGGTCAGCCAGAACCGCACGCGCAGCGACGAGATATACACCCTGATCGCCGAAGTGGCGGCGCGGCGGCCTGACCGCGCGGGCCAGCTCCAGGAGTACGCCCAGATTGTGCGGCAGTTCCGCGCCAACCGGCAGGTGGAGAACGCGGTGCTGATCCTGCGCGAGATGCAGCGGCTCGCCCCCGATGACCCCGCCGTGCGCAGCGAGCTGGCGGACATTCAACTGAGCCGGGGCCAGCTGGACGAGGGCGCGTCTGAGCTGCGGGCGCTGGCGGATATCTATATCCGCCGGGGCGCGCTGGCCGAGGCGTCGCAGGTCTACCAGCGGCTGGCCGAAATCGCCTGGGACTCGGGCAGCCACGAGGAGGCGCTGGGCCAGCTCCGTCAGGCGATCCAGTTCGCCACGGAGGATATGGCGCTGCGGCATCAGTTCGTCCAGTATTGCCTGGAGATGGGGCGCGGCGCTGACGCCGTGGAGCAACAGACGGTCATCGCGCGCTACTACTTCGCCAGCCGCCAGTCGCGCGAGGCGGTCGCCGCGCTCCAGCAGCTGATCGCGATGGACAAGACGAATTTCGAGGCGTACGACCTGCTTGGCCAGACGTACTACTCCGTTGGCGAATACGAGCAGGCGGCGCGCGTCTATCGCAACCTCGCCCGCGTGGACCCCACCAACCAGCTTGCCCGCGTGCGCCTGCAGGAGCTGGCGTCGGTCCGCTCGCAGATGTAGCGCGGGCGGACCGTATGGCCGGCTGGCCCTGCGCCGCGCCCGCAGGCACCTGGCCGGCTAATACGCGACGAAGGTGTACGTGCCGGAGTAGGTCTTGCCGTTGATGGTGGTGGTAGCGGTGAGGAAGACCGGTGTCCCCTGCCCCGCGCCGTATCGTAGCTGGGCGGAGGCCATGCCATAGGCGTTGGTGGTCAGCGGACCCAGGCGCGGCCCGCTGCCGCCACCCACTTGCGTCTGGATGTAGACACGGGCCTGGGCGACCGGCTCGGTGTTATCGGAGACGCGGACGAAGACGGTGACAGAGCCGCCAGCGGGCATGGTATTGGAAGTCCACACGCCAACGGTATAGGTCATGGGGCCAGGAGTGGGGGAGCCGTCGCTATTGTTGAGCGGCGAAATGATGACGCTGCCCGGCGTGGACTCCTGCTGGGTGGTGTTGACGGCGGCGGCGCTGGCGAAGACACTGGAAACTTGCCGGGCGACGGAGATGCCCAGGTTGCCCACGATGACGGCGATGATGACGCCGGCCACCAGGAGCGCCACCGGAACCGCGCGCCGCCGCCAGTAGCCAGGTCGCCGCGCGCGCTCGCGCCAGTGGAACGGCATGGCGTCCGCCAGCCAGTTATGGATGCGCTCGTAGGTATTCGGTTCGATGAGCCAGGAGGCCAGCAAGCGCACCGGGTCCGTCTCAGAGCTGACCGGGCGCTCTGGCCTGGTCTTTGTTGACGTGTCCTTTGGCGGCCTGGGCTGCGAGGCGCGCGGCGTGGGAGGCTCCTCAGGCGCGCGGGGCGCGGAGCCAGCGGACATGCGCGACGCCTCGGGGCTGGCGGTCGCTTCTGAGCGGATGCTGTTCAATCGCTCATCGAGCGGAGCGTTGAATTGCCGCTGGCTCGATCCGCCGCGTGGCCGTTGCTGGGAACGCTTGCCGCGGGATCTGTTTCCTCCGCTCTGACCGGACTTCCTTGCGCTGGCGCGTTGACCGCGCGGACCAGAACTTCGGGGTTCCACTGGGTGGCCTCCAGGAGGAATATTGAGAAGCCCGGCGCGCCAGGTAGCTAGCGCGCGAGCGCGAACAGTGATCGCTTGACAGGTAGATGGATCGCGCTGGCGAAACCGAAGCCTGCCTGGCGCGGACTGGATGCGCCGGCGCCGCGCGAGGCTGGATCATCCCTCTGGCTCATTGAAAGGGAAGCGCCGCGGCCATTGCGGCGCCGGGGCTGGACACCAGCAAACGCCTGCTGGCGTCGTGGTGATGGCTGGTCGTAGAAGCGGGCGGACTCAGGCGCGCGGCCTGACCTGAGGGGGCGGCGATTTCCCCTCGCTCGCTCCATTCCTCCCTCATCATGTTACGCGTTCGGGCCGGTTATGGTCACAGCCAGCCCGAGAGGCCCACATCGCGCTCCGTCGCGCTTCGCCAGCGACTCGCAGGCAGCGGTTCTTCGCGCGGGAGCGTCCCCGCGGACGCGGTCTACTCCGCGTCTCCGGCGCCATGTTGCTCGCGTCTGCGGCGCAGAAACGTCTCGACATCAAAAATCGCCTCTTCCGGGCTGGGCAGCTCACCCACGCGCGGAATGTTGTGGACGCCGGAGAGATCAGGCGCGAAGCGTCCGCCCGCGCCGGACTCGCCGGCGTCTGTCGCGTCAGTCTCTTTCGCGCCAGGTTTGGTGTCGCTGAGGCGCTGCTCCAGGGTATGGACATATGCGGTGACTTCCGGGTCGGCGGCCACCAGGCTGGAGACCCGGCTGGTGAAGCGGCGGGCGGCGCGGGCAAGGTCCCGCAGGTTCAGGTCGAAGTCGTAAATCTGGTCAACACGGCGCAGCAGGGCCTCGGCGACGGGCAGATTGGGCGCGGCGGCGACGTAGTGCGGCGTGGCGGCCCAGAGGCTGGTGGTCGCGATGCCATCACGGCGGGCGATGTCCTGTACGGCGGTAAGGATGCCGGTAGGGCCGGAGTAGCTGGCGCGCTCGACGCCCAGGAGGTCCATACGGCGCAGCGTGGCGGCGCGGCTGCTGGCGCCAGTGACATGGACGGGCGCGGTATGGGGCGCTTCGGCAGAGAAGGCGCCGAGGAGGGTTATCTCATCAACGCCAAGCTGGTGGCAAAGCTCGGTCATCTCGCGGGCGAAGGTCTTCCAGCGCAGGTGCGGCTCCTCGCCGAGGAAGAGCACGACATCGCGCGTCTCGCTCTCCGCGTCTCCGCGCGCGGCGTGATAAACATAGAACCGGTTGCCAGGCCAGCTGAGACGGCGCACCACGCCGCCCGAGATATGGGCTGTGGGCCGTATCTCGGTGAAATCGTAGAAGATGTCGGGGTCAATCTCGGCGAATGGCTCCGCGTCCCACTGGTTGATGAGGAACTTGATCGCCCAGGTCGCGGCGCTGGCGGCGTCGTTCCATCCGGCGAAGGCTCCGATGAGGATTGGCCGCGTGAGTTGCTGCGGCCGGGAGACATGCGCGTGTTCCATACTGCAGCGCCGCCTCTCTAGGCTCTCTGACAGCGTGAAGATGCTCACGGCGGTGCGCCCATCCCCCTGGATGGGCGCTCGTCACTGGCCCCTGTACGCCGCGTCCGCTAGAGGTAGTATAGCACCCGGCGCCCACCATGCGCGTCAAATTAGGAGTAGAAAAAACCGGGCGAAGCGGGAGTCGCGGGAATGCCAGCGGTCCTTAAGGAAGGGGCTGGAATGCGGCGCGATGCGTGGAGAACGCGCGGCGCCACCCGGCCTGAAGCGCTCCGACGGCGAGGCGGAAAAGGCGGAAAAGCGGGCCGGCCGGACGGTGTGAGGCAGGTGTGAAACCCGGCGCTCAATTCTTGCGCTGGCTGTGACGCGCTTGCTGTAAGGTAGAAGCACGGGGAGTAGGACGCTCATCAAGGGGCGTTTCCACTTGTCCCCGTATTGGGGGGGGAAGGAAGGTAGCGATATGTTGAGCTATTGGTTCCCCGCGCCCATTTCGTATTGGTGGCCACTGCTGTTCGCTGTCGGGTTCGCCGTCATCGCCGTCATCGCCGTCTATGCGACGCTCAGGCGGCGTGAAGAGGAGCCAGACGCGAATACCATCGCGGCATTGTACGGAATTGGTTTCGGGCTGGCCGCGGTGAGCGAGTTCATGATGTACCTGGACGTCGCGTTTGGGTTGTCGCTCGCCACAGCCTTCACGATGGCCACTGGTGTCGTGACGTTCTTCGTGATCGCGGCGCTGGTGGTCGCTGTGCTTGCGATTGGCGCCGCGGCGGTGATGCAGTTCAGGGAAGAGGGCTCGTACCGGGCTACGCATGGGTACGCCCACTAACGAGCGTGGCGGCGCCATCAACCAGAGGGCCAGCCCTGGCGCTGGCCCTCTCTTTGTCGTCGGATGGCCCGGTGGCGGCGGGGAAAATCATCCGCCCGCGTGTACGGCGAATTGGGACGAGTCGTAGACGGTGATGGGGTACGTCTGGATCATACCACTATTGTTTGGCTGCGCGCCTTCCACGATGAGGTACGGGCCAACGACTTGTGAGACGGCGATTTGCGATAGGACGAGCCGCTCTTCAGTCAGGTCCCAGAAGTAGCCAGAGCCGAGCGCGATGAGCCGCGTATTGAGCGGCCCGTTGCTCCCAGGTCCACCACCCCCAGAAATGCCGCCGATTGGCCAGCGCGCGAGGAAAGTGAATTGGCCACCGGACGCGAAGGCGTTATCCAGCCGGTAGAGTTCGCCATAGGTCACGTTGACGGGCTGGCCCTGCGCGTTCACGCCGTTGAGATTCACGCTCCTTATGGCATAGAGCGCGCCTCCAACCATCTCTACAGAATAGTCGAACCCAAACATGGAGGCTGCGGTTTGCGTCTGCCCAGCAACCCGCGCGGTGACAGGAGTGTTTACCCCTGTCGTCAGATCAAGAATGTTGAGCGTTGAGGCTGGCTGCCGCTCGCCCGGCGTCGCAATTGGCGTTTCGGTATAGATCAGGTATGGATACTGGAAATCAACCAACCGTTCCTGTGGTTCGATAGTATCAGCGCTGGCTGGCTGCGATCCAATTGGCAGCGTCAGCGTCACCTGATGGGTAGCGAGATTGGCTACCCAAACCTGACCTTCCATCGTCACAAAGGCCACGTGATCAGCGCTTGTCATATCCGACTGGTCACCGCCATAAGGGACGAGACCATTAGGACCTGGAGGGCCAGGGTCAATTTCCCAAGTCTTGCCAGTCGCGCGGTCGAGTGACCAGATGGTGGTATGGCAGGGGCCGCAGGTTGCGCCGGGCGCGGTGTCGTAGTAATAGACGATGTACTGGCTGTCTATCATGGACATGCGGCCAGTTGGACTGAGGCGAGTAATGGCGCCCGTCGCGGTGGCATAGAGCGCCAGCGGCGGCTGGTTCTGCGCAAGCCCCGCTGTCGCCGCCGCTATACTCAAGAGATTGCCGCCTACCGCGCTCAGATCGCCGGAAAACACCTGCGGAAAGAACGCGGAGCCTCCATTGGGCGCAATGGTGAAGCGCTTCACCGGCGTCACCGTTCCCCACGCGACACTGGCGGGAACAGCCTGCGTGTAGGGAGGAATGACCACCGTCGCGGGCGTCGCGGTCGGGTAGATCGGCTTCAGGCTCGTCGGCGACGCGATGCCAGTGGTCGGAGTGGGGCCGTTCGCCGGCTGGCGTCCGATGCTCGCGAAGACATAGACGAAGAGCAGGATCAGCGCCGCCACTGGGGCCAGCGCCGCCAGCCCGGCCCACACACGCCGCCCGCCGCCCATGCTCCAGATGCGCCGCCCGCCGCGTGTGCGCCCAGACCGGCTCGCCAGCCGCGCATGCACGCCATCGAGAATGCGGTCGCCGGGATCAAGCTCGCGCTGGGCGCGCAGCGCTCCCGCCAGCGCTTCGAAGTCCGCCATGCGCGCCTGGCAGGCGGCGCAGCCCGCGATGTGCGCCCGCAGCTTCTCCGCTTCGGCAGCGGGCAACGCCTCGTCGCGCAGCGCGGAGAGCTGGTCGAGCGCCACGTCCTCGGCGCAGGTCAACGTCTCATGCGTCATGCGTTGTCTCCTTCCTCACGCAGGTACAGCTCGCGGAACTGCTCGCGCGCCCGGCTGAGCGTCATGCGCGCCGCCGTTCCCGAGACGCCCAGCGCCTGCGCCACCTCGGCGCAGCTCAGGCCGTAGACCTCGCGCAGGCAGAGCGCGGCCCGCCGCTGGGGCGTCAGCCGCAGGAGCGTCGCGCGCACCTGATCGCGCTCCGCCAGCCGCCCCGCCGGGTCGCTCATCTCCGGCCCGCGCTCGGTGAGGAAGGCCACTTCACCCGACCGTGTCTTGCGGCGAGCAAGCGCACTGAGCCCCAGGTTCGTCGCGACGCGAAAGAGCCAGCCGCGCGGGCTCTCATAGCCGCGCACCTGGTTGAACCGCTGCCAGGCGCGCAGGAACACCTCCTGCGTCAGGTCGTAGGCGTTCTGCTCATCTCCAGTCAGGCGCCAGAGGTAGTTGAGGATCGCGCGCTCATGCTCACGCACGAAGGCGTCATAGTCTCCTGTGGAGTCGGATTGCCTGATGGCCGGCGCCGCGCGGCGCTCGCGCTCACCCCCTGGCGGCGGCGCGCCCGCATCCACCAGCGTGAGGAGCCACGCCAGCCCGCGCGGCCAGCCATGCGCCCCTGTGAGCGCCTTCACTGGCCCCCATTTCCACGCCTGCGCCATCAGCAAACCCGCTTTCTATCTTCCTCGCGCCAGCCATCTTCCGCCCGTCTCCCAGCGCATACACCTAACACTCGCCATACGCCGCGGATGTAACATCACGCGCTCCCCGCCATTTATGGCCGCGTCCCTTTCCCGGAGCCGCTTACGGGCCGCGTTCCGCCCATGTGCTATACTGCCCGCGAACATGTGAGACTGCTCAATGGCGCGCAGCCGCGGACCGCCTCCGCGACGCGCCCGCCTCCAGCGCGAGCGTCCCGGCGTCAGGATTGCGGGGCGGCGCGCGGGAGTCCTCTGGGGAGGCGAGGGAGTGACCATATGACAACACGTATTATCATCGCCGAGGATGACTCGGTGATTCGCATGGATTTGCGCGAGGAGCTGCAACGCCAGGGGTATCTGGTCGTGGGTGACGTGGGTGACGGGCAGAGCGCCGTCAACCTCGCGCGCGAGCTGCGGCCCGATCTGGTGCTGATGGACATCCGCATGCCGGAGATGGACGGCATCGAGGCGGCGCGCATCCTGACCAGCGAGCGTCTCGCTCCGGCTGTGCTGCTGACCGCGTTCAGCGATGACGAGCTGATCGAGCGCGCGCGTGAAGCGGGAGTGGTCGCCTACATTACCAAGCCCTGGAAGCAGAGCGACCTCAAGCCGGCGATTGAGATCGCCCTCTCGCGCTTCCAGGAATTCCGCGAGATGGAGTCGCAGGTCAAGACGCTCGAAGACCAGCTCGCTACCCGCAAGGTGGTTGAGAAGGCCAAGGGCGTGCTGATGACCAAGCTCAACCTCACTGAGCAGGAAGCCTTCCGCCGCATCCAGAAACTCAGCATGAACAACCGCAAGTCCATGCGTGAGGTGGCTGAGGCGATCCTGCTGGCCGAAGAGCTGGGCGGCTAGGCGTCCCCAGCTTCGCCGCCCTGGCGCGGCATGAGTTTCAGATACCAGGCGGGACTGTTCTATGTCATCCACCACCCCTACGCCGGAAGGCGCTGTGGGCGCGACGGCGCATGTCGTCGGTGTCCGCTTCCGCCCGACCAGCCGCATCCACTATTATGACCCCGCTGGCTTCGACCTGAAGCCCGGCCAGTGGGTGATCGTCGAGACGGCCAAGGGGGTCGAGTGTGGCCGTGTCGTTATCGCGCCCCGGCAGGTGGAGGCCGCCGAGCTGGGCGGCGAGCCGCTCAAGCCCGTCAAGCGCGTCGCCACGGAGGATGACTTACGACAGATGCTAGACTTCAAGACGCGCGAGAAGGCGGCGCTGCGGCGCTGCGCCGAGCGTGTCGAGTCGCACGGGCTGCCGATGAAGCTGGTCGAGGCGGAATACACCTTCGATGGCGCCCGGCTGACCTTCTACTTCGCCGCTGAGGAACGGGTAGACTTCCGCGCGCTGGTGCGCGACCTCGCCGCGCAGTTCCACACGCGCATCGAGCTGCGCCAGATCGGCGCGCGCGACCACGCCAAGCTGCTCGGCGGCGTCGGCAGGTGCGGCAAGACGCTCTGCTGTAGCTCCTGGCTGACGGAGTTCAATGTCGTCTCGATCAAGATGGCCAAGGAGCAGGGATTGCCGCTCAACGCCAACAAAATCTCCGGCCTCTGCGGGCGGCTGCTCTGTTGCCTGGCCTATGAGAACGACGACTACATCGCCGCCAAGGCCGAGATGCCCGATTACAACGAGATTGTCTCCACTCCGAGCGGGCCAGGGCGCGTTGTCGGCATCAACGTCCCGCGCGAGTCCGTGGAGGTGATGCTGCAGAGCGGCGCGGTCATCACCGTCCCCGTGCGCGAGATCGAGGGCTACCAGCGCCAGCCCGACCCGCCCGCGCGCCCTGGCTCTGGCGGCTGCGGCAAGCCCAACTGCCGCCACGGCCAGCATGGAGCCCGGCCCACCACCCCCGACCGCAGCGAACTGAACTGATGATCGCGGGAACTTGCGCCGGCATTGGTGAATCGCGCATGGTCCCGTCGCGGGAGGTATGCTCTCGCCATCCCCCAACAGCCCAGGTAGTCCCGCCAGAGCCGCCCAGCGGCCTTGCGCTTTGCGCGTCGCCACAGCGCCTTTTTGCGCGCCTTCATGCCCCAGGCGGCCATGCTGGCGAACATCAGGAGCCATAGCGTGACCACCCCACCGAGCGCGATGGCGGCGCCACTCCGGGTGGGCGGAACGGGACGAAGAGCGCCTGTTCATGGCCGTGGCATGCCCTCTGCTAGAGGATCGTGAGGGGCTTGCCAATATCGCGCGGCTGGCTCCCATCAGGAAGGAAACCGTGATGCGAGATGTTTGTCTGGATGATTTAATCGAGATACGAGAAGTCAGCGGATTTGAGCGTCTGGAGCTTCGTGACCAGACGAGCTGGATAGACCTGACCATCGAGCCAGGCGAGCGCGAAGCGCTCATGATCGCGGGGCCGCCGGAGACCCGCGCCCGGATCAGGAGCGAAGTCCGGGCGGGTACGCTCACGATTGCGCTGGAGGAACGCTTCGCGCAAAAGCTGCGCAACGCCCTCATCACCAGTCGGTCGCGGCGGAGCGTCCGGTATCACCTGACCGCGAGGCGGCTCACGACCGTGACTGTGTTCGGCGCGGCCCCTATGGTCCACGTCAACGTCAACGCCTTTGGCGCGGAGAAGCCAGCGATCACCTACGTCGGAGCGGCGCCTTGCGGCATGCCCATGCCGTCCATAACCTCCCTGACATAGCTGGGCAGCCGTGAAAGCCGCTCCCGCCCAGCGTCCTCCGCCACAGCGCCGTCACGCTGAAACAGGCGTGTATTGGGGCGATCCGGCCCGCTCGCCCGCTACGAGGCCGTTGAGGGCGCGGAGGAAGGCTCGGCGCTCTCCGCACGGGCGGGGATCAGGCTCATGGCGTACTCCGCCAGGGCCGCGATGGTCAGGCTGGGGTTGATGCCTGGATTGCCCGGCACAATTGAGCCATCAACAACGTACAGGCCCGGATAGTGATGCGCCTGGAAATCGAGCCCTACGACGCCTTCCTCCGCGCTGGCGCCAAACGGGCATCCGCCGAGCATGTGCGCGCTGACGGGGCTGCCCAGAACCCCTTCGGTAATCGAGCCGAGCGGAAACCCGTCCACCTGGCGGGCGAAGCTACGCGCGACGGCATGCGCGGGCGAGGGCGAAACGGCCTGCGCGTCAGGAGAGCTGGACGAAGCGGAGACCAGGCCCCGGCGAAACAGTGTCCAGGGCGAGCGCCCCAGCCGCATATGGATGTGGACATCAATGGAGCGCATCACCAGCAGGATGGTCGTGTGACGCGCCCAGTCCCGCCCGAAGTAGACGCTCGCGTACCGCACGGGATGGCGCAGCAATGCGCCGAGCGACCGCAGCAGCCGGACCGGGGCGGGTCCTTCAGGCACGAGCGGCCAGGCCAGCAACCGCATCAGGGAGGAGCCAGCCGGATAGCGCACCGGCTCGACCGACGTCACCTCGTCCGGCCGGAAAAGGGAGGTAATGGCCACCCCTGTAGAATAGTCCGTATGCTGATGACGGCTCACCACCCCCAGCAGTGACTCGCCATTGGCGCGCACCCGCTCGCCCAGCCGCGGCGATAGCTTCGGGAGGGAATGGGTGAGGTCACGGCAGCGCAACAGCAGGCGCAGCGTGCCGAGAGTTCCGGCGGCGACGATCACGTTGCGGGCGCGGAGAGGATAGGAGCGTTTCCCCACCCAAGCCGTCGAGCGGCGGGCCAGCACCTCATAGCGCGCGCCATCCGGCTCGTGGTCTGACAGCGGGCGGATATCACGCGCCTCGCTCTCTGGCTGGACCAGCGCGCCGAGCCGCTCCGCCAGGTACAGGTAGTTCTTGTCGAGCGAATTCTTGGCGTTATGGCGGCAGCCCACCATGCAGCCGCCACAGCTCAGGCAGGCGTTGCGCGCGGGGCCAGCGCCCGCGAAGTAGGGGTCCGGCGCTTCCTCGCCAGGCCGGTCCGGGTCGCCAAAATAGACGCCGACATCGGCGCGCGTAAAAGTCGGGGCGCGGCCCAGCTCGCCAGCGACAGCGCGCATGGCGGTGTCCGCTGGCGTGGGGCGCGGATTAGGCGTGACGCCGAGCATGCGCCGGGCGGTCGCGAAATGGGGCCGCAAGAGGGTGCGCCAGTCCGCGTGCTGGCTCCAGTCCCCGGTCGCGAAGAACTCCGCCGCCGGCTCCATCAGGACATTGGCGTAGCCAAGACTGCCGCCGCCCACGCCGCTGCCGTGCAGGGCAAGGACATCGCGGAAAGGGCTGATCTGCAGAATGCCAAAGCAGCGCAGCGCCGGAGCCCACAAGTATTTGCGGAGCCGCCAGTTCGTGCGGGCGAAGTCCCGCGCGGTGTAGCGCTTGCCGCGCTCCAGCGTGAGCACACGGTAGCCTTTCTCCGCCAGTCGCAGCGCGGAGACGCTGCCGCCAAAGCCGGAGCCAATGATGATGTAATCGAATGGGCCGCCGTGGTCTGGGTCAGCCGGGGATGCGCGCCGGGCCATGCGTGTCTCCTGTCTCGCTGGCGCGGCGCCCGTCGGGGTGGCGCTCGCTGGCGATCCGCGCAATCGCGTGACACGGTTATTGTGCCACGCGCGCCGCTTGTCCCTGGTCACAGATACGTCACAGGCGGGGAAGAAGCGCGCCAGGCGGCGCAAGCCCAAAACGCGCGCGCCCATGATCTGGATATGGCTGAGGCGCCCAGGGTGGCGCCAAAGTCGCGCACAACGGCGCATGGCGGCTCAAGCCGCGCCCGCGCAGAGAGATGGGAGGCGTAGCTTCATGGACGGCACACTGCTGTTCGAGGGCGCCATCATACTGGCGCTGATCCTGTTCAATGGCGTCTTCGCCGCCTCAGAGATCGCCGTGGTATCCGCCCGGCGGAGCCGCCTGGAGCAGCGCGCCCAGGCGGGCCAGCGTGGCGCCCGTCAGGCGCTCGATCTCGTCGAGCATCCCGACCGCTTCCTTGCCACCGTGCAGGTTGGCATCACGCTCATCAGCACGCTCGCTTCCGCGTTCGGCGGCGCCCGCCTGAGCGCCGCGCTGGCGGGCGCGCTGCAGCAAATACCCGCCATCGCGCCCTGGGCCGGTGGCGTCGCGTTCGCCATCGTCGTCCTGCTGATCACCTACTTCTCACTCGTTCTCGGCGAGCTGATTCCCAAGCACATCGCGCTCAGCCACGCTGACGGCATCGCCACGCGCGTCTCCCCAGCGATGAACGCGCTCGCACGGGCCGCCCGCCCGGTGGTCGCCCTGCTCACCGGCTCCGTCAACCTCGGCCTCCGCATACTTGGCCAGGCGGGCGCCCGCGCCGCGCCGCTCACCGAGGAGGATATCGTCTACCTGATCCATGAAGGCGCCATCGGTGGCGCGGTCGAAGAGCAGGAGGAGCGGCTCATCCGCCGGGTCTTCCGCTTCACCGACCGCCGGGTAGAGCAGATCATGACCCCGCGCGCGGATATCGTCGCCATTGACATCGAAGAGCCCCTCGACGCTATCCGCGAGCGCTTCCTCACCTCCGGCCACAGCCGTTTGCCCGTCTATGAGGACTCGCTCGACGAGGTGCGCGGCGTGCTCTTTGCCCACGACCTGCTGCGCGAGCGGCCCGCCGGGGAGCCACTGGATATTCGCGCGCTGCTGCGCCCCGCGCTCTTCGTCACCGAGCGCCAGCACATTGACGACCTGCTCGCCACTTTCCAGCGCGAGGGCGCGCAGGTCGCGTTCGCTGTGGATGAATACGGGCAGATTTCCGGCCTCGTGACCCTCCAGGATGTGCTCGAAGAGCTGGTCGGCGAGATCAAGAGCGAGTATGGCGAGGAGGGAGGGGCCATTCGCCGCCTGGATGATGGCTCCTGGATGGTGAATGGCGGGACGGACTGGGAAACTGTTCACGAACAGGTGGGCTTGCCGGAGATCCCGCCTGATGAGGTGGATGAATACACCACCATCGGCGGCCTCATCCTCACCCGCCTCGGGCGCATTCCCAGCGAGGGCGACACCGTGAGCGACGGCGATTTTACGCTCGAAGTCGTGGATATGGATGGCCGTCGCATAGACAAGGTGCGCATCCAGCGCATCCCGTCAGCGGAGAAAATGGCGGGGGCCGAGACGGAGGAGCGCTGAGCGGGGCCACGCCACATGGCTCAGCTCAGCGCCCCAGCCCGGCGGATGGCCGGCGAAACACGTTCCCAGGCTCTCGCGCCGGAGCGCGCATGCGTGATAAGGCCGGAAGCCTCCCGCCTCAGAACATCTCTTCGCCCCAGAGCAGCTCGACCTTGCCGAAGGCGACGGTGTCGCCAGGCTGGACGCCAGCGTCTTCGAGCGCCTGGAGAACGCCCAGCTTGCGCAGCTGCGCCTCCATCCGCTCCATACCCTCCACACTCGCGGGGTTGGTCATCGCTACCAGGCGCTCGATGCGCTTGCCCCGCACGCGGAAGCCCCCCGGCATGCGCTCGATGGTGTAGGTGTCCTCTGGCTGGGGGCGCAGCGTTGGTCCGGTCGCGGCGACAGCCGCCATGGGCTGGCGGGCGAGCGCCTCAGCCTCGTCGCGGCGCATCTCGATCAGCCGCTGCGAGGTCAGGTTGAGCAGCTCCTGTACCCCCTCATTCGTGGCGGCGGAGATAGCGACCGCCGGGTAGCCTTCCTCCTCGGCGCGCCGCTTGAGCGCGGGCCAGCGGTCGCGCGCCTCGGCCAGGTCCATCTTGGTCAGCACGATGATCTGCGGGCGCCCCGCCAGGCTGTGGTCATATTCCTCAAGCTCACGGTTGATGGCCTCGAACTCCTCCCACGGGTCTTTTTCCGAGATGCCGTCAATCAGGTGCAGCAGCAGGCGGCAGCGCTCGACGTGGCGCAGGAACTCGTACCCCAGGCCAACGCCTTCCGCCGCGCCCTCGATCAGGCCGGGGATGTCAGCGACCACAAAGCTATAGTCGTCGCCGCGCGCCGGATCACCGATGATCGCCACGCCCAGGTTAGGGGTCAGCGTGGTGAAAGGATATTCAGCGATCTTGGGGCGCGCGGCGGTGATAACCGAGAGCAGGGTAGACTTGCCCGCGTTGGGATAGCCTACCAGCCCGACATCAGCGATCAGCTTCAGCTCCAGCTCGATCTCGCGCTCTTCGCCCGGCTCGCCCAGCTGCGCCTCGCGCGGGGCCTGGTTGGTCGCGGTAGCGAAGTGGACGTTGCCCAGCCCGCCGCGCCCGCCGCGCGCCACCATCACCCGCTGCCCCGGCTCGGTCAGGTCGGCGAGCGTCTCGCCAGTCTCGGCGTCGCGCGCGACAGTGCCCGCCGGGACTTTGAGAATCAGGTCGTCGCCCGCCGCGCCGTGCATCTCCTGCCGGCCGCCGGAGCCGCCGGAAGTCGCCTTATACCGGGGGTTGTAGTGGTAGTCCACCAGCGTGTTCATGCCGCTGTCGGCTTCCAGGTAGACGCTGCCGCCGCGTCCGCCGTCGCCGCCATCCGGCCCGCCAAACGGAACATACTTCTCGCGGCGCATGTGGGACGAGCCATTGCCGCCACGCCCGGCCCGAACAATTATCTTGGCTCGATCATAGAATTGCATTGTGTTTCCTTCCTCCCTCCCCCACGCGTCATTCCCGCATGGACGGCGCCGCCATACGACAACGGGGCGCGCCAGATCAGCGAACCCCGGCGTATCCACCCGCCGAAGAGCCTGATAGCCGCCCCGCGTGATGACGCATGATGTCTGGTGGGCCCAGCAGGGATCGAACCTGCGACGAATCGGTTATGAGCCGACTGCTCTGCCGCTGAGCTATGGGCCCGTGCGGCGATAGTGTACCACATTCAGCGCTCGCGCGGGAGGGGAAAAAGGAGCGGGCGACGCGATGGGCTATACTTGGTGGTGAGCGCGGACAGCGCCTCTGGCGGCGTTGCGCCGGCCCGCGACGGCGGGCTTTGTGGCCGTGAGGCCTTCAGGCGTGGCTTCAGCCGCCTGCCTGCCGCTCAAGGAGTCGTTTCCGATGATTTACAATGTCTCCCAGTTGATGAAATCGGCCCCCGGCACGACACTGGATGTCGAGCTGGATAATGAGGATGGGCTGGACCTGCGCGAGGGCGAGGCGGATCTGGTGGGTCCGGTGACGGGCCAGTTGCGCATGCACCGCACAAACCAGGGCATCTACGTGGATGGAATAGTGAGAACGGCGGTGCGCCTGCAATGCACACGCTGCTTGCGCGAGTTCACCCAGGCGCTGGAGTTCCCGCTGCGTGAGGAGTTTTACCCGACGGTGGATGTCACCAGCGGCGCGCCTGTCTCTGGCCCGCACGACGCCGACGCCTTCGCCATTGACAGCCACCATCAGGTGGACCTGCGCGAGCCGATCCGCCAGGCGCTCGTGCTGGCGCTGCCCATGAAGCCGCTGCATAGTGAAGACTGCGCCGGCCTCTGCCCCCGCTGCGGCAAGGACCTCAACGACGGCCCGTGCGGCTGCCCGCCGGAGGAGCTCGACGAGCGCTTCACGGCGCTCCGCGCGCTCTTCCCCGACGCTGGGAACGCCGGGGACAATGAGACGCGCTAGCGCGCGGACAACGCGCGCGGCGCGAGGTCGGGAACGCCACCGCCCCTGTCCTCGCGCCGCCGGTCTAGGCCGTAGCCATCCCTCACCGCCGCGGGCGCTATCCTGTAAGGATAAGCGACTTTAAAGAACAAGCGACGATTTTCAGCGGGGTGATGACCACGGCCTGGCCGCCTCTCCGCGCCCACGCCCCTGGTGGCATGACGCTTGCGCCCCTCACGGTGGGCGCGCCGCGCCCGCTTTCCAGCGCGGTCGCCGAATACGCGCAGCCGGAAAGCGCAACCGGGGGTTCCGTGCACAGATGAGCTTTGGATGAGGCTCCGGAGAGTGACCATGAACTACGATGAATTCATCGGGCAGGTCCAGCACCGCGCACGCTTGAGCAGCCGCGCGCACGCGGAACGGGCCACGCGGGCCGTCCTTGAAACGCTGGCCCTGCGGCTAGCTGGCGGCGAGCCAAAGAATCTCGCGTCGCAGCTGCCGCCCGAGATCGGGCGCTATCTGCTCGAGCCGGACGCAGGCGCCGGAAAACGGTTTGGGCCACGGGAGTTCTATGATCTGGTAGCCATGCGCGAGGGTATTGACATGCCAGACGCCGCGCACCATGTGCGCGCGGTGGCCTCGGTGCTGCGCGAGGCCGTTTCACCGGGAGAGTGGCAAAACATGCTGGCGCAATTGCCGCCAGACCTCGACCAGTTGATGGAGTCGGGCAGCGAGGGTCAGGGACCCACACCCTAACGCGCTCGCGCGACGGCGAGCGCGCCGGGTCGGCGCCAGTCCGCATGGGTCGCGGATCAGCGACAGGCGCGCGCCTTTTCCGTCAGCCCTGCCAGCCAGCGCGCCGTCGCGCGCGGCGAGCGCAGACGGATGAAGCGCGCCCCCGCCGCCCCAGACAGCGTGGGGATTAGCGGATACTCCCGCTTGTGCTTCGGGCGCTGCTGGATAACCCACAGGAACAGCGACTCGCGGGTGAAAAATTGCTCCCACAGCCGCTCACGGTTGCCGCTCCACAGCTCGATCCGGGCGAAAGAGCGCCGGACAGTGCGCCGGAAGAGCCGCGCCAGGACGAATGGCAAGGGATAGTCCAGCCAGATGAACGCCGTCGCGTGCGGCCAGACCAGATCACGCGACCGCGAATAATTTCCATCCACCACCCAGGCGTCGCCCGCCGTCACTTCCGCCACCCGCTGGCGAAAGACCTCGTCCGCCGCCATCGTCCAGTTCGGCTCCCAGAATAGCGCGTCCAGCTCGACGTGGCGCGCGTTCAGCGCGCGCGCCAGCGCCGCCGCCAGCGTCGTCTTGCCCGACCCCGACAGACCCAGCACAACGATCCGGCTCCCCAGCGCCGCCCGCGCCAGGGCGTCAGGCGGCGCTGTTTCCTCCTGGCTCTCCAGCCCAGGATGCGTCATGCTCTCGCTCCTTAATCAAGCATACTTCAGAAGAGACAAAGCGGCTGAGTATAGCACATCCCACTCGCCCCACGCCTGGCCTTGCGCCACAGGGGCGGCTTGCGAATGGTCGCTGTGAGGCCCGGCAGGTAAACTCGCGCCCACAGGCCGCTGGCCGCGAAGCCCGCCGGAGCGGGCTGGGACGCGGCGGCCCGTGTCCGGCTATGAGAACCGGCGGAGACGGGGTTTTGCGGCGACGCGAGCCGCCCTGAGGCGCGAATTTATCCACCTGCCTGCTCGCGCGGAGCCGCCAGGTGATATACTGGCGCCGCGCGGCGCGCGCACTGGGATGAGCGGGAGTGTGAATTGATGAGCGAGCGGCGACCTCTGCCGGGTGAGCGTGTGGACCGGCCCGTCACAACCTTCTCGATTGTCGGGCGCGATGCGGAGACAGGCGATCTGGGCATCGCCGTCCAGTCGAAGTTTCTGGCGGTAGGCGCGGTCGTGCCGTGGGCGCGGGCCGGGATTGGCGCGGTGGCGACACAGTCATGGGCCAATACGAGCTATGGCCCGCGCGGGCTGGAGGCGCTGGCGGCGGGCCGCTCCGCGCAGGAGACGCTGGACGCGCTGGTCGCGGCGGACGACCGGCCAGAGCAGCGACAGGCGGGGATCGTGGATGCGCGTGGCGGCTCAGCGACCTATACAGGGCCGGGCTGCTTCCCCTGGGCAGGCGGCATCGCCGGGCCAAACTTCGCGGCGCAGGGGAATATCCTGGTCGGTGAGGCGACGGTGGTCGCGCTGGCGGAAACATTCCAGGCGGCGACAGGCCCCCTGTGGCGGCGGCTGCTGGCGGCGCTGGCGGCGGGTCAGGCCGCGGGCGGCGACAGCCGCGGGCAGCAGTCGGCGGCGCTGCTGGTGGTGCGCGAAGCGGGCGGCTACGGCGGCTTCAACGACCGCTTCATTGATCTGCGCGTGGATGACCATCCTCATCCAATCAGGGAGCTGGCGCGGCTGATGGACATCCACGAACTGCTCTTCTTCAAGCCCGCGCCGGAGGACATGCTGCCGCTGGACGCCGCGCTGACCGCTGAGCTCCAGGGCTTGCTCGCCCGCAGCGGCGACTACGCCGGCCCGGTGAGCGGCGCCTACGATGAGCTGACTTTCCGCGCGCTGGAGCGCTATGGCGGGCGCGAGAACCTGGAGGAGCGGCTGGCGCATGATGCCAGCGACGCGCGGATTGACCGCAAAGTGATGGAGTATCTGCGCGAGCATATCCAGTAGCCAGGCGCGAGAGACAGGGATCACATGACGCGGTTTGTGACAGCGCCAGACGGCGTGCGCGTCGCCTATGAGGTGGAGGGCGCGGGGCCACCGCTGCTCTTCCTTCACGGCCTGTCAGGCTCCCGCGGCTACTGGCGCGAGTCCGGCTACTTCGACGCGCTGAGCGGACGTTTCACCCTGGTCGCGATGGACACGCGCGGCTTTGGCGAGAGCGGCGCGCCGGATGATCCGGCGGCCTACACGGAGGATCGCGTGCTGGGTGACACGCTCGCCGTGATGGACGCGGTCGGCGCGGAGCGGTTTATGGTCTGGGGCCACTCCTTCGGCGCGACCATCGCGCGGCAGCTTGGCGCGACGAGTGACCGCGCCATGCGGATCATCATGGCTGGGGGCCATTTCGGCGTCATCTTTGACGCTGAGCAGGTCGCCGAGCTGGAGGCTGAGCTGGAGCCGCTGGCGGACGCGCTGGCGGCGTCAGACCTGACCGCGGCGCTGGACGCGCTGGACGCGCCGCCAGAAGAGCGCGAGGCGTCGCTGGTGTTTCCGGCGCGGACCACGCTGCTGACGGCGCGCAGCCTGGCGAGCTGGCGGCCATTCCAGCCAGCGGACCTGCGCTGCCCGGCCCTGGTCATCGCCGGGACACGCGATACGCGCGTGCTGGAGGCGCTGGAGCCGCAGCGTGAGGCGCTGCGCGCGGCGGGAGCGCGGCTGGCGGTTCTGCCCGGCCTCGATCACGGACAGCTCGTGACGGAGCGCGAGGCGGTTCTCGCGGTGGCGCTGCCATTTCTGAGCGAATAGCAAGGTGAAAACAGGAATAGCGAACATGGCGAGCGAGCGTGACGAAGCGGCGGAACAGGAGGCGGCCATGCCCGGCGGGCGTGCGGCGCACGATGGCGAGATGGAGCCCCTGAAGGCGGGAGAGCCACTGCGCTTCCGCGTGGTTAGCCGCGACGCGCGCTCGCGGGCGCGGGCCGGGCTGCTGCTGACACCGCATGGCCTGGTACGGACGCCAGTGTTCATGCCGGTAGGGACGCACGCGACCGTGAAGGCGGTTGGGCCGGACGATCTGGAGGCGATCGGCGCGAGCGTCGTCCTCTCGAACACGTACCATCTGCTGCTGCGCCCAGGGCCGGAGCTGGTGGCGCGGTTTGGCGGGCTGCATGGCTTCATGCGCTGGCCGGGGCCGATCCTGACCGATAGCGGCGGCTTCCAGGTGTTCAGCCTGGGCAAGCTGCGCGAGGTAACGGATGCGAAAGTCACATTCCGCTCGCACCTGGACGGCGCCGAGGTGGTGATGACGCCGGAGAGCGTGATGCATACCGAGGCGCTGCTTGGGGCCGACATCATCCTGCCGTTGGATGAATGCCTGCCCTATCCCTGCGCGCCAGAGGCGGGAAAGGCGGCGACGGAGCGCACGCACCGCTGGGCCGAGCGGGCGCTGGCGGCGCGCGAGCGTCCGGGCGAGCAGGCGCTCTTCGGCATTCCCCAGGGCTCGATGGACGCGGCGCTGCGGGCGGAGAGCGCACGCTTCACCGGATCGCTGCCGTTCGATGGCTTCAGCATCGGCGGGCTTTCAGTCGGCGAGCCGAAGCCGCTGATGTGGACGATGCTGGAGGCGACCATCCCAGAGCTGCCGGACGGCAAGCCACGCCACCTGCTGGGCGTTGGCTCGCCGGATGACCTGCTCGAAGGCATCGAGCGCGGCGTGGACATGTTCGACTGCGTGCTGCCGACGCGAACGGCGCGCACTGGCGGACTGTACACGGCAAGCGGGCGGCTCAACATCCGCTCGGCGCCGTTCCGCGAAGAGCGCGGGCCGGTAGACCCGACGTGCGACTGCTATACCTGCCGGACGTTCAGCGCGGGCTATCTGCATCATCTGATCCGCGCGGAAGACGACGAGAGCCGGGGCGAACTGCTCTACTACCGGCTGGCGAGCATCCACAATCTGCGCTTCCTGATCCGGCTGGTGGAAGGCGCGCGCGCGGCGATCATCGCCGGAACGTTCCCAGAGTACAAGGCCGCGTTTCTGGCGGGCTTCACGCCACCAGACCGCGAGGCGGAAGAGCGGAAGCGCCAGCGACCGCGCGGCTAAAAGCCATGCTCTTTGTGCGCCCACTCCCAGAAGGCGTTGGATGTCGCGATGATGGTGCTGGTGAAGTCGTCGAGCAATTCCTGGTGAATGCCCTTCTCGAGATCGAGCTGGCCTTCGAGCATGATGCGCCCATACGAGCGCCCAGCGTCTTGCCGCATGCGGAGATACGCTTTGGGCCAGCGCTTCTCGGTGTTCCATGTATTGCACATGCGGATCGCGCGCTCAACATCCAGAGGCTGGATAATGGTCGTGGATTCAGTGTAGATCGCGTAGATCTGGCCCATATTGCCGCTTGCCATCAGCATAACCGACATCTCATTGCCGCGATCAACATCAAAGCCAAACTGGACGATAAAGTCACCGTCACTGTCGCGCAAATAGCGCAGCCCGGTTGATTTGAGGAACTGCTCGATCATCGAGCGGTCAAACTGGCTGACGATAGCCATCTAGACACCCCCTCGCCCTTCTACGCACACCACGATCACGATATGGAAAGCCGCCGCGAGCCTGACGGCGCTCTCCCTCTATAATTGAACGATAGCGTAGTAAAATGCCGCCTAATCGAGCTAACTGTAGCACTGTTATACGCCATCGCTTCCTGTTTAGCAAGAGGCGCTCTGGTGGGGCCAGATCAGGGCTTGTGAAGAGTCGCCGGCGCCGCCGGTCGCGCCGGGTGGCGTGGGCGCGCGCTCACGAGGTCAAGAGCTGGAGCCGCTCGCGACTCAGCACAGCGATCCGTCCGTGCGAGCCGCTGATCGCGCCCGCCGCTTCGAGCTCCTTGAGCGCGCGGCCCACCATCTCCCGCGCGGTGCCGGCCATCGCGGCGATCTCCTGCTGGGTGAGCCGGCGCTGTGGCTGCTCGCCGCGCTCCGCGCGTTCCTCCTGCTCGAGCAGAATCTTGGCCACCCGCGCCCGCACATGCCGGAAC